>NZ_VDAF01000001.1:0-359241 GCF_019584525.1 Enterobacter sp. EC_50 | reverse complement strand
AATAGCCTAAATAGGCTGATTCGATGTGTTTGCGGGAAAAAAATCGGCCCAGATCCGCGAAATTTTAATCAGCGAGTCAGCTTGGGAAGAAATGACCTGCTTATTCGCACCTTCCTTAGTTCTCACCCCTGGTGTTAAGCCTGAAATAGTTAATAAATAGTGAATCTTAAAGAACACGGATTCCACTATAAAAAGAAGTGTTATGTTTGGTTGAACTTATAACCTCGTCGTCTGGCTGAATGCGTTTACTTCATGTTTTAACGGGTTATTTTGTTAAACAGACGGTACTGAACGCCGTACTGAACTGCATCCTCTGTGCGCTGCATCGCTGATGACCAGACAAAATATGGTACAATGACTCATCGGGAATATTACACATTGATTAGGGTTTTACGGCCAATGGCACAACTTTATTTCTACTATTCGGCAATGAATGCCGGGAAATCCACCGCGCTGCTGCAATCCTCGTACAATTACCAGGAGCGAGGGATGCGTACCGTTGTTTATACGGCGGAAATTGACGATCGCTTTGGCGCGGGGAAGGTGAGCTCCAGAATAGGGCTCTCGTCGCCTGCAAGGCTGTTTAACCCGAAAACCGATCTGTTTGAAGACATTCGTGCAGAACATGCTGCGCAGCCCATTCATTGTGTCCTGGTCGATGAAAGCCAGTTTCTGACGCGTGAACAGGTCCATGCCCTGTCAGAGGTAGTCGATGAGCTTGATATCCCCGTGCTGTGTTATGGCCTGCGCACGGATTTCCGCGGCGAGCTTTTTGAAGGGAGCCAGTATTTGCTCGCCTGGTCGGATAAACTTGTCGAACTGAAAACGATCTGCTTCTGCGGTCGTAAAGCCAGTATGGTACTTCGTCTTGACCAGGCCGGAAAACCTTATGCAGATGGTGAGCAGGTGGTGATAGGCGGCAATGAACGCTATGTTTCGGTCTGCCGTAAGCATTATAAAGAAGCGCTATCTGTAGGCTCGCTGACGGCGATTCAGCACGACAACAGAAAATAACGTCTGGCTTATTATTCACACATAAAAAAACCCGCCATAAAGGCGGGTTTTTCATCTGCTGATGTCAATTAAGCGCTTTTCTTCGCTTTCTTGTCAGCTTTAATGACAGGTGCTTCTGTTTTCACAGCGGCAACGTCACCTTCTTTGAACTCACGACCGTAGTAGGTATCCAGCAGAATCTGTTTCAGCTCGGAGATCAGTGGGTAGCGCGGGTTAGCACCAGTACACTGGTCATCGAATGCATCTTCAGACAGCTTATCTACGTGAGCAAGGAAGTCAGCTTCCTGTACGCCCGCTTCACGGATTGACTTAGGAATACCCAGTTCAGCTTTCAGGCTTTCCAGCCATGCCAGCAGTTTCTCAATCTTGGCAGCAGTACGGTCGCCCGGTGCGCTCAGACCAAGGTGGTCAGCGATTTCAGCATAGCGACGACGTGCTTGTGGGCGGTCGTACTGGCTGAAAGCAGTCTGCTTGGTTGGGTTGTCGTTAGCGTTATAACGGATAACGTTGCTGATCAGCAGGGCGTTCGCCAGACCGTGAGGAATGTGGAACTGTGAGCCCAGTTTGTGCGCCATTGAGTGGCAAACACCCAGGAAGGCGTTGGCAAACGCGATACCGGCGATGGTTGCGGCACTGTGGACACGTTCACGTGCTACAGGGTTTTTAGACCCTTCGTTGTAGGACGCTGGCAGGTTTTCTTTCAGCAGTTTCAGAGCCTGCAGAGCCTGACCGTCAGAGAACTCAGATGCCAGTACAGAAACGTAGGCTTCCAGGGCGTGAGTTACCGCATCCAGACCACCGAACGCACACAGTGACTTCGGCATCTCCATAACCAGGTTCGCATCAACGATAGCCATGTCTGGCGTCAGTGCGTAGTCAGCCAGTGGGTATTTCTGACCGGTTGCATCGTCTGTTACTACCGCGAATGGCGTGACTTCTGAACCGGTACCGGAAGTGGTGGTGACCGCGATCATTTTCGCTTTTACGCCCATTTTCGGGAACTTGTAGATACGTTTACGGATATCCATAAAGCGCAGCGCCAGTTCTTCGAAGTGAGTTTCTGGATGCTCGTACATCACCCACATGATTTTCGCGGCGTCCATTGGGGAACCACCACCCAGTGCGATAATCACATCAGGTTTAAAGGAGTTAGCCAGTTCAGCACCTTTACGTACCACGCTCAGGGTTGGGTCAGCTTCAACTTCGAAGAACACTTCAGTTTCGACGCCAGCCGCTTTCAGCACAGAGGTGATCTGGTCAGCGTAGCCGTTGTTGAACAGGAAACGGTCAGTCACGATGAGCGCACGTTTGTGGCCATCAGTAATCACTTCATCCAGCGCGATTGGCAGAGAGCCACGGCGGAAGTAGATAGATTTCGGAAGTTTGTGCCACAACATGTTTTCAGCTCGCTTAGCAACGGTTTTCTTGTTGATCAGGTGTTTTGGACCAACGTTTTCAGAGATGGAGTTACCACCCCAGGAACCACAACCCAGAGTCAGGGAAGGTGCGAGTTTAAAGTTGTACAGGTCACCGATACCACCCTGAGAAGCAGGGGTGTTGATCAGGATACGTGCGGTTTTCATCATCTGACCGAAGTGAGCAACACGCTCTGGCTGGTTATCCTGGTCAGTGTACAGACAAGAGGTGTGACCGATACCGCCCATGGCAACCAGCTTCTCAGCTTTCTCTACCGCCTCTTCGAAATCTTTCGCACGGTACATGGCAAGCGTAGGAGACAGTTTTTCGTGTGCGAACGGCTCGCTTTCGTCAACAACTTTCACTTCACCGATCAGGATTTTGGTGGTTGCCGGAACGGTAAAGCCTGCGAGTTCAGCAATTTTGTAGGCTGGCTGACCCACGATAGCGGCGTTCAGCGCGCCATTTTTCAGGATGATGTCCTGAACCGCTTTCAGCTCTTTGCCCTGCAGCAGGTAGCCGCCGTGGCTGGCGAAACGTTCGCGAACCGCGTCATATACGGAATCCACAACCACAACAGACTGTTCAGATGCACAGATTACACCGTTATCGAAGGTTTTAGACATCAGGACAGACGCGACAGCACGTTTGATGTCAGCAGTTTCGTCGATAACAACAGGGGTGTTACCCGCGCCCACACCGATAGCCGGTTTACCGGAGCTGTATGCAGCTTTAACCATGCCAGGACCACCGGTCGCCAGAATCAGGTTAATGTCCGGGTGATGCATCAGCGCGTTGGAGAGCTCAACAGAAGGTTGGTCGATCCAGCCAATCAGGTCTTTTGGTGCACCCGCAGCGATAGCGGCCTGCAGGACGATATCTGCAGCTTTGTTGGTCGCGTCTTTCGCACGTGGGTGTGGAGAGAAGATGATTGCGTTACGGGTCTTCAGGCTAATCAGTGATTTGAAGATAGCGGTAGACGTTGGGTTAGTGGTCGGAACGATACCGCAGATAATGCCGATAGGTTCAGCGATGGTGATAGTACCGAAGGTGTCGTCTTCAGACAGCACGCCACAGGTTTTCTCATCTTTATAGGCGTTGTAGATATACTCTGAAGCAAAGTGGTTTTTGATCACTTTATCTTCAACGATACCCATGCCGGATTCGGCAACGGCCATTTTAGCGAGAGGGATTCGAGCATCTGCAGCAGCCAGTGCGGCCGCGCGGAAGATTTTATCAACCTGTTCTTGGGTGAAATTGGCATATTCACGCTGGGCTTTTTTCACGCGCTCGACGAGGGCGTTCAGTTCAGCGATATTAGTAACAGCCATAATGCTCTCCTGATAATGTTTAAACTCTTTTAGTAAACCAGCGCTCGATACGTCACACAGTATAGACAGAGCCGATAGCACTTGCGTAACACAAAATAAAACAAAGAGTTACTTTCTACACCAGCACACTAATTTACTAAAAGAGCCTTACCTTAGCATCATCCCTTTTTGGCAGGTGGCCTCCCTGGGGGTGTAACCAAGATTACTCACTTCTGAGTACGGAAATCATGATCTGCGTCAATTTTCCCCTAAGCTGATACCTTTCAGCAGGGTTATTTCGTGCTGATTTTTCCAGTGTTAAATAATTACGTAAGTATTGGAAGCGGCACTATCATTGATTATACAAATGTTTAACATCCTGAAATGATAACGTTTTGGTACAGATTTCAAGTGAAGTATGCTGATAAAAAGGGTATCTTCAGCGCGATTTCTCATGACAAATTGTCAGTCCAGGGCATATGTATAAGCGGAGCAAAACGTGATCCAAACGCTCTTTGATTTTCCAACGTATTTTAAATTTTTTATTGGTTTGTTTGCCCTGGTCAACCCGGTGGGGATCATTCCTGTCTTCATTAGTATGACGAGTTACCAGACAGCGGCGGCCAGGAATAAGACCAACCTCACCGCTAACCTGTCGGTGGCGATCATATTGCTCACCTCTCTTTTTCTCGGCGACACGATTCTCCAGCTTTTCGGGATTTCGATAGATTCTTTCCGCATTGCAGGTGGGATCCTGGTGGTGACCATCGCCATGTCCATGATCAGCGGTAAGCTGGGCGAGGATAAGCAGAATAAACAAGAGAAGTCAGAAACCGCCATCCGCGAAAGCATTGGCGTGGTGCCGCTGGCCTTACCGCTGATGGCCGGTCCTGGGGCCATCAGTTCAACCATTGTCTGGGGCACGCGTTATCATAGCCTGATGCACCTGATTGGCTTTTCCGTGGCTATTGCCATTTTTGCGCTCTGCTGTTGGGGCGTGTTCCGCATGGCACCCTGGCTGGTGCGCTTGCTGGGTCAGACGGGCATCAACGTCATTACGCGTATCATGGGCCTGTTGCTGATGGCGTTAGGGATCGAATTCATCGTCACGGGTATTAAAAGCATTTTCCCCGGATTATTGCATTAATACTTCATATGAAAGAACGGAGCGACGGCTCCGTTTTTTTACGTGATTATCAGCAAATCATATAACTAAAGTTGAAATGCTCACATATCATAATAAATTCTACTAATAATGTTCATTTCTTGTATTTCAATAGGTTATTAATTCCGCCTTACCCCGCCTGCGCAGAAAATCTTCGATCGCTCTGTTATTTTACTCACATGATACTCTGGGGCTTGCTGAGAGATAACCGAAATGATATTAGTAATTTCAACATTCCCCTAGATGAATGTGCTAAATAATAACCAGTTGTTAAATTTTTGTACAAAATCACACGATGATAGCGCAGCGACGCGCTTGTAGAGAAAATTTTCTCTATCCTATTGAATATCATGTCTTTATAGTGATGTTCGATGTCCGGCAGGGCTGCCCTCAACGATACGGTACTCACCGTAAAAGAGAATTGCTTAACAAATTTGCAAAATGTATTGGCGCACGATTACGCCATTTGATACTTTCCGGCCTAATATTTTGCAGCATAAAACAATCAGATGAGAATTATTTTCATATGGTTCTCATCTCGGATATCCAGAACAGGTCTCAAACAGGGGAGGCCTGTAAAGAATCGACGCAAGACTGCCATACGAGCGGTCAGTAATAAAAAAGTCGGTGATAGCAAGCAGTAAAAGAAGAACCTGACAGCAGCAAAAAAAACTCCTGCGCTGTACAGGCCCCAACAGGGGATTACACAGCTGGCGAAGGCCAGTCATTATAATGAGTGGAGTATCAACACAATGTCCATCATCACAAAAAAAAATCTGGTAGCGGCGGGGATTTTAACTGCGCTAATCGCGGGAAACGCTGCAATGGCTGCGGACGTTCCTGCAGGTGTTCAGCTGGCGGAGAAGCAGACGCTGGTGCGTAACAACGGTGCGGAAGTTCAGTCTCTTGACCCGCACAAAATTGAAGGTGTTCCTGAGTCTAACGTTAACCGCGACCTGTTCGAAGGCCTGCTGGTAACTGACGTAGACGGCCACCCGGCACCGGGCGTGGCAGAAAAATGGGAAAACAAAGATTTCAAAGTCTGGACCTTCCATCTGCGTAAAGATGCGAAATGGTCCGACGGCACGCCGGTCACGGCTGAAGATTTCGTTTATAGCTGGCAGCGTCTGGCGAATCCAACGACCGCCTCTCCGTATGCGAGCTACCTGCAATATGGCCATATTGCCAATATTGATGACATCATCGCGGGCAAAAAACCGATCACCGATCTGGGCGTTAAAGCGATCGATGCCAATACCTTCGAAGTCACGTTGAGCGAACCTGTTCCGTACTTCTATAAGCTGCTGGTTCACCCGTCCGTCTCCCCGGTACCAAAATCCGCCGTGGAAAAATTTGGTGAAAAATGGACCCAGCCTGCCAATATCGTGACCAACGGCGCCTATAAGCTGAAAGACTGGGTGGTCAACGAGCGTATGGTGCTTGAGCGTAACCCGCAATACTGGGACAACGCTAAAACCGTCATTAATCAGGTGACCTACCTGCCAATTTCTTCCGAAGTGACTGACGTCAACCGCTACCGCAGCGGCGAAATCGACATGACCTATAACAACATGCCGATTGAACTGTTCCAGAAGCTGAAGAAAGAGATCCCAAAAGAAGTTCACGTCGACCCGTACCTGTGCACCTACTACTATGAAATCAACAACCAGAAAGCACCGTTCACCGACGTACGTGTTCGTACTGCGCTGAAGCTGGCACTGGATCGCGATATCATCGTGAACAAAGTGAAAAACCAGGGCGATCTGCCGGCATACAGCTATACCCCTCCATACACCGATGGCGCAAAACTGACCGAGCCAGACTGGTTCAAACAGACGCAGGAACAGCGTAACGCAGAAGCGAAGAAACTGCTGGCCGAAGCGGGCTATACCGCCGATAAGCCGCTGACCTTCAGCCTGTTGTATAACACCTCTGATCTGCACAAAAAACTGGCTATCGCCGTCGCCTCGATCTGGAAAAAGAACCTGGGCGCGAACGTGAAGCTGGAGAACCAGGAGTGGAAGACCTTCCTCGACAGCCGTCATCAGGGCACCTTTGACGTGGCGCGTGCCGGCTGGTGTGCGGACTATAACGAACCGACCTCCTTCCTGAACACCATGCTGAGCGACAGCTCAAACAACACCGCGCACTATAAGAGCCCGGCGTTTGACAAGCTGATTGCCGACACGCTGAAAACCACTGACGAAGCACAGCGTACTGAACTGTACTCTAAAGCTGAGCAGCAGCTGGATAAAGATTCCGCGATCGTTCCGGTTTACTACTACGTTAACGCCCGTCTGGTGAAACCGTGGGTAGGTGGGTACACCGGTAAAGACCCGATGGATAATATCTACGTTAAAAACTTGTATATTATCAAGCATTAATGGCAATGAGTGGGGCGGGCGTGCTCGCCCCACGGTGTCTAACCAACGTCACATTATATAGGCACACGCCAGAAGGTACGGGCAATGTTGAAATTTATCCTACGTCGCTGTCTTGAAGCGATTCCAACGCTATTTATTCTCATCACGATTTCCTTCTTCATGATGCGCCTTGCGCCGGGAAGTCCATTTACCGGTGAGCGTACGCTGCCGCCAGAAGTGATGGCGAATATCGAAGCGAAATACCACTTAAACGATCCTATCTCTACCCAGTACTTCAATTACCTGAAGCAGCTGGCCCACGGTGATTTTGGACCGTCATTTAAATATAAAGACTATTCCGTTAACGATCTGGTGGCGTCCAGCTTCCCGGTTTCGGCGAAATTGGGTGCAGCGGCATTCATTCTGGCCATTGTTTTCGGGGTCACCGCAGGCGTCATCGCCGCGCTCAGACAAAATACCAAATGGGATTATGCCGTAATGGGGGTGGCAATGACCGGGGTAGTCATACCCAGCTTCGTTGTCGCGCCGTTACTGGTGATGATATTTGCCATTACGCTGAAGTGGCTGCCTGGCGGCGGCTGGAACGGCGGGGCATTAAAGTTCATGATTTTGCCGATGGTGGCATTATCCCTGGCGTACATCGCCAGTATCGCGCGTATCACCCGTGGTTCAATGATCGAAGTGCTGCACTCGAACTTCATTCGTACCGCGCGCGCGAAAGGGCTGCCGATGCGTCGGATTATCTTCCGCCACGCGCTCAAACCGGCGCTGTTGCCCGTGCTCTCCTACATGGGACCAGCATTCGTCGGGATCATCACCGGCTCGATGGTTATCGAAACCATTTACGGCCTGCCGGGCATTGGCCAGCTGTTTGTGAACGGCGCGCTTAACCGCGACTATTCGCTGGTACTGAGCCTGACCATTCTCGTCGGTGCGCTGACCATTCTCTTTAACGCTATCGTCGATGTGCTGTATGCCGTCATCGACCCGAAAATCCGTTACTAACTGGAGCACGCCATGATGTTGAGTAAGAAAAACAGCGAGGCGCTGGAAAACTTCAGTGAAAAACTGGAAGTGGAAGGTCGTAGCCTCTGGCAGGACGCGCGTCGTCGCTTTATGCACAACCGCGCGGCGGTGGCGAGTCTGGTGGTTCTGGTAATCATCGCGCTGTTTGTGACCCTTGCCCCGATGCTGTCGCAATTTACCTATTTCGACACCGACTGGGGCATGATGTCCAGCGCGCCGGATATGGAGTCTGGCCACTATTTTGGCACGGACTCCTCCGGACGTGACCTGCTGGTGCGCGTCGCTATCGGCGGGCGTATCTCGCTGATGGTCGGGATTGCTGCCGCGCTGGTGGCGGTGATCGTCGGGACGCTCTACGGTTCACTGTCCGGCTACCTTGGCGGCAAAGTGGACTCGGTGATGATGCGTCTGCTGGAAATCCTGAACTCCTTCCCGTTTATGTTCTTCGTCATCCTGCTGGTGACCTTCTTTGGTCAGAATATCCTGTTGATCTTCGTGGCCATCGGGATGGTGTCATGGCTGGATATGGCGCGTATTGTTCGCGGCCAGACGCTGAGTCTCAAACGCAAAGAGTTTATCGAAGCCGCGCAGGTCGGCGGTGTCTCTACCGGGAATATCGTGGTTCGCCATATCGTTCCTAACGTGCTGGGCGTGGTGGTGGTCTATGCCTCACTGCTGGTACCAAGCATGATCCTGTTTGAATCCTTCCTGAGCTTCCTCGGTCTGGGTACGCAAGAGCCGCTGAGCAGCTGGGGCGCGCTGCTGAGTGACGGTGCAAACTCAATGGAAGTGTCACCGTGGCTGCTGTTATACCCGGCGGGTTTCCTGGTCGTTACCCTGTTTTGTTTTAACTTTATCGGCGATGGCCTGCGTGATGCCCTCGACCCGAAAGACCGTTAAGGAGCGCCGTCATGACAATGATTGAAACGGCAACCGCGCCACAGGCGCAGCAGCGGAGCGACCTTCTGCTGGACGTAAAAGATCTTCGCGTCACCTTTAAGACCCCGGACGGGGATGTGACCGCCGTGAACGATCTCAACTTCAACCTGCGCGCGGGTGAAACGCTCGGTATCGTGGGGGAATCTGGTTCCGGTAAATCCCAGACCGCCTTTGCGTTAATGGGCCTGCTGGCCGCTAACGGTGTGATTGGCGGTTCCGCGAAATTCAACGGTCGTGAAATCCTCAACCTGCCGGAGCACGAGCTGAACAAGCTGCGCGCCGAGCAGATCTCGATGATTTTCCAGGATCCGATGACCTCGCTGAACCCGTACATGCGCGTCGGTGAGCAGCTGATGGAAGTGCTGATGCTGCATAAAGGTCTGGGCAAAGCCGAAGCCTTTGAAGAGTCGGTCAAAATGCTCGATGCGGTGAAAATGCCAGAAGCGCGCAAGCGTATGCGCATGTTCCCGCACGAGTTCTCCGGCGGTATGCGTCAGCGCGTGATGATTGCGATGGCGCTGCTGTGCCGGCCAAAACTGCTGATTGCCGACGAACCGACCACCGCGCTGGACGTTACCGTTCAGGCGCAAATCATGACCCTGCTGAACGAGCTGAAGCGTGAGTTCAACACGGCGATTATCATGATCACCCACGACCTGGGCGTGGTGGCGGGCATCTGTGACAAAGTGCTGGTGATGTATGCCGGTCGTACCATGGAATACGGCAAAGCGCGTGAGGTGTTCTATCAGCCAGCCCATCCTTACTCGATCGGCCTGCTGAACGCGGTGCCGCGTCTCGATGCGGAAGGGGAATCCCTGCTGACCATTCCGGGCAACCCGCCAAACCTGCTGCGCCTGCCGAAAGGCTGTCCGTTCCAGCCGCGCTGTCCGCACTCGATGGAAATCTGCAATAGCGCACCGCCGCTGGAAGAGTTTGCACCAGGCCGTCTGCGCGCCTGCTTTAAGCCGCAGGAGGAGCTGGTATGAACGCATTAGATGAAAAACGCAATGTCCTGCTCGAAATTGCTGACCTTAAAGTGCATTTCGACATCAAGGACGGCAAACAGTGGTTCTGGCAGCCGTCGAAGACCCTGAAAGCGGTGGACGGCGTCACGCTGCGCCTGTATGAAGGGGAAACCCTGGGCGTGGTGGGCGAGTCCGGCTGCGGTAAATCGACCTTTGCGCGCGCCATTATCGGTCTGGTAAAAGCCACCGACGGCAAAGTGGCCTGGCTGGGTAAAGATCTGCTGGGCATGAAGCCCGACGAGTGGCGCGACGTGCGCAGCGATATCCAGATGATTTTCCAGGATCCGCTGGCGTCATTAAACCCGCGTATGACCATCGGTGAGATTATTGCCGAGCCGCTGCGGACCTATCATCCGAAGATGTCTCGCCAGGAAGTGCGCGATCGCGTTAAGGCGATGATGCTGAAAGTCGGGCTGTTGCCTAACCTCATCAACCGCTACCCTCACGAGTTCTCCGGCGGTCAGTGTCAGCGTATTGGTATTGCGCGCGCCCTGATCCTCGAACCGAAGCTGATTATCTGTGATGAGCCGGTTTCCGCGCTCGACGTCTCCATTCAGGCGCAGGTGGTTAACCTGCTGCAGAAGCTGCAGCGCGAAATGGGGCTGTCGCTGATCTTCATCGCGCATGACCTGGCCGTGGTGAAACACATCTCTGACCGCGTGCTGGTGATGTATCTGGGGCACGCCGTGGAGCTGGGCACCTATGACGAGGTGTACCACAATCCGCTGCACCCTTACACCAAAGCGCTGATGTCGGCGGTGCCGATCCCCGATCCCGATCTGGAAAAGAATAAGACCATCCAGCTTCTGGAAGGGGAATTGCCTTCACCGATTAACCCGCCGTCGGGCTGCGTCTTCCGCACGCGCTGCCCTATGGCCGGGCCGGAATGTGCGAAAACGCGGCCGGTTCTGGAAGGCAGTTTCCGACATGCGGTTTCCTGCCTGAAAGTAGACCCGTTATAATCGCAAGGGCTGACATGATGTCAGCCCTTATTTTTTGCGAGGTCACTGTGTCGCGTTTATTCACGTCAGCCCGTCGGCGGCTTTATCATGTTTTATTCGATCCTGAAACGGTATCCGGACGGCGCTTCGAGGGTCTATGTGGTTTATTTGCGCTCCTCAGCGTGGTTATCATCTTTATTGAATCGGGTGCCGGGACGCAATACCACCTGACGTTTGACGAATGGCATGTCTTTGTCTGGCTTGAGCTGGCGATTACCCTGGTGTTTACCGCTGAATATCTCCTCCGAGTGATTGCCTGGCCTAACCCGGCCCGATATGTTTTCAGCTTCTGGGGATTTATCGATTTAGCCACCATTCTGCCGCTCTACGTCATGTGGCTGTGGCCGGAAATCAGCCTGAGCTATGTCTTTGCCTGGCGAGCGATGCGCGTTATTCGCGTATTACGTATTCTGAAATTACTGCGCTTTATGCCCTCACTGCGCATATTCTGGAGCGCAATCGTCAGCGCCCGTCATCAGCTTATTCTGTTCTATTCGTTTATTGCCATTGTCATGATTGTTTTTGGCGCACTGATGTATCTGATTGAGGGGCCGAAATATGGCTTTATGACGCTCAATGCGTCCGTCTACTGGGCGATCGTGACCGTAACGACCGTGGGGTACGGGGATATCACACCCCATACGCCGCTGGGGCGAATTGTGGCCTCAGTGCTGATTTTGATTGGCTATTCGGTCATTGCCATTCCGACCGGGCTGATTACCACGCACATGAGTAGCGCATTTCAGAGCCGCAAGCAGCAGCGCAAATGTCCGCGATGTCATCAGGGGGAACATGAACTCAACGCGCGTTATTGTCACCGCTGTGGGAATCCGTTGTCGGAGTAAATAAAAAAGGCTGCAATCGCAGCCTTTTTTATTATTCGCGCCAGAGAATATGGCACAGCTTGTGGTCTTTCTCACGGCAGAGCAGAACGCGAGCGAAGATGTCATTAATTTCGCCACCGTCTTCATCGGCCAGCCCGATAACCACTTCGGCGAAGAAGTCAGGGTTCAGGTCGAAATCCACATGCTCAGCCCAGTCTTCTGAAGGGTCGAACAGTTCGGCACCGCCGCGCTCTTCGAACTGCAAATTAAAGAGGATCACGTCTGCGGGATCGAGGTTATCAACCGCCAGTTCGAGAAAAATGTCATAGGCCTGCTCGAGCGTTTCGTCTTCGGTCAGGCGATTGTTCAGATCCATTTCCATGATGACTACCTGTTTAACATCGTTGGGCACGTTTTACAGCAACGGACTAAAGAAGTAAAACAGTCGTTCGGCAATTCTCTGCCACAGCGGACGTTTTACCCACAGTCTGGCATCCAGCAGGCGGGAGCGGGAGATATAATCATCCTGCACCGCCGCGAGATCGCCGCCAAAGCCGGCATCATCAATAACCAGCGTGATTTCAAAGTTAAGCCACAGGCTGCGCATATCCAGGTTCACCGTTCCCACCAGGCTTAACTCGCCGTCGACAAGCACGCTCTTGGTATGGAGCAGTCCGCCTTCGAACTGGTAGATCTTCACCCCTGCGACCAGCAGTTCGCTAAAGAATGCCCGGCTGGCCCAGCCCACCAGAAGGGAGTCATTTTTGCGCGGCAAAATAATGCTCACATCCACGCCGCGCTGCGCCGCGGTACAGATCGCGTGCAGGAGGTCATCGCTGGGAACAAAGTAGGGCGTCGTCATGATCAGATATTCACGCGCCGAGTAGGTCGCCGTCAGCAGCGCCTGATGAATCAAATCCTCCGGGAAGCCCGGGCCGGAAGCAATGGTATGAATAGTGTGACCGCTGGCCTCTTCAAACGGCATAATATTGCCGTCCGGCGGTGGCGGCAGGATGCGTTTGCCGGTCTCTATCTCCCAGTCGCAGGAGTAGACGATGCCCATCGAGGTGGCAATCGGCCCCTCCATGCGCGCCATCAAATCCACCCACTGACCCACGCCCGAGTCCTGTTTAAAGAAGCGCGGGTCAACCATGTTCATGCTGCCGGTGTAGGCAATATAGTTATCGATCATGATCATTTTACGGTGCTGACGAAGGTCCATCCGGCGCAGAAACACGCGCAGGAGGTTAACCTTCAGCGCCTCGACCACTTCGATACCGGCATTGCGCATCATCCCTGCCCAGGGACTGCGGAAAAATGCCACGCTGCCCGCAGAGTCAAGCATCAGACGGCAGTGAATGCCGCGTCGCGCCGCGGCCATCAGAGATTCCGCGACCTGGTCAGCCATCCCGCCGGGCTGCCAGATATAGAAAACCATCTCGATATTATGACGCGCCAGCTGGATATCGCGGATTAACGCCTGCATAACGTCGTCGGCCGAGGTTAGCAGCTGGAGCTGATTACCCTTAACGCCGCCAATCCCCTGACGGCGCTCGCACAGCTTAAACAGTGACGAGGCGACGCTGCTGTTCTCCTCGGCAAAGATATGCTTGCAGGCTTTAAGGTCGTTCAGCCACTTCGCGGTGGAGGGCCACATGGCGCGGGCCCGCTCGGCGCGGCGTTTACCGAGATGAAGCTCACCGAAAGAGAGATAGGCGATAATTCCCACCAGCGGCAGGATGTAGATGATCAGAAGCCAGGCCATGGCAGAGGGTACGGCTCTGCGCTTCATCAGGATGCGTAACGTCACACCCGCGATTAACAGCCAGTATCCCAAAATGACCAGCCAACTCACCACGGTGTAGAAGGTTGTCATAGTTAAAAAAATCCTTTTGAAAGCGTATTGTTTTGAGTGTACGCATCAGGATTCATCTGGCAAATAAAAACGCCAGGTAAAAGCGCTGGTTTGCAGCCGGGTTGGGTTTATAATGGCGTCACTGTTTGAGAAAGAGTTGTAGACATGAAGCGCAGTAGAACAGAAGTAGGGCGCTGGCGCATGTTGCGACAGGTGAGTCGTCGCAAGGCTCGTTGGCTGGAAGCACAATCCCGCCGCAATATGCGTATTCACGCCATCAGAAAATGTGGAATGACCCGGCACCGCAACGCGTTGTTGTTCGCCGTCCAGGATATCTGAGTACCATGAGGGCACCGTAATGGTGCCCGCTGATTTTATAAGGTCTGATTTTTGGGAGTAGCGTGGTTGCAGCGCTATTCCGGTTGTGTTGAGCAAAAGGAGGGAGAAGAAGTGTTTGCGGAGTTTGGCGTACTGAATTTCTGGACGTATGTTGTTGGCGCGTTTTTTATCGTGCTGGTACCGGGGCCAAATACCCTGTTTGTGCTTAAAACTGGAATTGGACACGGCGTTAAAAAAGGGTACCTGGCCGCCACGGGTGTATTTATCGGCGATGCGGTGCTGATGTTTCTTGCCTGGGCGGGCGTCGCGGCATTAATCCAGACCACGCCGGTACTGTTTAATATCGTGCGCTATCTCGGCGCCTTCTACCTGCTGTGGCTGGGCGGCAAAATGCTCTGGTCGGTCATTACCCGCCAGAATCACGCTCAGGAAAGCGGCACCGAGCCTGCCAGCACGATCATGAAACGTTCGCTGGTGCTGAGCCTGACGAATCCAAAAGCGATTCTGTTCTATGTATCGTTCTTTGTTCAGTTCATCGACGTGAATGCGCAGAACACCGGTACCTCTTTCCTTATCCTCGCGACGACGCTTGAGTTGATAAGCTTCATGTATATGAGCTTCCTGATCTTCTCCGGTGCGTTTGTCACGCGCTATCTCAAAACGAAAAAGAAACTGGCAAAGCTGGGGAGCGGGCTGATAGGGCTGCTGTTTGTCGGATTTGCGGCGAGGTTAGCGTCGCTGCACTGATTGATGAAAGGCTCCTGCGGGAGCCTTTTTCATTCTGTTTGACAATCCCTCACCATTTAGTTGTATAGTACAACTAAATGGTGAGGACATAACATGCACAGCGAAACCCCGGTAGTCAGTGTTATTCGACGTTCCTCGCGCCTGATGGTGCGAGAGTTAGGTTTTATGGGTTCTACCCTGGCCTCAACGAATTATTCGCCTTCGGCCGTCCATACTCTGGTCGAAATTGCCCAACGAAAAGAGATGACGGCGAGTCAGCTGGTACAGCTGCTGGGCCTGGAAAAGTCCAGCGTCAGCCGGATGCTGGCTCGCCTGATTGCCGCAGGCGAACTCGAGGAGGTCATTTCTACAGAGGATGCGAGAGCAAAGAGCCTCAGGCTGACCGCGAAGGGTCACGAGACGGTCAGTAAAATTAATGCCTTCAGCAATGAGCGCGTGGTCACAGCAATAAAACGTCTTGCTCCTGCCCAGCAGCAGACCATCTCTGAGGGGCTGTCCATTTATGCCAACGCGCTGCTGGCGTGTCGGGAGGTGGGCAACGATATGCAGCCCGATGAGCTGAAGATAGTGCAGGGGTATATCCCGGGCATGATTGGCCGTATCGCGGAGATGCATGGCAGTTATTATTCGCGGGAGCATAATTTTGGTCGTTTCTTCGAGGCTAAAGTGGCTTCGGGGCTGGCTGAGTTTAGTGAACGACTGGAGAAGCCCTGTAACCAGATTTGGCTGGCACTGCTCAACGACAAAATTGTCGGCTCGGTGGCGATCGATGGCGAGGATCTGGCGCCGGGTGAAGCCCATCTTCGCTGGTTTATTCTTGATGATGGCTGCCGGGGGCACGGCGTAGGGAAAAAACTGCTGAATGAAGCGATGCGGTTTTGCGACAGCGCCGGTTTTTCAGCTGTGCACCTCTGGACGTTCAATAAGCTGACCGCCGCCAGGCGTCTGTACGAGTCGTATGGGTTTACGCTGGTAAAAGAATGGGAAGGCGATCAGTGGGGAAACCTTATTACAGAGCAGCAGTTTACCCGGCACAGAGGCGCGTAATCGCCACCCTAAAAAAGGCTCCTTTCGGAGCCGCTTTGGTATCAGAACACTTTTTTATACGGTCTCACCGTCACTTTTGCATACACGCCCGCTGCAACGTACGGGTCTGCGTCAGCCCAGGCCTGAGCGGCTTCCTGGGATTCAAACTCAGCAATGACCGTGGAGCCGGAGAAACCGGCAGCACCCGGATCGTTGCTGTCTACTGCAGGCATGGGGCCAGCGGTCAGTAATCGGCCTTCATCCTGAAGCAACTGCAAACGTGCCAGATGCGCAGGGCGCACAGACTGGCGTTTTTCGAGCGAATCAGCAACATCTTCAGAGTAAATCACGTAAAACACGGCGAAGCTCCTTAACCGGTAAAAGTGTCAGTTACGTTATGTGAAAGGGCAAACGACTGCAATGTAAAATAAAAACAATGTTAATACCCTGATCTGTATGCGCCTTTTTTGGCCTCTTGGGCGCTAAAATTGCGTCAGAGCAAAGTGTCTTATTGAATATGATTGCTATTTGCATTTAAAATCAGGGTTCGGTTTTTTAACGTTGATGACTATGACTTCGATGACCCTTGATTTACCTCGCCGCTTTCCCTGGCCGACGCTGCTTTCTGTCGTGATTCACGGTGCCGTTGTGGCGGGTCTGCTGTATACCTCGGTTCATCAGGTTATTGAAATGCCCGCGCCCGCGCAGCCGATCTCGGTGACGATGGTCTCGCCAGCGGATCTTGAACCGCCGCAGGTTGCCCCTCCGTCGCCACAGCCGGTGGCTGAACCGGAGCCAGAACCCGAGCCCGTTCCGGAGCCACCGAAGGAAGCCCCGGTGGTGATCCACAAACCTGAACCGAAGCCAAAACCTAAGCCGAAGCCAAAGCCGGTGAAGAAGGTCGAGGAGCGTCCGAAACGCGAGGAACGTCCGGTTGAACCGCCCGCGACCCAGCCAGTCGAAAATGCAGCGCCTTCACGTCCGGTGATGAACAATACGGCAACGACGTCAAAGCCAACCGTAACCGCACCAGCGGGCCCGCGCGCCGTAAGCCGCAATCAGCCTCAGTATCCGGCGCGAGCTCAGGCCTTGCGTATTGAAGGCCGCGTACGGGTGAAATTTGACGTCACTGCGGATGGCCGCGTGGATAATGTGGAAATCTTGTCTGCGCAACCTTCTAATATGTTTGAGCGCGAAGTGAAATCTGCCATGCGCAGATGGCGCTATGAGCCAGGCAAGCCGGGCAGCGGATTGATCGTCAATATTGTTTTCCGCCTGAACGGCGGGGCGCAGATGGAATAAAAAAAGCCTCCGAAAGGAGGCTTTTTTTTGCCTGTCGATCAGGCCTGTGGAAGTTGACGAGGTTTACCCTCGCTGTCCACCGCGACATAAATAAACAACGCTTCAGTGGCCTTATAGCGTTGCCCAATCGGCTCAGAAGAGACTTTCTTCACCCAGACTTCGATGTTGATGGAAATGGAGGTATTACCGCGCTTCACGCAGCGCGCGTAGCAGCAAACCACATCACCCACCGCAACCGGGCGCAGGAAGGTCATGCCGTCCACCCTCACGGTGACCACGCGCCCGTGGGCAATCTCTTTTGCCAGAATTGCGCCGCCCATATCCATCTGCGACATCAGCCAGCCGCCAAAAATATCGCCATTGGCATTGGTGTCAGCGGGCATTGCCAGTGTGCGTAAAACCAGTTCGCCCTGAGGGGCGTTAGTTGTTGTCATTGTTTTAACTCGTAACGGAAGACTTCAGGCGGGATGCTACTATGATTCGCGTGCGGAGAGAATAGACCAGAACGCCCGTCGTTGACGTTCTGGTCAGTCAGTAATCAGTGGTTGTCGTCCTGCGGCATATGACGATAGATGTATACGCCGCTTAACAGCGTGAAGATAAGCGTCAGCGCGGTCAGGCCAAAGACCTTAAAGTTGACCCAGATATCCTGCGGCAGCCAGAAGGCAATATAGATGTTAGCGAGACCGCAAAGAATAAAGAAGATTGCCCAGGCGGTATTCAGACGCGACCAGACTGCCTGCGGCAGCGTTAGTTCTTTACCTAACATGCTCTGGATAAGGGGCTTTTTCATGAACCATTGACTGAACAACAGCGCTGCTGCAAACAACGCATAAATAACAGTCACCTTCCACTTAATAAATTCAACATCATGCAAGGCAATGGTCAATCCACCGAACACCGCTACTAAAACGAACGTGATAAGCGCCATTTTTTCGACTTTGCGATAGCGAATCCAGCTGTAGATCAGCACAACGGCGGTCACAACGATTAATGCTTTTGTTGCAGCAAAAATGTCGTACAACTTATAGACAGCGAAAAACACCGCGAGCGGTAAAAAATCAAGAAACTGCTTCATTCTGTGATTCCATCTTCTGAGCGGGGCGGGAGACCAGAATGTCCCCCGCCTCGGGATTACTGACGAATTAACATATACAGGCGGAACAGATAGACGAGCAGTACCGCTGAAATGAGATTGCTCAGCGTATTCGCCACCACGGCGCCGACGTTAGGCGTTAATACCGCAAAATTCGGCGCAAACAATAACAGCAGCGTTTTGGCCAGCAGCCAGCCGATCACGGCGGGGGCCACCAGACGCATATTAGCCCATGCCAGTCTGATGCTGCTGCGCATCGCGGTAAAAATTCCCATCTTATCCTGCACAACCATCACCGGCGCAAATGCGAGCACGATAGCCAGTAAAACGCCCGGCACCACGACCAGCATAATCCCCATTTGCACCAGCAACGTGGTTAAAAAGATCAGGATAAACAGCTTAGGTAAGACCGGTGCACTCGCACCAATCGCGCGTAAGGCGCTGACGCGGTGACCCGCCGATACCAGCTGAATCATCAGCAAAACGCCGCCCGCCAGAATTGCATTACCAATCAGGCCTGAGAACGTGGACGCGGCAGAGGCGCGCAGCAGGATTTGCTGCTGCTCCGGCGTCATATTTTGCACCAGCTCAAACAACCCCACGCTACCCGCAAGATGGTCGCCCTGGCTCAGGCTGGCAATCTGTTCTTCACTCGGTGAGAAGGCATGGCCCAGCACCACCGTGATAAAGGCACAAAGCAACGCGATCAGTAAAAAGGTAATGAACTGATTGCGGAAAAAGTTTCCCGTGTCACGGTAGACAGACTTCGCCGTGATAGACATGCACTCTCCTTGAGTATTGCAGGTGTTAATTAGCCGGCAATTGTACACCGGATGCACCTGCTGTGGCAGCATCAAGGCTTGTATGGAAAAGCATATCTTTGTAAAGCGGCGGTAATCCAACCCGCGCGCGGGCGCGGTTACAGGCTTCGTTGACCTGGCCATCTTCCCCCGACATGGCAAATTCCCGGCACGGGCTGGGGCGATCCTCATAGATGGAACATCGGGTCGAGACCCCAGGCTCACCCTGTAGCGCCACACAGCGGGCCTGCTTTTGGTTCGTGCCGCTCATGCAGCGCAAAAAGGGGGTTAACGGCTCGGTAAGATGAACCGGAACGGTACCACCGCCATCGCTGGCTTCGGCCCAGTAGAAAGAGACTCGAAAATACGCACAACAGGCTCCGCACGTCATGCACGGGTTGATATCACTCATGGCACACCTGCAAAAGAAGAACGCATCAAATCAATTTGTGAGAGCGATAAATTATCCAGCCGCCAGAGGAAGAGCAAGAGGGGGAAAAGGGAAAATTTTGTAACCGCGAAATGCCAAAAATTGACATGGAAACAACTTATTGGTTTTGAGTGCGTAACAAAAAATTAATCCAGATCAATGAATGTTAAGTTACTGGTTTTAATGTGATCTGTGGCAGATCACTTATTACTCTTTTGTGAGTATATTCTCATCCGCGATTAAAACCACAACGATGGAGCGGATATGAAAAAATTAGCGGTGGCAGCCCTTGTATTAAGCAGTCTCTCTGGCGGCGCGTATGCGCATGAAGCAGGCGAATTCTTTATTCGTGCCGGTTCGGCTACGGCTCGCCCAACTGAAGGTTCGGATAACGTGCTGGGAATGGGCGGTTTTAACGTCAGTAATAACACCCAGTTAGGTTTAACCTTCACCTATATGGCGACGGATAACGTGGGCGTTGAGCTTCTGGCCGCAACGCCGTTCCGTCATCGCGTGGGCCTCGGGCCAACCGGTGATATCGCCACGGTTCACCATTTACCGCCAACGCTGATGGCGCAGTGGTACTTCGGCGACTCAAGCAGCAAGGTGCGTCCATATATTGGCGCCGGTGTGAACTACACCACCTTCTTTGATGAGAAATTCAACGATACCGGTAAAGAGGCGGGTCTGACGGATCTCAGCCTGAAAGATTCGTGGGGCATGGCGGGGCAGGTTGGCCTGGATTATCTGATTAACTGCGACTGGCTGATCAACGCCTCGGTCTGGTATATGGATATTGATACGGACGTACGCTTCAAGGCGGGCGGTCAGCAGCAAAGTATCAGCACTCGCCTGGATCCGTGGGTGTTTATGTTCTCTGCGGGTTATCGTTTCTGATTCCCCGTCAAACTGGCCACAGGGTGGCCAGTTTGCTTTGCTCACGTCAAAACGACGGATAAACCGGCCGCTCATCGAGCTTTACGCAGTGCCTCAGGATCGTTTCCCCATCATATAAGTAGCTGAAAGCGTCGCTGGACAAGGAATGGAAGAGAATATCGCCGTTGGCAAACGGGATCATTTCGGTATCACCCGCACGTTTATGCCCCGCACCGGTTTCAAAATGGCCGCGCCACCGTTCCTGAGTGTGGTCATAAACGTGCAGAATAACCTCGACAAGTCCTCTTTGCGGACAATTAAGACGCAGGAAAGTAGAAGAGAAATTCAGGGACAGCGCGTGGAAGGGAATCAATAAGGCGAAGACCAGTAAAGCTCGTAAATACATCAAACCGCGAAAACCTCCTTCAAAAGGGAAATGAGATTTTACTTAAGTCATAAATAACGTTTTTGCCGTGGATCAAGATGTCTTATAATTCAATACGATAAAGGCCCCTGACGAGGCCCTTAGCGATCATTTTTGAATCAGATAGCGAATGGTTGGGCCATCCTGCTGGATATCCAGCACCGTATACCCGTGGTTTTTCGCATCCAGCGGTATGTTGTTGATGGACTGCGGGCAGTCGCTGACCACCTCCAGAATTTCACCTTTCTTAAGCTGCGGCAGCGCTTCAAGCGTAGCCACCGCCGGATATGGACAGGGCTCGCCAACCATATCCAGACGATAATCAGGCACGATCTCTTTCATGCTGCATTCTCCTGCGTTTCTGTTTTAACGCCCGCACGGCGGAAGAAACGTCTCTCCTGTGCGACGACCAGTAAAAAAGCGACCAACAACAGGGCGTAGGTGACGAGCAGGCCGCCGAGAGGCCCGAAGGTATTCAGCAGATTAACCTTATCCCACCGGGTAGCCAGGACGGGTGACACGTCATCCCAGCAGTACGCCAGGATCGTCGAGCCAATCACATTTCCCAGACCCACCCACCAGTAGTGCACCTGGCCTTCCACGGCGCGATACATCCAGCCGGTTTCACACCCGCCAGCCAGCACGATCCCGAAGCCGAACAGCAGACCGCCAATGACCGCGTTAGGACCGGCCCACATGATTTTCGGTTCGACGCCCAGTTGGACATAGCTGAAGATGCCGATGGCGCTGACCGCCATCCCGGCGATAATCGCTTTCGCCATCATCGTGCGCCCGGTGATCCACATATCGCGAAACGCGGAGGTAAAGCAGATCTGCGCGCGTTCAATGAGCAGACCAAAACCCACACCGAACAGCATCGCCAGACCGAGCTTAGGCTGGTTCAGGGCGGTGCAGAGCGCCCATGCCGCCATGGCGAAAAAGACCAGCATTCCGAGGCGGAAACGGCGGCGGGCCTGAGAGGGCTTCTGGGTCAACGGAGACGCTGCGCTGACTTTTGTCATTTTCACTGGAATACGAAACAGCGGCAGCAGGGTGAATTTTGCGCCAAAGTAAGAGCCGATGGCCGTGGCGACGGCAAAGAACCAGGCGTGAAGCGAAAACTGCGGGATCCCGGTAAAGAAGGCGGCAAGGTTACACCCCATCGCCAGACGCGCGCCGAAACCGGCAATCATGCCGCCGACAACCGCCTGCAAAATGCGGATCCGGCTTTTGGGCATACGCAACTTAACGTTATTTGCCCACAGCGCGGCCGCGAAACAGCCGCCGAACATGCCGATAATCATCATCCCGTCGATGCGGGTAAGCGGGGTGCCGTCCAGATGAATGAGTTTAAAGTAACCCCACTCTTCGGCATGCACGCCAGCGAGTTGCAGCAATTGACCACCCCAGCGGGTGAACTCGCCGGTCACGGCCCAGAAGGTGCCGGTTATGCCAAAATAATAAGTAGAGAGAATGCCTGCCGCGATAACGGCCGGAACGGGTGACCAGAACTTAACCAGGTAAGCCTGTTTGAAGGATTGCCATGACATGAATAAGCCTCTGAACTCAGAAGGATTAAAGATAAAAAAGAAACCAGATCATACGCTTACACGACAGTTTGAAAAGCCATTCACACCGAAAATATCGATAGGATCAATTTTGATGTCATTCTTTGTTGAAGACGGGGAAGAAAAGGTAACCGTCTGGCAAGGGTGCCAGACGGTGGAGGGGTCAGGCTTTACGCGTTGCCGCCTTCATGGCGGTCACAAACGCCTTCAGCTCGGCCAGCATCTGCTCGGGCTTGTCCACGTTCTTCTCGATGATCTTCACAATCGCAGAGCCGGAAATGGCACCCGCAGCCTTCGCGTCAATCGCCGCGGTGACCTGATCCGGAGAGGAGATCCCGAAGCCCTGCAGCGGCGGCGCGGCATGGTACTCGGCCAGCTTTTCCACCAGATGATGCAGCGGCAGGGCCGCTTTATTCTCGGCACCGGTCACGCCTGCGCGGGAGAGCAGATACGTGTAACCGCGCCCGTAAGAGGCTATCTGGCGCAGCAGTGTGTCATCGGCGTTCGGCGGGCAGATGAAAATCGGGGCGACGTTGTGACGCATCGCCGCCTGGCGGAACGGCGCGGACTCCTCGACCGGCACGTCGGCGACCAGAACAGAGTCGACGCCCACGCGGGCGCACTCGGCGTAAAATTCATCGATACCGCGGTTGAACACCAGATTGGCGTACATCAGCAGGCCAATCGGGATAGTGGGGTGCTTCTGACGGATCGCTGCCAGCATTTCGAAGCACTGGGTTGGCGTCACGCCCGAAGCAAACGCGCGCAGCGTCGCATTCTGGATAGTCGGGCCATCCGCCAGCGGGTCAGAGAACGGGATCCCCAGCTCCAGCGCATCGGCACCGGATTCAATCAGGGTGTCGATGATCTTCAGCGACTGTTCAGGGCCCGGATCGCCCAGGGTGACGAAGGGAACGAACGCGCCTTCCTGGCGGGATTTCAGTTCTGCAAATACGTTATCGTAGCGTTCCATCAGATTTCCCCTCGTGCTTTCAGAATATCGTGAACGGTGAAGATATCTTTGTCACCGCGTCCGGAAAGGTTGACCACCAGCAGCTGCTCTTTTTCCGGATTGTCTTTCATCATTTTCAGCGCATGGGCCAGAGCGTGTGAAGATTCCAGCGCCGGGATGATCCCTTCGCTGCGGCACAGCGTTTTGAACGCTTCCAGCGCTTCGTCATCGGTAATGGAGACATAGTCCGCACGACCGGTGCTGTTCAGATAGGCGTGCTGCGGTCCGACGGACGGGAAGTCGAGGCCAGCGGAGATAGAGTAAGACTCTTCAATCTGGCCTTCATCGGTCTGCATCATCGGGGATTTCATGCCGAAGTAGATCCCCACGCGGCCATGCTTCAGCGGCGCGCCGTGTTCACCCGATTCAATGCCGTGACCCGCAGGCTCGACGCCAATCAGACCCACGCGGGTGTCGTCGATAAAGTCTGCGAACATGCCGATGGCGTTAGATCCGCCGCCGACGCAGGCGATGACCGCATCCGGCAGACGACCCTCTTTTTCGAGGATCTGCGCTTTGGTCTCTTCCCCGATCATGCGCTGGAATTCACGCACGATGGTCGGGAACGGGTGCGGGCCCGCCGCGGTACCGAGCATATAGTGCGCGGTTTCGTAGCTGCCAGACCAGTCGCGCAGCGCTTCGTTACAGGCATCCTTCAGCGTCGCGGAGCCGCTGTGCACCGGGATCACTTCTGCACCCATCAGACGCATACGGAAGACGTTCGGAGACTGACGCTCAACGTCTTTCGCCCCCATATAGATGCGGCATTTCAGACCGAGCAGGGCGCTGGCGAGCGCCGAGGCCACGCCGTGCTGGCCTGCGCCGGTTTCGGCGATGATTTCGGTTTTGCCCATACGCTTCGCAAGCAGCGCCTGGCCCAGCACCTGGTTAGTCTTGTGCGCGCCGCCGTGCAGCAGGTCTTCACGCTTAAGATACAGCGTGGTTTTCGTGCCTTCCGTCAGATTGCGGCATTTGGTCAGGGCCGTTGGGCGGCCTGCATAGTTTTTCAGCAGGTCGGTAAATTCCGCCTGAAATGCCGGATCCTTCTGCGCGCTCACAAACGCTTCTTCCAGCTGGCGCAGCGCGGGCATCAGGATTTGCGGGACGTACATCCCACCGAACTCACCAAAATACGGGTTAAGTAATGTCGTCATCTTCTCTTCCTTAATATGCACGCAGAGTTTTAAAAACCGAGGCCAGTTTGCTGGCATCTTTACTACCCGGCTGGGACTCTACGCCTGAATTGAAATCGAGGCCTGCGCAGCCGGTTTTCGCGGCTTCTACACAGTTGTCCGGGCTTAATCCGCCCGCCAGCAGGACGTTGTCCAGTTTTTCGCCGTTCAGCAGAGACCAGTCAAAACGCTGGCCGGTTCCGCCCTGACCGTTATCGAGGACGTATTTATCCACGTGGTTCAGGTTACGCGGGGGCAACGTATCGTCAACGCGTTGCGCTTTCCAGATCTGTACCTGCGGTGCCAGCGTGGCGCGCAGGGCATCGATATAGGCCTGATCTTCATCGCCGTGAAGCTGCACTGCGCTCAGGGATAACGCGTCGGCTTTTTCAACCACCTCGGCGATATCCGCATTGCGGAACACGCCAACATAGCTGAGTGGTGCCGCGGCGATGACCTTACGCGCCTGCTCTTCGCTGACCGCGCGAGGAGAGGAATCCACAAAAATCAGCCCGCCATAAATCGCTCCGGCTTCATACGCGGCCTGGGCGTCCTGTTCGCGGGTTAAGCCGCAGACTTTGTTTTCACCCAGCAGCACGCGACGTACTGCCGCATTGAGATCGTCATGTTCCATCATGGCGGAGCCAATCAGGAAACCGTTGGCGAAGTGGCTCAGCTCGCGCACCTGGGCGTAGCTGTTAATGCCGGATTCGCTGATCACCGTGACGCCAGAGCCCAGATGCGGCGCCAGCTGGCGCGTGCGGTTCAGGTCAATGGACAGGTCACGCAGATCGCGGTTGTTAATGCCGACCACTTTGGCTTCCAGCGCAATCGCGCGCTCCAGCTCCTCTTCATTACTCACTTCGGTCAGCACGCCCATTTTCAGGCTGTGCGCGACGGCAGAAAGCTGGCGATACTGCTCATCGTCAAGCACCGAGAGCATCAGCAGGCAGGCGTCGGCCTGGTAAAAGCGCGCCAGCCAGATCTGATACGGGTCGATAATAAAGTCTTTGCACAGGATCGGCTGCGGCGCGATGCCGCTGACGATCGGCAGAAAATCGAAGCTGCCCTGAAAATATTTCTCATCCGTCAGCACGGAGATGGCTGAGGCATGATGCTTATAAATGCCGGCAATGCGTGCCGGGTCGAAATCGTCACGGATAACGCCTTTAGACGGAGACGCTTTTTTGCACTCAAGAATAAACGCGGTGCGCGCACCCTGCAGGGCGTCATAGAAACGACGGCTGCTCGGGACGACGTCGTTCTGGAAACTGGCAAGCGGCTGCTGTTGCTTGCGGGCTTCCACCCAGATGGCCTTATCGGCAACGATTTTCGCTAAAACGGTCTGCATTCTTTACCCTCTTGCCGCAAGTGCGGTAACGCGATCGTAAGCTGCACCGGAGCGCAGTACATCCAGAACTTTTTGAACGTTGGCCTTAAGGTCTTCCTCACCGTGCAAACGCATCAGCATGGCGACGTTGGCGGCCACGGCGGCCTCATGGGCGACCTCTCCCTTACCTTGTAATAAGCGCGTCAGAATGTCACGGTTTTCTTCCGGGGTACCGCCTGCCAGCGCTTCCTGGTGATACGGAGTTAAACCAAAGTCAGCGGCTTCGAGCTGGTAGCTCAGGATTTCACCGTCGCGCAGTTCGGCTACCAGCGTCGGCGCATGCAGTGACACTTCGTCCATTCCGCCGCTGTGCACCACGGCGGCACGCTGGTAACCCAGCACGCGCAAGGTCTCGGCAATCGGCAGGACCAGTTCCGGACTGTAGACACCGATTAGCGCCA
Organism: Enterobacter sp. EC_50; assembly: GCF_019584525.1. Lineage (NCBI taxonomy): Bacteria > Pseudomonadati > Pseudomonadota > Gammaproteobacteria > Enterobacterales > Enterobacteriaceae > Enterobacter > Enterobacter sp. EC_50. The sequence goes on along the minus strand of NZ_VDAF01000001.1, from coordinate 332,699 downwards.
GCGGCGGATGGGCCGGGTTGATCAGCGGGCCGAGCACGTTAAACAGCGTGCGGGTTTTCAGCTGCTGACGAACCGGCATTGCGTGGCGGAAACCGGTGTGATACTTCGGCGCAAACAGGAAGCAGACGCCCAGGTCATCCAGCGCTTCACGGGAACGTTCGGCGTTCATATCGAGATTAATGCCGAAAGCCGCGAGCAAATCAGACGAGCCCGACCGGCTGGACACGCTGCGGTTACCGTGCTTCGCCACCTTCAGGCCACACGCTGCGGCCACAAAGGCGCTGGCGGTTGAAATATTGATACTGTTGCTGCCGTCACCGCCGGTGCCGACGATATCGGCAAACGGATAGTCCGGGCGCGGGAACGGGGCGGCATTTTCCAGCAGTGCCGTGGCGGCACCGGCGATCTCCTGCGGGCTTTCACCGCGGACCTTCATGCTCACCAGCGCGGCTGCGAGCTGTTCTGGCTTCAGCTCACCTCGAACCACGGCGGAGAAGAGCTGGTGGCTCTCCTGCTGGCTCAGGGTTTGTGCCTGGTACAGTTTTTCCAGAATCGGCTGCAGGGTGTTGGTCTGCTCCAGCTTCTGTAACGCCCAGTCCAGGGTTTGTTCCAGCAGGCGGGCGCCGTGGGAGGTCAGGATGGATTCCGGATGGAACTGCATCCCGCAGACGCGATCCGCGTCGTGACGTACCGCCATCACCATCCCTTCAAACGAGGCGTTGATCGTCAGCCCGGCGGGAATGTTGCTGCCGACCAGCGAGTGGTAGCGCGCGACCGGAAGCGGATTCGGCAGCCCGGCAAACATTGCCTGGCCGTCATGTTCAATGCTGGAGGCTTTACCGTGCAGGATCTCGCCCGCCTGGCCGACGTAACCGCCGTAGGCTTCCACGATTGCCTGGTGACCAAGGCAGATACCGATAATCGGCAGCTTGCCGCGCATGCGGGTTAGCAGTTCGGGCATACAGCCCGCTTCGCTCGGCGCGCCCGGCCCCGGGGAGAGCATCAGCACCGGGTTTTGCATGGTCGCCAGACGGTCAATCAGGGTCTGCGCCGGGACGTGGTTGCGGTAGATAACGACGTTGTGACCATTCGCACGCAGCTGATCTGCCAGGTTATAGGTAAAGGAGTCGATGTTATCGAGCAGCAGAATGTCAGCCATCAGAAAATCTCCTGTGCGTGGTGTGCGGTAGCGATGGCGCGCAATACCGCGCGTGCTTTACTGCGGGTTTCGTCAGCTTCAGACTGCGGAACAGAGTCAAGAACAATCCCGGCGCCGGCCTGAACGGTGGCAATACCGTCTTCGACATAGGCGGAGCGGATCACGATGCAGGTATCGAGGTCACCGTGGGCCGTAAAATAGCCCACCGCGCCGCCGTAGCTGCCGCGACGGCGTCCTTCGGCGGCGGCAATCAGCTGCATGGCGCGCACTTTCGGCGCACCGCTCAGGGTGCCCATGTTCATGCAGGCGCGGTAGGCGTGCAGCACGTCGAGGTCGTGGCGCAGCTCGCCCACCACGCGGGAGACCAGGTGCATCACGAACGAATAGCGGTCGACTTTAGTCAGGTCCGCCACGTAGCGGCTGCCCGGGGTGCAAATACGGGCCAGATCGTTACGCGCCAGGTCAACCAGCATCAGGTGCTCGGAGAGCTCTTTATGGTCGGTGCGCATTTCCAGCTCGATGCGGCTGTCGAGATCGCGATCCAGCGAGCCGTCGGCGCGACGTCCGCGCGGACGGGTTCCGGCGATCGGGTAGATCTCAATCTGGCGGCTGGTGGCGTCATATTTCAGCGAGCTTTCCGGCGAGGCGCCGAACAGCGTGAAGTCGTTGTCCTGCATAAAGAACATGTACGGGCTTGGGTTGCTCTTTTTCAGCACGTCGTAAGCGGCCAGCGGGGACGGGCAGGGCAGAGAGAAGCGACGGGACGGTACAACCTGGAAAATTTCCCCGGCGCGAATCGCCTTTTGCATCTGGCGAACCACGGCACCGTATTGATCGTCGGTCTGGTTCACATCGCAGGTCATCTTCTCGACGCGCTGCACCGGTAGCGCAGGCGGTGCTTCCGTCATTTGCTGCTGCAGTTGGGCAATGCGGTGCTCCAGACGGGTTTTCTCAGCGCCAGAAGGCGTGAACAGGCTGGCCTGGATACGGGTGTACTGTTTCTGATGGTCGATCACCAGCAGGGTTTCGGCCAGATAGAAACAGTAGTCCGGGCAGCGATTGCCCTGCTCGGTTTCCGGCAAATCTTCAAATCCCGCGACCAGGTCGTAAGCAAACAGCCCGCCAAAGAACATCGCTTCACGCTCATCGTGCGGAACGGTGACCAGGTTTTGCAGCAGGCGGAAGGCATCAAAGACGGACAGGGAACAGAGGCGCGCGTCTTCATCTAACAGTTGGCTAACCGGCGGGAAATGCAGAATGCGCATTTCTGGATGACGTTCGTTTTCGATGCCTGAAGGCAGGGCGGCATCAAGCAGCGGCAGAAGCGATGCGCCATTGTCTGACAAAGCCTTAATAGTGACAGTGTCACCTAAGGCGGTAATGCGCAACGCGCTGTCGACCAGCAGAAGGCTTTTCAGATCGTCCTTGCTGTCGATGTCCGCAGATTCCAGCAGCAGCGTTGCCGGGCGTGCCCCGCACACCTGATGAAACAGCGCGGTCGGGTTGTGGCGATAGGCCGCCTCGCAGGTCAGCAATTCGAGATGGGGTTTGGCTGTTTGCATGTTGGTGTTCTCATTTATTCTGTTCAAAAAAAAGCCCGCTGAGTAGCGGGCGGGTATCTGTTTGCATTTCGCAGACGCGTGACACTGCCCGAAGATCAGGAAGTACGCCACCAGCCGTGCAGAGTGAAATGTGCTGTCATTTTCAGATACCTTTCTCGTGTGAACTTGCGTACTAGTTAACTAGTTCGATGGCGTGTTGTCAACCCTTGATTTCAGAATTTCACGTTAAGTCGGTATCATGGCGGTTTCGGATGTCTTCAACCTGTTATGGGAAGTGCTTTGAGCGATACCACCTACGCGATTATTTATGATTTACACAGCCATACTCAGGCCTCTGATGGCCTGCTGACACCCGAAGCCCTGGTTCATCGTGCCGTTGAAATGCGCATCGGCACGCTGGCGATAACCGATCACGATACGACGGATGCCATTCCGGCTGCGCGCGCCGAGATTGCCCGCTGCGAGCTGGCACTCAATCTGGTGTCCGGCGTCGAGATTTCGACCGTCTGGGAAAACCATGAGATTCATATCGTTGGCCTGAACATCGATATAGACCATCCGGCACTTATTGAGTTTTTGCAAGAACAAAAAACGCGCCGCAACCAGCGCGCAGAGATGATCGGCGAGCGTCTGGAAAAGGCACATATTCCTGGCGCGCTGGAAGGTGCGCAAAAGCTGGCGAACGGCGGGGCGGTTACGCGCGGTCATTTCGCCCGTTTTCTGGTAGAGGCGGGGAAAGCCACGACGATGGCGGATGTCTTTAAAAAGTATCTGGCGCGCGGGAAAACCGGATACGTTCCGCCACAGTGGTGTACAATAAAACAAGCTATTGATGTGATTCATCATTCTGGCGGTAAGGCCGTGCTGGCCCATCCGGGGCGGTATAATCTTTCTGCTAAATGGCTGAAAAGGCTGCTGGCGCACTTTGCCGAAAACGGTGGTGAGGCGATGGAAGTCGCCCAGTGTCAGCAGGCACCCAACGAGCGCGCGCAGCTCGCGACCTATGCCCGACAGTACGGCCTGCTTGGCTCACAGGGTTCTGATTTCCATCAGCCCTGCGCCTGGATCGAACTGGGGCGCAAGCTCTGGCTGCCCGCTGGCGTTGAGCCGGTCTGGCAGCTCTGGGAACAGCCGCAGCAAATTGAAGAGAGGGAAGTATGAGTCAGTTTTTCTATATCCATCCGGATAACCCGCAGCCACGCCTGATTAACCAGGCCGTGGAGATCGTCCGCAAAGGCGGCGTGATTGTCTACCCGACCGATTCCGGCTACGCGCTGGGCTGCAAAATTGAAGATAAAGGGGCGATGGAACGCATTTGCCGCATTCGCCAGTTGCCGGACGGCCATAACTTTACCCTGATGTGCCGCGATCTCTCTGAGCTGTCCACCTATGCTTATGTGGATAACGTGGCGTTTCGCCTGATTAAGAACAACACGCCGGGCAACTACACCTTCATCCTGAAAGGAACGAAAGAGGTGCCGCGCCGTCTGCTGCAGGAAAAACGCAAGACTATCGGCATGCGCGTGCCGTCGAACCCGATTGCGCAGGCGCTGCTGGAAACCCTCGGTGAACCGATGCTGTCTACCTCGCTGATGCTGCCCGGCAGCGAGTTTACCGAGTCCGATCCGGAAGAGATCAAAGATCGTCTGGAGAAGGTGGTCGAGCTGATTATTCACGGCGGTTATCTCGGCCAGCAGCCGACCACCGTGGTCGACTTAACCGAAGATGCACCGGAAGTGATTCGTGAAGGCGTGGGCGATGTAAAGCCTTTCTTGTAATGGTATAAGCAGATATACTACGCGGCCATCAAAGCAGGGCTCGGCCCTCTTTTGACCTGATTCGACGCCTGTGAAGGCGACACCTGAGGAAGCTCAATGAGCGAGAAGTTACAGAAAGTGCTGGCGCGTGCCGGCCACGGTTCACGCCGTGAAATCGAAGCCATTATTGAAGCGGGCCGCGTGAGTGTGGACGGTAAAATCGCCACGCTGGGTGACCGCGTAGAAATCGTACCGGGGCTGAAGATCCGTATCGACGGTCATCTTATCTCCGTGAAAGAGTCCGCTGAGCAGATCTGCCGCGTGCTGGCTTACTACAAGCCGGAAGGCGAGCTGTGTACCCGCAATGACCCGGAAGGTCGCCCGACGGTGTTTGACCGTCTGCCTAAACTGCGTGGCGCTCGCTGGATTGCCGTTGGCCGTCTGGACGTGAACACCTGCGGTCTGCTGCTGTTTACCACCGATGGTGAACTGGCAAACCGTCTGATGCATCCAAGCCGTGAAGTGGAACGAGAATACGCGGTGCGCGTGTTCGGCCAGGTTGACGAGAATAAACTGCGCGATCTGTCGCGTGGCGTTCAGCTGGAAGACGGTCCTGCGGCGTTCAAAACCATCAAATTTACCGGTGGGGAAGGCATCAACCAGTGGTATAACGTGACCCTGACCGAAGGCCGCAACCGCGAGGTGCGTCGTCTCTGGGAAGCGGTAGGCGTGCAGGTTAGCCGCCTGATCCGTGTCCGTTACGGCGACATCCTGCTGCCAAAAGGCCTGCCGCGTGGGGGATATACCGAACTGGATCTGACCCAGACCAACTACCTGCGCGAGCTGGTCGGCCTGACGCCGGAAACCACCTCTAAAGTGGCGGTGGAGAAAGATCGTCGCCGCATGAAGGCGAACCAGATTCGCCGTGCGGTGAAGCGTCACAGCCAGGTGAGCAGCAACCGCCGCTCTGGCAGCCGTAATAACAACGGTTAATGTAAAAGCCCGGTGAAGACACCGGGCTTTTTTCTTTAGTAATCAATCCCCATCTGCGCTTTGATGCCCGCATCAAACGCATGTTTAACCGGACGCAGCTCGCTGACGGTATCTGCCAGTTCCAGAATATCCCGATGACACCCGCGGCCCGTAATGATAACTGTCTGATGGGCGGGACGGTTTTTCAGTGCGTCCAGCACGGCTTCCAGCGGCAGGTAGTCGTAGGCGACCATATAGGTGATCTCATCCAGCAGAACCATATTCAGCGAGGGATCGGCCAGCATTCTTTTGGCGTGCTCCCAGACGGCCAGACAGGCTGCGGTATCGGTTTCGCGGTTCTGGGTGTCCCACGTGAACCCGGTCGCCATCACCTGAAACTCAACGCCGTGAGGCTCAAGCAGATTACGCTCGCCGTTAGGCCACTCACCTTTAATAAACTGGATAACGCCGACCTTCTGCCCGTGGCCGACGGCGCGTGTCGCCGTGCCGAATGCGGCCGTGGTTTTCCCTTTGCCGTTGCCGGTAAAGACGATGACGATCCCGCGCTCGTCCTGAGCGGCCGCGACGCGCGCATCAACCTGTTCCTTCAGACGCTGCTGGCGCTGCTGATGACGTTCTTCACTCATTGCGAGATTCCTGGTTTACGGCCCGGCTGGGCGTCAAAGGTCATCCCGGTTTTGCGGCGGCTGTCGTCGCCCATCAGCCAGAGATAGAGCGGCATAATGTCTGCCGGCGTTTTCAGCTTCTGCGGGTCTTCCGTCGGGAAGGCGCTGGCGCGCATTTTGGTGCGCGTACCGCCCGGGTTAATGCAGTTTACGCGCAGATGGCGACTCTGGTACTCCTCTGCCAACACCTGCATCATGCCCTCGGTTGCGAATTTTGATACGGCATAGGCACCCCAGTTTGCGCGCCCCTCACGGCCTACGCTGGAGGAGGTGAACACCAGTGAACCCGAATCCGATTTGAGTAATAAAGGAAGGAGTGCCTGGGTCAGGAAAAACGTCCCGTTGACGTTGACCTGCATGACCTCCTGCCAGATCTCGGGATCCTGTTCATCCATCGGGCGAACTTCGCCAAGCAAGCCGGCATTATGCAGTACGCCGTCCAGGCGCGGGTAATGGGTGCTGATGCGGTGAGCAAGCTCCTGACATGACGCGGGCGTGCAGGTGAGCAGATCGAGCGTGTACCAGCGAGCAGGAATCCCACCTGCGGCTTCAATCTCCTGCGCCACCCCTTTAAGTTTTTCTTCGTTGCGGCCGGTCAGGATGACGCTCGCGCCATACTCAGCGTAGGTCAGCGCCGCTTCACGGCCAATCCCGTCGCTGGCCCCAGTGACAAGAATGATGCGGTTCTGCAGCAGATTTTTTTGCGGTTGATAATGCAAGGTGACTCCTCGGCGCACGGTGACTTAAACACGCCTTCTTTTGTGACTTTTCGGCTTTATGCCCGAATTCGCCTGATAATTCAATCAGTCTACAGGACGCATTGCTGTAAAATTAACAATTTGCAAATATTTAAACGCCAGACCGGGGATTCCTGAAGGCGCCTCGCAGAGGTAGTGTCACGAGCGAGACGCATGGGCAGGGGGTGTTGTACACTGCCGTGAAAGATTCGTGGTTAAATCAAGGTGGAACGCGTGGAATTACTTTCTCAATATGGGTTATTTTTGGCGAAAATCGCGACGGTGGTGATTGCCATTGCGGTGGTTGCCGTTCTGATTGTCAACCTGACGCAGCGCAAGCGTCAGCGTGGAGAGTTACGCATCACCCGCCTGAGCGAGCAGTATAAAGAGATGCAGGAAGAGATGTCTCTGGCCCTGCTTGATAGTCATCAACAGAAGCTGTGGCTCAAAGCGCAGAAGAAAAAGCATAAGCAGGAAGCCAAAGCGGCAAAGGCAAAGGCGAAGCTCAATACGCCACAGGATAAGGTCACGCCACGGGTTTACGTGCTCGATTTTAAAGGCAGCATGGATGCGCATGAAGTCGCGTCTTTGCGCGAAGAGGTCACTGCCGTGCTGGCCGTGGCGACGCCGCAGGACCAGGTCGTTGTACGCCTTGAAAGCCCGGGGGGCGTTGTGCACGGCTACGGCCTGGCGGCCTCTCAGCTACAGCGCCTGCGTGAAAAACAGATCCCGCTGACCGTGGCCGTAGATAAAGTGGCGGCGAGTGGTGGCTACATGATGGCCTGCGTGGCGGACAAAATTGTGGCCGCACCGTTCTCGATTATTGGCTCGATCGGCGTGGTCGCACAGATCCCGAACTTTAACCGCTTCCTGAAAAATAAAGAGATTGATATCGAGCTTCACACTGCGGGTCAGTACAAACGCACCCTGACGCTGCTGGGGGAAAACACGGAAGAAGGGCGCCAAAAATTCCGTGAGGATCTCAACGAAACGCATCATCTCTTTAAAGACTTTGTGCACCGTATGCGCCCGACGCTGGACATTGAGCAGGTCGCAACGGGTGAGCACTGGTACGGCGTTCAGGCGCAGGAGAAAGGGCTGGTGGATGAAGTCGGAACCAGCGACGATCTACTGCTCAACCTGATGGAAGGCCGGGAACTGGTGGGCGTCCGCTTTGCCCAGCGCAAGCGACTCCTTGACCGCTTTACCAACAGTGCGGCAGAAAGCGCGGACCGCCTGCTGCTCCGCTGGCTACAGCGTGGACAAAAACCGCTGCTGTAAACAAAAACGCGAGGCTTATGCCTCGCGTTTTGCGTTAATCGACCAGGTGATATTTCTCGGAAAGCGTATGTGCCAGGTATTTAAACATGTTAAACACGGCGGTGCTTTTCGGGGTCGGTAAGCCCTGTTCATCAAGGAAGTATTCGCCGCTGAAAACCAGCACGCCATTACGCTGCTCAACGCCGGTGGCTTCAATGCCTGCCAGCGTATCTTCATGGTCACGAATAAGCTTGTTTGCTTCGATAAGCAGAGAGGCTCGGTCAATAGGTTGGGTCGTATTCTGCATAATCCACTCCTTAAACAGTGACAATAGTCTACGCCGAGGGCGCTTCGGGGGCAAATTTTCCCTGTAATGTGAGGGGATAAGGTGCAGGTGCCTGGCTGGCAGGATTTGCTTTTGCATGCTAATAAAGTTGCGTAACGAATTTTATCAGGTAGAGTGTGCGCTTTCGTCATTCTGGCAACAGAATTGCTTGACATTCAACCGGGAATTCGTCACGAATTACACGAGATGTGAGAAAAATACCCGAGAACTCAATCACCTGGGCGTCTTTTCTTTAACGCCCGGTAAGACAAAGGGGTTGATATCTCCTGACGCAGTCGCAATATCATTGGCTCGTCGTCAGCGGAAGGGAAATCAACGTGCGGCGTATTCCTGGAAGAATTAAATTAGGTAAAGGTGAATATGGGTAAAGCTCTCGTCATCGTTGAGTCCCCGGCAAAAGCCAAAACGATCAATAAGTATCTGGGTAATGACTACGTGGTTAAGTCCAGCGTTGGTCATATCCGCGATTTGCCGACCAGTGGCTCAGCCAGCAAAAAGAGCGCAGACTCTACCTCCACCAAAGGGGCTAAAAAGCCTAAAAAGGATGAACGTAGCGCGCTTGTCAACCGCATGGGTGTTAACCCATGGCATAACTGGGATGCACAATATGAAGTGCTTCCAGGGAAAGAAAAAGTCGTTAACGAGCTGAAGCAGCTGGCTGAAAAAGCAGACCACATCTATCTCGCAACCGACCTTGACCGCGAAGGGGAAGCCATTGCGTGGCACCTGCGGGAAGTGATCGGGGGTGATGACAAACGCTACAGCCGCGTAGTGTTTAACGAAATTACGAAGAATGCGATTCGTCAGGCGTTTGAGAAGCCGGGCGAGCTAAACATCGACCGTGTTAACGCCCAGCAGGCGCGTCGCTTTATGGACCGCGTTGTGGGCTACATGGTTTCTCCACTGCTATGGAAAAAGATTGCCCGTGGCCTGTCCGCAGGTCGTGTGCAATCCGTCGCCGTGCGTCTGGTCGTTGAGCGCGAGCGCGAAATTAAAGCCTTCGTGCCGGAAGAGTTCTGGGAAGTCGATGCCAATGTGACCACGCCGGGCGGTGACGCTCTGCCGCTGCAGGTAAGCCACCAGAACGATAAGCCTTTCCGCCCGGAAAACCGCGACCAGACCATGGCCGCCGTGGCGCTGCTGGAAAAGGCACGCTATCAGGTGCTGGAACGTGAAGACAAGCCGACCAGCAGCAAGCCTGGTGCGCCGTTTATCACCTCCACCCTGCAACAGGCGGCGAGCACCCGTCTGGGTTACGGAGTGAAGAAGACCATGATGATGGCCCAGCGCTTGTATGAAGCAGGTTACATCACCTACATGCGTACCGACTCAACTAACCTGAGTCAGGACGCGGTCAACATGGTGCGTGGCTACATCAGCGACAACTTCGGTAAGAAATACCTGCCGGAAAGCGCTAACCAGTTCGCCAGCAAAGAGAATTCTCAGGAAGCGCACGAAGCGATTCGTCCTTCTGACGTCTCTGTGCTGGCTGAATCGCTGAAAGATATGGAAGCCGACGCGCAGAAGCTGTATCAGCTGATCTGGCGTCAGTTCGTGGCGTGCCAGATGACCCCAGCCCAGTACGACTCCACCACGCTGACCGTTGGCGCGGGTGATTTCCGTCTCAAGGCGCGCGGTCGTATTCTGCGTTTCGACGGCTGGACAAAAGTGATGCCTGCGCTGCGTAAAGGTGATGAAGACCGAACGCTGCCTGCGGTGAACAAAGGTGATGAACTGTCTCTGGTTGAGCTGATCCCGGCTCAGCACTTCACCAAGCCACCGGCACGCTTCAGTGAAGCATCTCTGGTAAAAGAGCTGGAAAAACGCGGTATTGGCCGTCCGTCGACCTACGCGTCAATTATCTCGACGATTCAGGATCGCGGTTACGTCCGTGTTGAAAACCGTCGTTTCTATGCGGAAAAAATGGGTGAGATCGTCACCGATCGTCTGGAAGCCAACTTCCGCGAGCTGATGAACTACGATTTCACCGCGCAAATGGAAGACAGTCTCGACCAGGTTGCCAGCCACCAGGCGGAATGGAAAAAGGTCCTCGACAGCTTCTTCAGCGATTTCACCGACCAGCTTGAAAAGGCGGAGAAAGACCCTGAAGAGGGCGGCATGCTGCCTAATCAGATGGTACTGACCAGCATCGACTGCCCAACCTGTGGCCGCAAGATGGGGATCCGTACTGCCACCACGGGCGTGTTCCTGGGCTGCTCCGGCTATGCGCTGTCGCCAAAAGAGCGCTGCAAAACCACCATCAACCTGGTGCCGGAGAACGAAGTTCTCAACGTGCTGGAAGGTGATGATGCGGAAACGAACGCTCTGCGTGCCAAGCGCCGCTGCAAAAAATGCGGCACGGCAATGGACAGCTACCTGATCGATCCAAAACGCAAGCTGCACGTGTGTGGTAATAACCCAACGTGTGACGGGTATGAGATCGAAGAGGGCGAGTTCCGCATTAAAGGCTATGACGGCCCGATTGTGGAGTGCGAGAAGTGTGGTTCTGAAATGCACCTGAAAATGGGACGTTTCGGTAAGTACATGGCCTGCACCAACGACGAATGTAAAAACACGCGCAAAATTCTGCGTAACGGTGAAGTGGCCCCGCCGAAGGAAGATCCGGTTCCGCTGCCAGAACTGCCGTGCGAGAAATCCGACGCGTACTTCGTGCTGCGTGACGGCGCTGCGGGTGTCTTCCTGGCCGCCAACACCTTCCCGAAATCGCGTGAAACGCGCGCGCCGCTGGTGGAAGAACTGCATCGCTTCCGCGATCGTCTGCCTGAGAAACTGCGCTATCTGGCCGATGCGCCACAGCAGGATCCGGAAGGCAACAAAACCGTGGTACGGTTTAGCCGTAAAACCAAGCAGCAGTATGTTGCGGCCGAGAAAGAGGGTAAAGCGACCGGATGGTCAGCTTTCTTTGTCGATGGCAAATGGGTTGAAGGCAAGAAATAATCTTCCCTTACCGTAACTTACCTGTAAAAGGGCCGGATTTCCGGCCCTTTTTTATTGCCTTGTTATTATTTTTTGTTCCGTACTATACAGTCAGGCTATAAATGATATAGTGGTTATAGTTAACCTGTTTCTTATTATTAAATCGTCTTAAGCGATTGACCGCATGCGCTAAATCGGATGGTCTGGCATGAAATTACAGCAGCTTCGTTATATCGTTGAGGTGGTGAATCATAACCTTAACGTCTCTTCTACCGCCGAGGGGCTATATACCTCGCAACCGGGCATCAGCAAACAAGTTCGTATGCTGGAGGATGAGTTAGGCATTCAGATCTTCGCCCGCAGCGGTAAGCATCTCACTCAGGTGACGCCTGCAGGGCAGGAAATCATCCGCATTGCGCGTGAAGTCCTCTCTAAAGTCGATGCGATCAAGTCTGTGGCGGGGGAGCATACCTGGCCGGATAAAGGCTCGCTGTATATTGCCACGACGCATACTCAGGCGCGCTATGCGCTGCCAGGCGTGATCAAAGGCTTTATCGAGCGTTATCCTCGCGTCTCGTTGCATATGCACCAGGGCTCGCCAACGCAAATCGCTGAAGCCGTCTCTAAGGGGAATGCAGACTTTGCCATCGCCACCGAAGCGCTTCACCTGTATGACGATCTGGTGATGCTCCCGTGCTACCACTGGAACCGTTCTATTGTGGTGACCCCCGATCACCCCCTGGCGGGTAAAGGGTCGGTCACTATCGAAGAGTTGGCCCAGTATCCTCTGGTGACCTATACGTTTGGCTTTACCGGCCGGTCCGAGCTTGATACGGCATTTAACCGGGCAGGGTTAACGCCGCGCATTGTCTTTACCGCGACCGATGCCGACGTGATTAAGACCTATGTCCGGCTTGGATTGGGCGTGGGCGTCATCGCCAGCATGGCGGTCGATCCGGTGTCAGACCCTGACCTGGTGCGTCTTGATGCGCACGACGTTTTCAGCCATAGCACCACAAAAATTGGGTTCCGCCGCAGCACCTTCCTGCGCAGCTATATGTATGATTTTATTCAGCGCTTTGCCCCTCATTTAACGCGTGACGTGGTGGATACCGCCGTGGCATTACGCTCAAATGAAGATATTGAAGAGATGTTTAAAGACATCAAACTCCCCGAAAAATAATCACACCCGGTATCTTTCCCCCAGGGAAAGATACCGAAATAACGCCTCAAAGCTAAATTAGAATTATCATCATCTGCTTTCCCTGCCATATAATGTCATTAGCCATTTGCTTTGTAAGGTTTTAATGTCGTGAATTGGCGACAAAAGTAGAAACTAATTTACGCCTCCGCAAATTTTTCTTTTCAATAATTTATTTCTGGTCAAAAGATTGAATATTTCATACCTCCCGGTGCGTAAATTCACTGGCTTTTCGGCTAAAGTTTCTTTAGGATTTATCTCAACAGATGATTAATTGTACCAATTGTTTGGTCCTAAATGATAAGCGATGTCGATTGTATGAGGTTAGCAATGCCTTCAGGAAGTGAAGAACCGCAAAGGGATCCTGCGCTCAAGCGTAAAGCCTGGCTGGCGGTCTTTCTCGTCTCCGCCTTGTTTTGGGTGGCTGTTGCTCTCCTGGCCTGGAGATATTGGGGTTAAATATGGCAGTGACGGTACGTACCGCTTCGGTAAAACAGATGTGTCAGCATCGTGACAACGGCCACAGAGGGCGTAAAGCACCTGCAACTGTTGTACCTGCGTCCTGGAAACTGACGCCGCAGCAGCAAGCGTTTATTGATGTGTTCGCAGAAGACGAACCCAAAAAACAATAATTTAGTTTATTGCGTAATGATGCAAATAGTCTGAATATCGACTCTGCACTTTTGTACTCTTTAATAAATACACATCAGCAATATAGCACTGAGGAACAACCTCGGAATTTTTATAAATAATGCCTGGTGTCCCTATGATGAATAACATGACGTCTCACAAATACTGGTCGTGGATCGGCGTTTTTACCGTGTCGATTCTGTTCTGGAGTCAGCTCATCTGGCTGGCGCTCCACTAAATTGTAAAACCTCGCTACGGCGGGGTTTTTTGTTTCCCCCTTGTGGACCAATCCGAAATTTATCAATTTGGGTTGTTATCAAAACGTTACGACATCTTTGTGTTATCTTTAATTACAGCCCTGATGATTGTCGGGACATCTCTGTGATTAAGGAGGAGCTTATGTCGTTAACCCTACGCGAAGCCAGTAAGGACACATTACAGGCAGAAAATAAAACCTGGCATTACTACAGCCTGCCGCTGGCTGCCAGAACGCTTGGGGACATTTCGCGTTTACCCAAGTCCTTGAAAGTTTTACTTGAAAATCTCTTGCGCTGGCAGGACGGTGAATCCGTCACGCTCGATGATATCCAGGCGCTGGCAGGGTGGCTTGAGAAGGCCCATGCCGACAGAGAAATCGCCTACCGCCCGGCAAGGGTGCTGATGCAGGACTTTACCGGTGTTCCGGCCGTGGTTGATTTAGCCGCGATGCGCGAAGCCGTGAAGCGTCTCGGCGGAGATACGGCAAAGGTTAACCCGCTTTCCCCCGTTGACCTCGTCATTGACCACTCCGTGACCGTTGACCACTTCGGTGATGACGATGCCTTTGGTGAAAACGTTCGTCTCGAGATGGAGCGTAACCACGAGCGCTACGTCTTCCTGAAGTGGGGACAGCAGGCGTTCAGCCGGTTTAGCGTGGTCCCGCCAGGCACCGGCATTTGTCACCAGGTAAACCTTGAATATCTGGGTAAAGCCGTCTGGAGCGAATTGCAGGATAAAGAGTGGGTCGCCTATCCGGACACGCTGGTGGGTACGGACTCCCATACCACCATGATTAACGGTCTGGGCGTGCTGGGCTGGGGCGTCGGCGGTATTGAAGCGGAAGCCGCCATGCTCGGCCAGCCGGTATCCATGCTTATTCCGGATGTGGTGGGCTTCAAGCTGACCGGAAAACTGTCTGAAGGCATTACCGCCACCGACCTGGTGCTGACCGTCACCCAGATGCTGCGCAAGCATGGCGTGGTAGGCAAGTTTGTCGAATTCTACGGTGACGGACTGGATTCGCTGCCGCTGGCCGACCGCGCCACCATTGCCAATATGGCGCCGGAATACGGTGCCACCTGCGGCTTTTTCCCCATTGACGACGTCACGCTGGAGTACATGCGCCTCAGCGGCCGCAGCGAAGAGCAGGTCGCGCTGGTGGAAGCGTATACCAAAGCGCAGGGCATGTGGCGCAATCCGGGCGATGAGCCTGTTTTCACCAGCACGCTTGAACTCGATATGGGAAGCGTCGAAGCGAGCCTCGCGGGGCCGAAACGCCCGCAGGACAGGGTTGCGCTGACAGACGTGCCGAAAGCGTTTGCCGACAGCAATGCCCTTGAAGTGAACGTGGCGCAGAAAGACCATCGTCCCGTCGACTATGTTCTGAACGGACATCAGTATCAGCTTCCGGACGGCGCGGTTGTGATTGCCGCGATTACCTCCTGCACCAACACGTCCAACCCCAGCGTATTAATGGCGGCCGGTCTGCTGGCTAAGAAAGCGGTAGAGCTTGGGCTAAAACCTCAACCGTGGGTTAAGGCCTCGCTGGCACCGGGCTCCAAAGTGGTGTCGGATTACCTGGCTCAGGCCAAACTGACGCCGTACCTGGACGAGCTGGGCTTTAACCTCGTGGGCTACGGCTGTACGACCTGTATTGGTAACTCCGGGCCACTGCCTGAACCCATCGAAACGGCGATCAAGCAGGGTGACCTGACGGTCGGCGCCGTTCTTTCCGGTAACCGAAACTTTGAAGGGCGCATTCACCCGCTGGTAAAAACCAACTGGCTTGCTTCGCCGCCGCTGGTGGTGGCATACGCTCTCGCAGGGAACATGAATATCAACCTGGTGACCGATCCGATTGGTCACGATCGTAAGAATGATCCTGTCTATCTGAAAGATATTTGGCCTTCTTCACGTGAAATCGCGCTGGCCGTTGAGAAGGTCTCTACCGAGATGTTCCGCAAAGAGTACGCGGAAGTCTTTGAAGGCACGCCGGAATGGAAAGCCATCAATGTTGCAGGTTCGGATACCTATGGCTGGCAGGATGACTCGACCTATATTCGTCTGTCGCCGTTCTTTGATGAGATGCTGGCCGAGCCGGCGCCGCTTAAGGATATCCATGGCGCGCGTATCCTGGCCATGCTGGGGGATTCTGTCACGACGGATCATATCTCTCCGGCGGGGAGCATCAAAGCCGATAGCCCGGCAGGCCGTTACCTGCAAAGTCGGGGTGTCGAACGCCGCGATTTTAACTCCTACGGCTCGCGCCGCGGTAACCATGAAGTCATGATGCGCGGGACCTTTGCCAACATCCGCATTCGTAACGAAATGGTGCCGGGCGTGGAAGGGGGCATGACGCGCCATCTGCCGGGGACGGAAGTCGTGTCGATTTATGATGCGGCGGTCAAATACCAACAGGAAGGGACGCCGCTGGCGGTGATTGCCGGGAAAGAGTACGGTTCCGGCTCCAGCCGCGACTGGGCGGCGAAAGGCCCGCGCCTGCTTGGCGTTCGGGTGGTCATCGCCGAATCGTTCGAACGTATTCACCGTTCGAATCTGATCGGCATGGGGATCCTGCCGCTTGAGTTCCCGCAGGGCGTGACGCGTAAAACGCTGGGCCTGACCGGGGAAGAGCAGATTGATATTAGCGGCCTGCAAAACCTGCAGCCGGGTAAAACGGTGCCGGTAACGTTAACGCGGGCAGACGGGAAAACCGAGGTGCTGGATTGTCGGTGCCGTATTGACACGGCAACCGAGCTGACCTACTACCAGAACGACGGCATTTTACATTACGTGATTCGTAAGATGCTGGATTGATGAAACGAGCCCGGCACGCCTGCCGGGCTTTTTATATCACTCTTTCAGCAGATGGCCCATTTTGGCGGCTTTGGTATCAAGGTAGTGGGCATTTTTCGGGTTACGGCCGACAATCAGCGGTACACGTTCAACGATGTTGATCCCGGCTTCGGTCAGGATTTCCACTTTTTTCGGGTTATTGGTCAGCAGACGAACTTCGTCTACGCCCAGCAGCTTGAACATATCGGCGCATAAGGTGAAATCACGTTCGTCAGCGGCAAAACCGAGCTGATGGTTGGCTTCAACCGTATCGTAGCCCTGGTCCTGAAGCGCGTAGGCGCGAATTTTATTCAGCAAACCAATGTTACGCCCTTCCTGACGGTGATAAAGCAGCACGCCGCGGCCTTCTTCAGCAATGTGAGAAAGGGCCGCTTCCAGCTGGAAACCGCAATCACAGCGCAGGCTAAACAGCGCGTCGCCGGTGAGACACTCTGAATGGACGCGGGACAGCACCGGCGTCTGCCCTGAAATGTCGCCATACACCAATGCGACATGATCCTGTCCGGTTGCCAGTTCTTCAAAACCCACCATCATGAAATCGCCCCATGGGGTTGGCAGTTTGGCTTCTGCCACACGTTTAAGCTGCATGTGATTCTCCAGAGTAGGCTGACACGTTTCGTGCCTGTGCCCTGTTTTGCTTTCTGTATCAGTTTATTTTGCCACAAGCTCAGCAGGTTCGCCTAATGGGCACCATGCGATATGACCGTTAAAAGCACGATCCGACATCTCCACCCAGCGAACAAATTTCAGTTATGATTGTGACGCTTAGCAAAAAGGAGAAGACATGCATTCAATCGCCAGACGTACGGCAGCAGGTGCGGCCATTTTACTGATTATGCCTTTGGCCGTATGGCTTTCAGGGTGGATGTGGCAGCCCGGTCAGAACGCCACGTGGCTGAAAACGTTATACTGGATTACGGAAACGGTCACCCAGCCCTGGGGAATTATCACCCACGTCCTCCTGTGCGCCTGGTTTCTGTGGTGCCTGCGCTTTCGTCTGCGCGCGGCGCTAATGCTCTTTGCGATCCTCGGCGGCGCTATCCTTATCGGTCAGGGCGTAAAATCCTGGGTGAAAGATCGCGTTCAGGAGCCGCGTCCTTTTGTCGTCTGGCTGGAAAAAACGCACCATGTTCCGGTGGATGAGTTCTACACTTTAAAGCGTAAAGATCGTGGCGCACTGGTGAAAGAACAGCTTGCGGAACAGCAGGATATCCCGAAATTCTTGCGTAAACACTGGCAGAAAGAGACCGGGTTCGCGTTTCCCTCCGGCCACACCATGTTTGCGGCCAGCTGGGCGCTGCTGGGGGTTGGGCTGCTTTGGCCTAGACGTCGAACGGTCACCATCGTGATTTTACTGGTCTGGGCGACGGGAGTGATGGGCAGCCGCTTACTGCTGGGGATGCACTGGCCACGGGACCTGGTCGTCGCCACGCTCATCTCGTGGATGCTGGTGATGCTGGCGACCTGGCTGGCTGAACGATTCTGCGGCCCGCTAACGCCACCGCCGGAAGAGAAAGAAGAAATAGCCGAAAGGGACCAAACGGACGCCTGAAGGTTGATATTGCGCATTTTGCCCATAGATCCATGACTGGCGCGTCACTTTTTCCATTTCGCGCCCGTCACTAAAATGGTAGTTTATAAGGCTGATTGCGGTAAGTTGAACATACTTTATTCGCTTGAACCACATAACGGGAAGTAATGTGAAATATTTACTCATTTTCTTACTGGTATTGGCGATTTTTGTCATTTCAGTCACATTGGGTGCACAAAACGATCAGCAGGTGACGTTTAACTATCTGCTGGCTCAGGGCGAGTATCGCGTGTCGAGCCTGCTCGCGGTCTTATTTGCTGCAGGCTTTGCCATTGGCTGGCTGGTTTGCGGTTTGTTCTGGTTAAAAGTCCGTGTTTCGCTTGCGCGCGCTGAACGTAAAATCAAACGACTCGAACATCACATTGCGCCTGCGTCCGACATGCCGGAAAGCTCTGGCGTGCCGGTCGTGAAGGAATAATCGACGATGCTGGAGTTGTTGTTTCTGCTTTTGCCTGTCGCCGCAGCCTATGGCTGGTATATGGGCCGCAGAAGTGCGCAACAAACAAAACAGGATGAGGCCAACCGGCTCTCCCGCGACTACGTTGCGGGGGTGAACTTCCTCCTGAGCAATCAGCAGGACAAAGCGGTAGACCTGTTCCTCGACATGCTGAAAGAGGATACGGGGACCGTTGAAGCCCATCTTACCCTGGGGAACCTGTTCCGCTCGCGCGGCGAGGTTGACCGCGCCATTCGTATTCACCAGACCCTGATGGAAAGCGCCTCGCTGACCTACGATCAACGACTGCTGGCCGTACAGCAGTTGGGACGAGATTACATGGCTGCGGGGCTGTACGATCGCGCGGAAGATATGTTTGCGCAGCTGGTGGATGAAACAGATTTCCGCATCGGCGCGCTGCAGCAGCTCCTGCAGATTTATCAGGCCACCAGCGACTGGCAGAAAGCCATTGATACGGCTGAACGTCTGGTGAAGCTGGGTAAAGATAAGCAGCGCGTTGAGATCGCCCATTTCTACTGTGAGCTTGCCCTTCAGCAGATGGGCAATGACGACATGGACAAAGCCATGGCGCTGCTGAAGAAAGGTGCCGCCGCGGACCGCAACAGCGCCCGTATCTCCATCATGATGGGGCGCGTTTTTATGGCGAATGGCGACTACGCCAAAGCCGTTGAAAGCCTGCTGCGGGTTATCGACCAGGACAAAGAGCTGGTCAGTGAAACGCTGGAAATGCTGCAAACCTGCTATCAACAGCTGGACAAGCGGGAAGAGTGGGTGGCATTTCTGCGTCGCTGCGTGGAAGAGAATACCGGCGCAACCGCGGAACTGATGCTTGCTGACGTTGTTGAGCAGTATGAGGGGGGCGACACCGCGCAGGTCTATATCACCCGACAGCTTCAGCGTCATCCGACCATGCGGGTCTTCCATAAGCTGATGGATTACCACCTGAACGATGCGGAAGAAGGGCGCGCGAAAGAGAGCCTGATGGTGCTGCGCGACATGGTTGGCGAGCAGGTGCGCAGCAAACCGCGCTACCGTTGCCAGAAGTGTGGTTTTACCGCCTACACGCTCTACTGGCATTGTCCGTCCTGCCGGGCCTGGTCCACCATCAAGCCCATCCGCGGCCTGGACGGGCAGTAATTTTTTAAAAGCCTTCATTTTAGTTACAACATACTGATGGTATTTAACGCTTTCTGAGCACCGTGCGGTTTGCCGGCCTGGCAGGCAGATAAATGGATTCTGTCAATTTGCGGCGTCGGCAGGTAGAATGCTGGCCGTTTATCTGTTCCGCGCCGCTGCGCGCCCATAGACGAAAAGGGCTGGTCATGACGTCTGTTACATCCTCCACTTCCCGCGTAATTACGGATTCTCCTGTTGTTGTTGCGCTTGATTACAATAAGCGTGACGCTGCACTGGCGTTTGTCGACGGTATCGACCCTCGCGATTGCCGCCTGAAAGTTGGCAAAGAGATGTTCACGCTGTTTGGACCGCAAATCGTTCGCGATCTGCAACAGCGCGGCTTTGACGTTTTCCTCGACCTCAAATTCCATGATATTCCGAACACCACGGCCCACGCCGTTGCTGCAGCCGCCGAGCTGGGCGTATGGATGGTCAACGTCCATGCGTCGGGTGGGGCAAGAATGATGACCGCTGCCCGTGAGGCGCTCCTGCCGTTCGGTAACGACGCGCCGCTGCTTATCGCCGTCACCGTGCTGACCAGTATGGACGAAAATGATTTACGCGACCTTGGCGTGACGTTGTCACCTGCGGAACATGCCGAACGTCTCGCGCGTCTGACGCAGCAGTGCGGCCTGGATGGCGTAGTCTGCTCCGCGCAGGAAGCGGTACGTTTCAAATCAGCGCTGGGCCAGGATTTTAAACTCGTTACGCCGGGGATCCGTCCTGCGGGCAGCGACGTGGGCGATCAGCGTCGCATCATGACGCCTGAGCAGGCGCTGGCGGCGGGCGTTGACTATATGGTCATTGGACGTCCGGTTACGCAGTCTGCAAACCCGGCAGAGACGCTTAAGGCTATCAACGCATCGCTGAACAAGGGGGCATAATGACCGATTCCAACAGCCGTCTGGTCTACTCAACCGAGAGCGGGCGTATCGACGAACCGAAAGCCAAAGTGGAACGTCCGAAGGGGGACGGTATCGTGCGCATTCAGCGTCAGACCAGCGGACGTAAGGGGAAAGGGGTCTGCCTTATTTCCGGTATTGATCTGGATGATGCTGAACTGACAAAGCTGGCTGCCGAACTGAAAAAGAAATGTGGATGCGGCGGGGCCGTGAAGGACGGCATTATCGAAATCCAGGGTGATAAACGTGATTTAATTAAATCACTGCTCGAAGCCAAAGGAATGAAAGTCAAACTGGCAGGCGGCTAAAATAAATGAGCCACGACAAATGCCGTGGCTCGTGTTATATACGTGCGTATGTCAGACCTGAAATGCGTTTAAATATCGCAATATCGAGGAAGGCTTAGATAATAGTTATTTGCCAACCTGGTGACC
This sequence comes from Enterobacter sp. EC_50, assembly GCF_019584525.1. Taxonomy (NCBI): domain Bacteria; kingdom Pseudomonadati; phylum Pseudomonadota; class Gammaproteobacteria; order Enterobacterales; family Enterobacteriaceae; genus Enterobacter; species Enterobacter sp. EC_50. The sequence continues at coordinate 311,778 of NZ_VDAF01000001.1, read as the reverse complement.
GATAATACCACCGACAGCAGCGCCACCTAATGTACCCAGCGTACTACCATCCGTTAATACTGCACCACCGAGAGCGCCGGCACCGGCACCAATCGCGGTGTTACGGTCACGTTTAGACCAGTTAGAGCATGCGCTCAGGGACATAGCGACAGTGATTGCCAGAACAGCGGCGGCTAATTTTTTGCTGGTTAAGGTCATAATACTTTCTCCTGAATTATCGATTCACGGAAAGATGTACACGTTAAGTATAGACTAATCGAATACTTAATTCTTTTCCCCGTGAAAGCTGGTCGCGCAGGCGTTACTTCATCACGCAGGTGATAGTCACTTCCTGTTATATCGCTAATAGTAATTTTACGACTTTAGGGCAGGTTAAACAGGTAAAAACTCTTAAAGCAGGGTTAAGAATCATCTCAGAGAAAGACGTGTGCGCCCGAAATACGGGCGCGGAGGGAAATCAGGCGCTGGCTTTAATAATATTGACGATCAAACCGCTCTCTTCGAGTTTATTGCGATGCGCTTCGCTCAAACGGTCATCGGTAATCACGCGGCTAAAGCGTGAAGCGGGACCCATCGTGTAAGGGTGAACGGCACCAAATTTAGAGCTGTCGGTGAGCACAATGGCTTCGCACTCTTTTTCCAGTACGGCATTCACCACGTCAGAGCGCATCATATCCCGGCCGGTAAAGCCTGTCTCCGGCTGCCAGCCGTCAATCCCGATAAAGGCCTTACTGAAATGAACCTGCTGGACGTACTGACGGGTCAGCGGGCCAACCATGCTTTCACTTTTTTTCTGATAGATGCCGCCCAGCAGAATCACCTCGCAGCGCGTCTCTTTAAGTAAATGCGCGATATAGCTGCTGACGGTGATAATGGTAACGTCTTTTTGATCGGCAAGCGTTCGCGCCAGAAGGGCATTACTGCTGCCGTTTTCAATAAAGACGGTCTCGCCGTTGTTCACCAGGGACGCAGCAAATTCCGCCAGTTCACGTTTGAGCGCGTAGTTGTTCATCATGCGCGTCTCAACGTCATCACTGTCCAGCGGGACCGCATAGCCGTGCGCGCGACGCAGGTAGCTCTGTTTTTCCAGCAGATTAAGATCCTGACGGATGGTGACTTCAGAAACGCCAGTGGTTTTAGCGAGATCGACTACGCTTACGCGTCCCTGATCGATGACCATCTGCAAAATGAGTTGTTGTCGGGAATTCATAGCATCCATTTAATAAAGCGAAACGAGGTCGGAAACGGTGGGGGTTAAACTTCCCACGGCGCTTTTGGCTGTCTGTTTTCGGGCGCATCGTCAGCGCCATTCTGAGCAAGAAGTTCAGACTTCAGGATCTCAAGATTACGGATAGCAGAGTGATAATCGCCCGCCACCAGGATATCCAGCACGGTATCAATTCGTTGTGCTACAGCTTGTGCGTCAATAGTTGACATAATCTCACCCCAGGCGCGAAAAGTTAATATTTTCAATGATGCAGAAATTGGCTTCAAAAGAGAAGGGAAAAAATGCAATAACCAAATTACATAAACGGAAGTGATAAAATTATTCCCCCTCATGCTGCGGGCTTATTGAGTGGATTAGTCTAAAACTGCGCGCAACGCGCTTTTTTATAAGAGGAATTAGACTATGACAGTTATCAATCAGCCTACCTGCACACTGTTTACCGATACTGAACGGTTCACCCAGCTGTCAGGCTATTACGAGGCAGAGCGACATACAGTCTGGATGATGTTGCGGGCTCAGCCACGTCCTTGCTTCAACCATGCGTTAATAGAGGAGATCATGAACCTTTCATGGCTCGTCCGCCAGTCTGGTTTTGCGGTCGATTTTTGGGTGACCGGATCGCTGGTGCCTGAGATGTACAATGTGGGCGGTGACCTGCAGTTTTTCGTCGAGTGCATTCAGCACGGTCGACGTGAAGCGTTACGGGCCTATGCGCGCGCCTGTGTCGATTGCGTGCATGCGGCCTCCCGGGGGTTTGATACGGGGGCCATCTCGCTGGCCATGGTCGAAGGCAGCGCGTTAGGGGGCGGGTTTGAGGCCGCTCTTGCGCACCATTTCGTTCTGGCGCAGCGCGATGCACGTTTAGGTTTTCCCGAGATTGCTTTTAACCTGTTCCCGGGCATGGGGGGATATTCCCTGGTAGCTCGCCGTTCAGGAATGAAGCTGGCGGAGGAACTCATTTACAAGGGGGAATCCCATACGGCGGAATGGTACGAACAGCATGGCCTCGTGGATCTCTTGTTTGAACCCGGACAAAGCTATGTCTCCACACGAACCTTCATCGACACGCTACGGCCAAAACTGAATGGCGTAAGAGCGATGCTGCGCGCCCGTACGCGCGTTCTGCAATTGCCGCGCAGTGAATTAATGGACATCACGGAAGACTGGGTAGACGCGGCTTTCTGTCTGGAACCGAAAGATATCGCCTACATGGAGCGTCTGGTGATGCTGCAAAACCGCCATCACGCGGCGGGCTTGCGTAAAGCCAGTTAATGCTGTTTTCGCGCCTGATATCGTTTTAGCCATCGCTCGAATGCGGCAGCGGGCATCGGCTTAGCAAACAGAAAACCCTGCCGTTCGTTGACGCCGTTCTTGGTCAGAAAGGCGTCTTCTTTTGCATTTTCGACCCCTTCGGCAATCACCTGCAGGTTTAACGCCTGCGCCACCGCGACGATGGCGCGCACCAGAGACTGGGAGATGGACTGCTTATGAATATCCCTGACGAACGATTGATCGAGTTTTATGGCGTCAATAGGGAAGCGGGCCAGCTGAGAAAGGGAGGAGTAGCCGGTACCAAAATCGTCGAGATGAATTTGCGCCCCCAGCCTGCTGAACTGCTGGATCACGGAGAGCGCCAGCTCTTCGTTCTCGATGAGACAGCTTTCGGTTAATTCGACGTCCACCGGGCAGTATTCAAAATTTAGATCCTTCAGCGCCTGCTTTAAGTCGCTAAAGATAGTCTGGTCGGCCAGCTGACGCGCAGAGACGTTCACGGCCACGCGCAGGTTAATTCCCTTATCGCGCCATTTCGCCACCTGGCGAACCACATCCAGCATCACCCAGCGGCCCAGCGGCACAATCAACCCTGACTCCTCGGCATAAGAGATAAACTCCAGCGGTGGGATCAACCCGCGTTCGGGCGATTGCCAGCGGACCAACGCTTCAAGACTTCTGACCTCTCCGCGCCAGGTTATTTTAGGCTGGTAGTGGATCAGGAGCTGGTCGTTATCCAGCGCCTTACGCAGGTTGGTATCCAGCCAGAGATACTCAAACACGCGCTGGTTCATCTCGGGCGAGAAGACGCAGAACTTGCCCCGGCCGTTCTCTTTAGCGGTGTACATGGCGGTATCGGCGTTACGAATGACGCTTTCCCGGTCGTTACCGTGCTGCGGGGCGAGGGCGATGCCCAGGGAACAGCCGGTGTAAATTTCGATCAGGCCGATTCGGAACGGCTGGCGCAGGCGGGTTAAAATGCGCGACGCCATCGCTTCCAGAGAGCCCTGAGAGGTATGGGTGGCCATGACGATAAACTCATCTCCGCCAAGTCGTGCCAGCACCTGTCCCTCATCCAGACAGCTCAAAATGGCGAGCGCCACAGCCTGTAACAGCTGATCGCCAAACATATGCCCGTAAGCGTCGTTGACCTTTTTAAAGTTATCCAGGTCGAGATACACCACGCCAACCTGCGTGTCGCCGCGGTGACTGATGGCGTCAGAGATCAGGTCGTGGATCGCATTGCGGTTTGGTAAGCCGGTGATGGTATCGGTATTGGCCAGCACGCGCAGCCGTTCCTGAGCGCGGCGTTCCTCGGTAATATCGGTACCGGAACAGATAAGGAAAATTTCATTTTTACCGCTGCCGCTGTGAACGAATTTGTTTCTGAACAGAAACAGTCGTTGCCCTTTACGCGTTTTGATCCAGCGTTCGACTTCGTAGGAGCTGCCGTTGCGGAAGAAACCGGTAATATTGCGCTTTGAGGCAGCCGCTTCGCTGCGGCTCATAAAGAGCTTAAACACGTTTTGGCCAATCACTTCTTGCTCTTTGAGGCCGGTATACTCTTCGCTCAGCCGGTTAAAACGCTGAATATTGCCGTTCTGATCGAGAATAACAATCACGGAGTTAGCCTCTGACACCACCTGTTCCGCAAAAGAGAGTCCCTGAGCCAGGTCGCGCGCCACGGAGGGCGTATCGTTCCAGGCGGAAGCCGTACCGGCCCACTCGTTACGGGTAATTTTACGGCCCACAAGGTGAACCGGGACATCTTCCCCGAATAACGAGAGCGTCATGGAAATGCTGGAGGTAATAACGGTTAAATGACGGATAAGATCGGCCTGATCGTCGTCCAGCGCAATCACATGAGTGACATCGGCATTTTCACTGGCGGCAAGGTGCAGAGCGTTGCTGTCAGCTGACAAGCGCCACCATGGGCTGTGGGTTCCCATGTAGCGAAACAGCAAATTCTGCTCCAGATCGTACATCATGTTTTCTCCCGCAGCTGTTCAGTCGCGCACCAATTATTCATTTGCAGCCGACTCTTCCGTTGAGAAGCAGCGGCAAAACCGAAGTGAGCTTATTGTTTTTCCCTGAATTCTTATAATAAAACGAGTCAGATTTAAAAGGATACTGAGCGTATAAAAATTCACGTAACCGAATATAACAACACTCTTTTACTGTAGATAATTATGGCGAATTTGGGCGAGGGGAGGCTGAAAATAGTAAGAAAAAATAATGATTTTGTGGCGGGGATAAAAAGAAAAATTGTCGGCCTTTCCGGAAAGGAAATGACCGACAATTGAACAGGTTATCAGGCGACAGGACGCGCGATAATACTGCGGGTTTCCATACGGACTTCAGCGATAGTGACGTCAATCACGTCGGTGACTTTGTAAACTGTTTCACCTTTAATTTGCACCGTACCGTTTTCCTGACTACAGACCATTTCATCACGAACAGCATGCAGGAATGGCGCCGGAATAAACGCGACAGCACCGTTATCGACCAGACGGACGCGCATTCCTCCGCGGCTGATATCAATGATCTCGGCGGCGAAACGGGTATCCGTACCGGCTTTATCCTGCAGGAAGCGTGCGTACAGCCAGTCGCCAACGTCACGTTCTGCCATGCGGTTCAGACGGCGACGATCGGCCATCTGCAGCGTGGTCTCCTCCTGAGGGCGGGCAACGGTTTCGCCTTTGATAATTGCTTTCAGCAGACGGTGGTTAACCATATCGCCATACTTACGGATCGGTGACGTCCAGGTCGCATAGGCTTCGAGGCCGAGACCAAAGTGCGGGCCAGGCTCGGTGCTGATTTCAGCGAAGGACTGGAAGCGACGAATGCGGCTGTCCAGGAAGCCCGAGGGCTGCGCGTCCAGTTCGCGGCGAAGCTTGCAGAAGCCCGGCAGGGTCAGCACTTCTTCCGGATCGACGTGCACGTCGTGATTCTTCAGCAGGGCCGCCAGCGCTTCGGTATTCGCAGGATCGAAGCCGGTATGGACGTTGTAAATACCAAAGCCCAGCTTGTCGCGCAGCACGCGTGCGGCACAGATGTTGGCGGAAATCATCGCTTCTTCAACGATGCGGTTCGCAATGCGTCGCGGCTCGGCCACGATATCCAGCACTTCGCCTTTCTCACCCAGAACAAAGCGATAATCCGGGCGATCTTTGAACACCAGCGCATGGGTTTGACGCCACTCGCCGCGGTTCAGACAGATGCGATGCAGCAGACGGATCTGCGCGGCAATGGCGTCTGATTCTGGTTTCCAGCTACCGGTATTTTCCAGCCAGTCGGAGACGTTATCGTAGGCCAGCTTGGCTTTCGACTCGATGGTGGCGGCAAAGAACTCGATATCGTCTTCAATCGCGCCATCTGCGGCAATGGTCATGCGGCAGGCAAGGACCGGACGCACTTCATTTGGGCGCAGCGAGCAGAGATCGTCTGACAGTTCACGCGGCAGCATTGGGATGTTGAAGCCTGGCAGGTAGTTCGTGAACGCACGGATTTTCGCCGTTTCGTCAAGCTTGCTGCCTTCAACAATCCAGGCGGTAGGATCGGCAATGGCAACGGTGAGGTGCAGTTTGCCGTCGGCGCTCTCTTCAGCGTAGAGCGCATCGTCCATATCTTCGGTGCTGGCGCTGTCGATGGTGACAAACTCCAGCGCGGTGAGATCGCGACGCGTCAGACCTTCGTCCTGCATCTCGGTTGCCACGCCGTTCGGCGCTTCTTTTTCAAGATTGTGGCGTGCCAGCGTAACCCACCATGGCACGAAATGATCGGCGCCAAAGGTAATGAACTGGGTCAGTTCCGCATAAAAACCGCGATCGCCCTTCAGAGGATGACGGCGCATTTCTGCTACGGCCCAGTCACCTTCTTTAAAATCATGCTCAACGCCACGGGCGGCGCGGCAGGGAATGGCATCTTTCAGCAGAGGATGATCCGGCACGATAGAAAGACGATCGTCTTTTCGCTGCACCTTGCCCACAAAGCGGGTCAGGAACGGTTCGATCAGTTCTTCCGGCTCGGCGGACTCACGTTCCTTTTCGGTATGAATGACGGCCATGACGCGGTCGCCATGCATCACTTTCTTCATCTGCGGTGGCGGAATGAAGTAGCTTTTCTGCGCGTCAACTTCAAGGAAGCCAAAGCCCTTTTCCGTGGCTTTTACGACCCCTTCTGCACGCGGCGTCTGGGAATGCAGTTGCTGTTTAAGCTGCGCTAGCAGCGGGTTGTCCTGAAACATAATGTTCTATTTTCGTAGCCATTGAGCGGCTGACAGTTTTACGCGATTCTCACTGTCTCAGCAAGCGGTCTTTGGGTAATGAGTGGGGTTATTCCTCTTTACCAAACGCCACTTTCAGACGATTAAGCCAGCCAACAAACGCACTTTGGGTAAGCAGCGTGATGGCATATTCGCCCTGGAATCCTTGATCCGTGAGCGGGGTAAACTGCGCGGCGCTGAAGCGGTCTGGCGAGCGGGTCAGCAGTTCGACCGCTGCCGAAAGTGCGGGTGACGTCTGCGGGATCTCCGCGCGGCTGTTTAACAGGATTTCTCCGGTCAGGTCGAGCAGCGTCGGCTCATGACAAAGCACCGGCGTCAACGCCTCGAGCGCGGGTTCGGCCTGCCAGCGGGAGAGGGACTCCAGCTGATGCGCATTCGCGTAGCGCAGCTCGACGACGGGTAAAAGCGGCATCCACGCATCGTGGCTCGCGGGAAGCGTGTGCGGCTGAATATGGTGCCCCGGCAACCAGCGAACAGGGTGTCCCAACAGCGCCTGAAAAATCGCGACCACGCGCGCCTGAAAACCGATAAAGCCGATAATCTGGTTAATCACCACGATGTCGTACGTGGACAGGCCCACCTCATCAAGCTGGTTCCGGGCTTTATCATCAATGACATCAGGCGAGCTGGCGAGCTGGCGGGCATACTGGGTGATTTGCGCCAGGCGGCGATTGCTTTCGCGCGAGGAGTCCGGGCCGGGAAGCGGGGCGAGGAGGGCGGCGTAGTGGTTACAGAGCCGCTGAACGCCGCAGGCCTGTGCGACCGTCAGCGCGGTACTGAGCCGATCGTAAGCGCTGAGCGTATGCAGGCGGTTCACAGGAATTGAGAGCGGAAACAGCTGGTGGCATAAGGCTCTGGCAGGGGTAAGCCAGCCAGAACAGGCGGCGACAATCTCATCAGGCAGGGCTAAATCGAGCAAAAAACGATCGTCGACGCTAGCGGCTTCGGGCACCAGGGGCAGAACATCCGTCTGCGCGTGGTTTGACTGGGTTTCATGATACCAGTGGCCTTTGCCGGAAAAACGGCGTTGTTCCATGTGCGTTCCTTGATCTCAAAATGGCGATCAATATCCTGGCGTAACGCAGATAAAGGGAAAAATATTGTTAGGTGATAACAAATAGCAGAACGGAATAACGAAGGGGTGACGCGGGGGGGAAATACTCTCTTCCCGGGCGGGAAGAGAGTCACAGCTTATTTAATTTCCAGCTCGTTCATTGCAGCGATGTTGAAGCCGCCGTCAACGTGAACCACTTCGCCGGAGATACCCGCGGAAAGGTCAGAGCACAGGAATGCTGCAGAGTTACCCACATCTTCAATGGTAACAGTACGACGAATCGGGGTAACCGCTTCGCAGTGTGCCAGCATTTTACGGAAATCTTTAATACCGGAAGCGGCCAGGGTGCGAATTGGACCCGCAGAGATGGCGTTAACGCGCACGCCTTCAGGACCCATTGCGTTCGCCATATAGCGTACGTTGGCTTCCAGAGACGCCTTAGCCAGACCCATTACGTTGTAGTTAGGGATCGCACGTTCTGCGCCCAGGTAGGACAGGGTCAGCAGGGCTGCGCCCGGGTTCAGCATCGCGCGGCAGGATTTCGCCATCGCAACGAAGCTGTAGGAGCTGATGTCGTGCGCGATTTTGAAGCCATCACGGGTTACCGCGTTCACGTAGTCGCCGTCCAGCTGGTCACCAGGCGCGAAGCCGATGGAGTGAACGAAACCGTCGAATTTCGGCCATGCTTTTGCCAGTTCAGCAAACATGCCGTCGATGCTTTCGTCTTGTGCAACGTCACATTCCAGAACAATGCTGGAACCCAGCTGCGCGGCAAACTCTTCAACACGGCCTTTCAGCTTGTCGTTCTGGTAGGTGAACGCCAGCTCAGCGCCTTCGCGATGCATTGCCTGTGCGATGCCGTATGCGATGGACAGTTTGCTGGCAACGCCAGTCACCAGAATGCGCTTACCGGAAAGAAAACCCATAGCTTTAATCCTTATATTCATTGCTTATTTTGCCTTGTAATTCATAGCGTTACAGGCAGTATTTCAAAATCATTCGAAATTAGCTCGAAATTATAGCCCACTCACGGCCCTTTGTGTCACGATATTTCTCGCACTTCTCCGAAGTCGCATGCCCCGAAGAATGCGCCGCGGACTCGCGGGGGCGCGAAATTTCAGCATTTGTCCAGTATATCACCCGGCAACAGCTTCGCCTCATCCAACCAGCGAGGAGGCGCGATCCCGCAAGGGTGTTCACGCTTTCCTGATGTTGCCGATGAAGCGCGCAATAACGATAAAGAAAACCGGTACGAAGAAGATCGCGAGAAGCGTACCGCTAATCATGCCGCCAAATACGCCGGTACCGATGGCATGCTGCGTACTGTCGCTTGCACCACTGGCCAGCATCAGAGGAACAACCCCTAAGGTAAAGGCTGACGATGTCATCAGAATGGGGCGCAGGCGCTGACTGGCGGCATGAATGGTCGCCGCCAGCAGGGGTTGCCCTTCGCGATGCAGCTGCCTGGCAAATTCCACAATCAGAATGGCGTTCTTGGCCGACAGGCCGATGAGCGTAATCAGACCGACCTTAAAGAACACGTCATTGGTCATGCCGGCAACAAACACCGCTATCACCGCGCCGATAAGGCCCAGTGGAACAACCAGCATGACCGCAAAAGGAATAGACCAGCTCTCATACAGGGCGGCGAGCACCATAAACACGACCAGTATCGACAGGGCGATCAGGCCCGGAAGCTGCGATTCCGATTTTATCTCCTGTAGCGAACTCCCGGCCCACTCACCCGCCATGCCCTGAGGCAGGCTCCTGGACAAGCCCTCCATGGCCTTCATAGCGGTGCCGCTGGATACGCCTGACGCCGCACTTCCGGTAATCCGTATAGCAGAATAACCCTGGTAGCGCGTCAACTGCTGCGGCGCAACGTTCCAGGAGATCGTCGCAAACGATGATACTGGCACCATCTCACCCATCCGGTTTTTCACTGATAGTTTCAGTATCTGCTCGGGCTGCATTCGATAGGGGGCATCGGCCTGCATAATCACCTGTTGAACGCGGCCGTTGTTGGTATAGTCGTTGACGTAATTTGAGCCCAGGGTGACGGAGAGCGTCTGGTTGATTTCATCGAATGAGACGCCCATCGCTTCCACCTTTTCCCGGTCAACCAGGAGCGCAAGGCTGGTTCCTTCCGGCAGACCGTCTATATAGACATCGCTGAGTTCAGGGCGTTGATTAGCCTGCTGAACCAGCGCGTCGGCGGCCCTCTTTAGAGCGTCATAGCCCGCTCCCGCTCTGTCCTGAACGTACCATGTGAAGCCCGAGGAGGTGCCCATATCCGAAATGGTCGGCGGGAGCAGGCTCATTGTGACGGCATCAGTGACGTTCGTCATGCTGGCCTGTATGTGGTCGGCTTCATCCTGAGCCGTCGAGCCCTGCCGATTTTTCCAGTCCTTCAGCGTGGTGAAGGCCATAGCTGAATTCGGTCCTGAACCTGAAAAGCCAAACCCCAGGATCATAATGTTGCTTTCAATGTCCGGCCGGACCGCAATTTCCGCTTCAAATTTTTTAACCACGTTGAGGGTGCGCTGCATCGTGGCATCAGAAGGCAGCTGGATAGAGGACATAAAGTAGCCCTGATCTTCATCCGGCAGAAAGGACGACGGTAGCGAAGACAATCCAACAAACAGCGCCGTGCAGAGCGCAACGTACAGGAGCAGCATACGCCCGGTTCGCTTCAGAACGGCACCCAGCCCGGCTTCGTAACAGACGGTGAGCAAACGGAAGCGCGCGTTAAACCTGGCCGCGAACCTTCCACTTCCGCTCTTTCCTGCCTTGTGCGGCTTGAGTAACGTTGCGCACAGGGCAGGCGTCAGCGTCAGGGCCAGAAACGCGGACAGCAGTATGGAGACCGCCATAGAAATACAAAATTGTCGATAGATAATCCCGACCGAACCCTCAGCAAACCCCATGGGGATAAAGACGGCTGTGAGCACCAGCGTGATCCCGATAATCGCCGGGGCGATCTCCTGCATGGCCTGTCGGGTAGCGTCCCGTGGGGAGAGGCTTTTTTCCGCCATCAGTCGTTCGACGTTCTCTACTACCACAATGGCATCATCAACGATAATCCCTATCGCCAGCACCATGCCGAACATCGTCAGAATATTGATGGAGTATCCGCTCAATAACATCACCGTGAGGGTGCCAAGAAGTGCGACGGGAGCAACAATCGCCGGGATAAGCGTACAGCGTATCTTGTGCAGAAACAGAAGCATCACCAGGAAGACCAGGACCATCGCTTCGACAAATGTCTGAACCACCTTCATGATAGACAGTTTCACAAACGGCGCGGTATCGAAGGGAACCGTAAACGCCATTCCTTCCGGTAACACCTGGGAAAGCTCGTCGATGCTCGCGCGTACGCCTGAAGCTGTACTCATTGCGTTGGCACCCGGTGACAGCTGGATTGCCGCCGCCGTTGCGGGCACGCCATTTTCGCGGATACTGAAAGCGTAACTTTGCAGGCCGGACTCAACGCGCGCGACGTCGGACAGTTTCAGCCTCGCGCCCGATGCATCTGATTTCAGGGTAATGTTTCTGAACGCCTCTACCGAAGTGAGTTGCCCCTTCACGGTGATGGGATACGTTACGCCTTGTCCCGCAGATGCTGGCTCATCTCCCGTTTTGCCGGGCGAAACCAGGGCATTTTGCTGGCCAACAGCGGTGAGAACATCGCTCACCGAGAGGCCGTAGCTGTGGAGCTTCATCGGATCCAGCCAGATACGCAGCGCTTTTTCGCCGCCAAACAGCTGAACTTTCCCTACGCCGGGCACGCGACGAAGCTCGTCACTGACGTTTCGGGCAAAATAGTCGCTTAAGTCGGCTTCCTCGAATTGACCGCTGGTGGACTTCAGCCCCACCATCATTAAAAATCCAGAATTAGCGGCCTCGACGTTAATGCCGTTTTGTCTTACCGCCTGAGGAAGACGAGGCTCGACGATCTTAATCTGGTTCTGCAGATCCATCTGTGCCAGCTTGATGTCCGTGCCGGGTTTAAACGTGACGGTAATAGACGCCGAACCGGTAGTGTCGCTGGATGATTCGAAGTAGAGCAAATTATCTACGCCAGAGATTTCGCGCTCGATTAACGATACCACCGACGTATTCATGATATCGGGGCTGGCCCCCGGGTAACTAACGGAAATAATGATGCCCGGCGGAGCCACCGCCGGATACTGCGCAACCGGCAAACGAGGAATAGACAGGAGACCCGTCAGGACGATAAACAGCGCCACAACCCAGGCGAAAATGGGACGGTCAATAAAAAAATGAGGCATTGGGTTATTTTTGTGCAAAAGAGTGAGGCAGAGACTCTACCGCGCACCTGTTTAGCGGAAGTGGGCGGTTTATGGAGGATGTGTGGAGCAAGGGCTCAGATCATTCTCATAATGAGGTACAGCGGTGCTCCACCAAAAAAAATGATCAAATAACACTCATAGTAAAAGATCAGATCCTCAATATCGGGCATCGCGTTTAACAGCACGGTGAACGTAATAATGAGATAAACAAAAATCACCACCATCCAGAAGGCGATGATAAGAAGCTCAATGAACGCGCCGGCTTTATTTTGTATGACCAGAGAAACCACTGACAATGCGATGCAGCCATAGATAAGGGGTGAAGAGAGCAGCGTCGAGGCGACTTTCTCATCCATTCTGTGTACCAGCACCAGCCAGGTATAAAGTAATCCCCACGACAGCAGCAGAAACAGAGAATATATGCCCAGTTTTTTAGGGGAAAAATATTTAGAAAATTCCATGTTCATTATTTCAGCCAACTTCATAAAATCTTTAAGAAACAGTGGTAATTTGCAGCGCGCAATGCACAACGCGTTATGCCTCATTAGCGATTTTGAACGGACATTGTCGAGTCTTTATTGACTGAATGTGTAGGCTGTGTGGAGAAATAACCGGGCATTTAAATCAACCGGGAAATTTTCGTGACTACGGCACTTTTTCCCGGAGGCTGTGTCTTATTGTGCTCAAGATATCTGATAGCGTGCTTAAAGGGATTTCACCCGCGGAGATAATATGAACAAAAATACGCTGATCCTTGTTGTTGAAGATGAAGACGAAATTGCCGATATACTGATGAGCTACTTAGAGCGTTCGGGAATGAAAACGCTCAGGGCCAGGCAGGGCGAGCAGGCGATAACGCTCAATCGCCTCCATAAACCGGATCTCATCTTGCTGGACATTCACCTGCCCGTGTGTGACGGCTGGAGCGTGCTTACCACGCTTCGCCATGAAAGCGCTGTCCCCGTCATTATGGTTTCCGCTCTCGATCAGGACGTCGATAAACTTATGGGTCTGAGGCTCGGCGCGGATGATTACGTCATCAAACCCTTCAACCCTTCGGAAGTTGTCGCACGGGTTGAGGCGGTGCTGCGTAGAACAAAGCCTGCGCTTCAGCAGGCGGGGGCCCTGCCGCTCAGAACGCCATTCATTACGGTCTATCCGGATGATTTCTACGTGGAGGTTACTGCGGGGCCCGAGGTTATCTCCCCGGTCTTAACGACGACCGAATTTAAGTTGCTTTCTTACCTGGTGCGGTATCCGCGCAAGGTCTGTTCCCGTGAAGAGTTGCTCAACGCGTGTTTGCCGGAAGGCGATACGCTCGACAGAACCGTCGACAGCCATATGAGCAAGCTGCGAAAAAAACTGGAGCTGGCCGGTCTTTATGGCGTTCCCGAGAGCATCAGGGGCATGGGTTACCGGCTTGGGGAAAAGAAATGAATAAAGAGTCTGTCCTGAGTCGTCAGATCTTAACGTATATGCTATTGCTGACGTTTACGATAATTGCCATCGCCATACTGGGCTCCTGGTTTTTTTACTCCTTTATTCTGGGTCATCTTCCCGGCGGCCCTGCTGCGGGCGATGACGAGCAGATGACGATGTGGGACTGGGTATGGATTGGGACCGCGACGACGATTAGCCTGATCATTGCCGTATTCTTTACGGTCAAACTTTCATCGCGAATACTCACCCCGCTAAACGCGGTCGCGTCCAGCCTGAAAAAAATTTCTCAGGGCGATCTGGACGCCAGGGCATTCTGTGCCAGTTCCCGGCTGGGAGAGATCAATCACCTGGTTACGGATTTCAATGAAATGGCAGAAAAGCTGCAAACGCTGGATATCCAGCGGAAATCCTGGAATGCTGCGATTGCGCATGAACTCAGGACCCCGGTCACCATTTTACGCGGAAGGCTTCAGGGGTTGGTTGACGGGGTGTTTACCCCGGATCCGGTGCTGTTTACTAACCTCCTTAAACAGACGGAAGGATTAACCCGTCTGATTGAAGATCTCCGGGTTATCAGTTCGGATGGCGGGGCAGGATACACGTTATACCAGGCCAGAACGGATCTGAAAGGGACAATACAGGACGCGCTCGATACCTTCATGCCCGAGTTCAACCGTAAGGCATTTACCGTCCATACTGAACTGAGGGAGCAGCAGTGCGTATTCGATCCCTTACGCATCAATCAGTGTCTGACCGTTTTATTTGACAATGCCTTACACTATTCAACTTCGCGCAAGCTCACGGTTAAAAATGGTGTTTCGGATAAAGGCAATTTTATCCTGATTCAGGATGGGGGACCGGGTATTCCCAGGGAGTTTCATGACTTCCTGTTTCAGCCCTTTCAGCGCGATAACGGCGCCAGACAGTTGAACCCGGAAGGCTGTGGTTTGGGCTTGTCGGTGGTAAAAGCCATCATGCTGGCGCATGGTGGCGATGTTACCTATACCTTATCAACGCAAAACCATTCGATATTTAAACTCACCTGGCCCGACTCGTGAGCGTCAGCGGCAGGTCAAATGTGCCTGCCGGCGGTAAATGCCATATTTTTCCTAGCTTAGCATCCCATTCCTGCGGGGTAATAGACAGTTTACCGCGTCTCGGGCTTAAGGTTATTTCACTGAAATAGATTTCATCTTTTTTTAGCATGAGGTCAACGCGGCAGTAGTCAATGCCATCCGCCAGCTCCTGGGATGCCAGCAACGCTTGTCGGAACAAGGCCGGTTCGCCTGGCGCCAACGGTGTATTCGGATATTCCATCTGAAAGGGTTGTAAGTTCCAGTACCTGTCGTAAACGTTGATGAAACCTTTGCCGCTGTCATCCGTAAAATCCGCTTCAACATAGTGGGCAACGCCATGAAAGCAATGGATCCTTAGCATTTCGGGCGCTGTGTTCCTGTCTGCATCATCGAAGAGATCGACATACGGTTCGCAAAGTATTTTTGGCGTAATGTTTTTGTACTGCCATTCGCGCGTGGTGTAGTACATATTTTTCTTTAACGCGAGACTGAGTTTTTTACACGCTTCCCTGACGTTAAATTGCGCTTTGTTCGTACATATTATTGTGCTGCCACTGTCATGGTTGCACTTAAGGACAAATTTTTCAGGGAGCGTCGAAAAGTTAATCTGGGATACCTTGCTGTACACGCCAAGTAATGGCACCGTTTTCGCACGCGTTGTTCTGGAAGTAACGTATTCCCGAACGGCGAGTTTATCGGCAAGCAGGGTATAGACGTTATTATGGTCATAGACCAGACGATGACATATTTTTTCACTCAACGTCGTGGGTGATTTAATGTCAGGGTGCTTCCCCGATGTTTTCTTGAGCCTCACAGTATGAAAATACAGGTCCGTCATTAAAAATGAACGACATTTTCTGATGAGGTACTCGATATATTTGAGAACGTAAGTGGCGTTGTTCATTTCTTCTCCTTCGTAATGTCCGGATATTCTGGAGAAGAACTGTTGATGTATTTTGCTGAGAATATGGAGCAGCTATGGAGATGAAAAAGTTAAGGATTAAACAGCGTATTAAGGCTATTTAATCCTTATTAAGCGGTGCAACGTTTGTTTACCGATCTTTGCGCCACGCATCGGCCGTCAGTGCTTCACCGAAATGACCGGCTATCAGCCGTTTTGTCAGCTCGTGAAGCGGGGAGGCCATCACATCCGCCGTGCTGCCGCGTTCAACCACTTCACCCTGGTGCATAACCATCACCTGATCGCTGATGTGCTTCATCATCCCCAGATGCTGGGTGACGTAGATATACGAGATGCCCTGTTTTTCCTGCAGCTCCAGCATCAGGTTAATCAGCTGCGAACGCATCGACATATCCAGCGAGGCAAGCGCTTCGTCAGCAATAATCACTTTCGGGCGCAAAATCAACGCACGCGCCAGACCCAGACGCTGTTTCTGGCCGGGGGCCAGCATGTGCGGGTAGTAGCTTTCGTGATCCGGTAACAGCCCAACCATGCGCAGGGTTTCGAAGATACGCTTACGGCGCGCCTCGGGCTCCAGGTCGGTGTTCAGACGCAGCGGAAAATCGAGGATCTGCGAAATGCGCTGGCGCGGGTTGAGCGAGGTCGACGGATCCTGGAAGATCATGCGGATGCGCTGGCTGCGGAAAGAGTAATCCCCGAACGTGAGAGGGTGATCGTCAATCAATACTTCGCCTGCAGTCGGTTCAACCATACCGGCGAGCATTTTCGCAAGGGTGGATTTCCCGGAACCGTTCTCGCCGATGATTGCCAGGGTCTGTTTTTCACGCAGGGTAAAGCTGAGCGGTTTTACCGCGTCGACAGTTTGACGATGAAACAGCCCCGTGCGGTAGCGAAAGGTCTTACTCAGGTTGCGGACTTCCAGCAAGGTTTCGACCATTTCACTCTCTCTCCATGTTCAGCGGGAAATGACAGGCGTAAAGATGATTTTTGGCCCCGGTCAGGCGTGGCGTCTCGATACATTTACGCTGCGCATACGGGCAACGCGGCCCCAGACGACAGCCTATCGGCAACGATTCCAGCAGCGGAATCGCCCCGGGCAGGGTATTCAGGCGGCTCTTATGCGGCATGGCGCTGCCAAAATCGGGAATAGCGCGGATTAGCGCCTGCGTATAGGGATGGTGCGGCGCGGTGATCAGGTCTTCACTCGGCGCGGTTTCGACCGTTTGTCCGCAGTACATCACGTCAATCTTATCCGCCCATTTGCTGAGCATTTGCAGGTCATGGCTGATCAGCAAAATGGTGGTGTTGTTGTTCTGGTTAAGACGCGACAGCAGGCGGAAGATTTGCGCCTGCGTGGTGGGTTCCATCGCGTTCGTCGGTTCATCTGCAATCAGCAAACGCGGCTGATTGGCCAGCGCGATGGCAATCATCACTTTCTGACATTCACCGTCGGTCAACTCGTACGGGAAGCTGCGCATCGCATCTTTGTGATCTTTGATCCCGACGCGGTGTAAAAGCTCAATGGCGCGACGCTTGCGCCAGCCCACGCGTTGCCACCAGCGGCCTTTATAGGTCCAGCCGGGGATGTTCTGCATCAGCTGTTTGCCCACGCGCTCGGACGGGTCGAGACAGGACTGCGGCTCCTGGAAAATCATGGAGACGTTGTGCCCGACCAGTTTACGCCGCTCGCGGGGAGAGAGGCGCAGCAGGTCGATATCATCAAACCGCATACGGTCTGCGGTGACGCGCCAGTTATCTTTCGCCACGCCGCAGATGGCTTTGGCGATCAGGCTTTTGCCTGAGCCGGATTCCCCCACCAGCCCGCGAATTTCACCCTCCGCGAGGGTGATGCTGATGCGATCGACGGCTTTAACCCAGCCTTCACCGGTTTTGAATTCAATGGTGAGGTTGCGAATATCAAGAAGCGGCATTATTGCACCCCCGCGTTAATTGCACGGCGAATACCGTCGCCCAGCAGGTTGATCAGCAGCACGCTCACCATAATGGCCGCACCCGGCAGCATAACCGTCCACGGTGCCACGTAAATTAACTCCAGCGCGTCACCGAGCATCGCACCCCATTCAGGCGACGGCAGCTGCGCGCCGAGGTCGAGGAAGCCGAGCGCCGCGATGTCCAGAATCGCCATCGACAAGGCGCGGGTGATCTCGGTGACCAGCCCGGACGCGATGTTAGGCAGCACGGCAAACCACAGGATATTGAAGGTGGTCGCGCCGTCCAGACGCGCAGCGACGACATACTCTTTTTCCAGCTCGTCATGCACCATGCTGTAAACCGAGCGCACGATGCGGGGCAGGATAGCCAGCCAGACGGCGAACATGGCATGCGACAGGTGCGGACCGGCAAAGGCAACCACAACGATCGCCAGCAGTAGAGACGGAATCGACAGCAGCGTATCCAGAATGTGGTTAAGCACCGCCGAGCGCAGGCCATGCGTGGATCCCGCAAAAATACCCAGCGCCAGCCCGCAGATCGTGGCCGCGAACGTCACCACAAACGCGCCGCCCACCGTCGGGGCTGCACCGCTCAGCAGGCGGCTCAACACGTCACGTCCGAGGTCGTCCGTTCCCAGGAAGAAGGAGACCTCTCCGTAGCGCGACCAGGACGGCGGCAGCAGCTGATAGCCAAGGAACTGCTGGTCAATGCCGTACGGCGCAAACCAGGAGCCAAAGACGCAGAGCAACACCAGACCGGCGCAGCCATAAAGGCCGATCATCGCCGTGGTATCACCATAGAATTTACGCCACACGGTACGCAGCACACCGGGCGTGCGCTTTTCACTGTATACGTTATCGTAGGGCATACCATTCCTTATGCTTCAACGGGTTAGCCATGGCACCCAGAATATCGGACAACACGTTAACAATAATCACCAGCGAACCAATCACCATCACCCCTGCGGAAATCGCGGCGTAGTCCTGCTGGCGGATAGCGTTAATCAACCACCGCCCGAGGCCAGGCCAGCTAAAGACCATCTCGGTGATCATGGCCAGCGTGAGCATGGTGGAAAACTGTAATCCCAGACGCGGAATAACCGGCGGCAGCGCGTTGTGCAGGACATTGCGGCGCAGGATGGTCAGGCGCGACAGTCCGCGCGTGGCGGCGGCTTTGACATAATTCTGGTCAAACACTTCGATGGTGCTCAGGCGCATCAGGCGGATCACTTCGGTTGTTGGCGCAACCGCCAGCGTCAGCACCGGCAGCACCATATGGCGCAGGGCGCTGACAATCATCTCATGCCGCCACACGGAATCGGACAGCCACGCGTCGATAATGGCAAAGCCCGTCACCGATTTAACCGTATAGAGCAGGTCAAAACGTCCCGAAACCGGGAGCCAGCCCATCGTCAGCGAGAAGAAAAGCGTCAGCAGCAGCGCCAGCCAGAAGACCGGGATGGAGAAGCCGAGCAGGGCGAGGGCGCTAATAAACTTATCCTGCCATTTGTTGCGATATATCCCGGCCAGCATGCCCACGGGGATCCCGACCATCAGGGCAAACCCGAAGGCCAGAATGCACAGCTCCATCGTGGCCGGGAAAACCTCTTTCAACTGCTCGGAAATCAGCTGCCCGTTAATGCTGGACACGCCGAAATCCCAGTGCAGCAGGCCGTTAAACCAGAAGAGCCAGGCATCCCACAGCGACGATCCCTGGAGTGGGGCGTGGGGCGTGAAATAGCTCAGACTAAAGCCGACAAAGTTCAGGAAAAAGAGCGTCACCAGCAGCAAAAGGAGCCGACGCAAGGTAAAAATAATCATGGTTTTTTCACCTCTTGTTCTTTTTCACGCGACACGCCAGCGAACGAGGCGTTGCCAAACGGGCTCAGCACCAGGCCTTTAATATCATAGCGATACGCCTGAAGGCGCAGGGAAGAGGCCAGCGGCAGCACCGGCAGTTCCTGGGCAAGGATTTTCTGCGCTTCATCATAGGCGTCGATGCGCGAGGCCAGCTGTTGGGAAGCCAGCGCTTTTTGCAGCACGGCGTCAAACTCCCGGTTACACCAGTGCGCATAGTTGGTCTGCGAGTTTATCGCCGCACAGCTCAGCAGTGGCCGGAAGAAGCTGTCCGGGTCGTTGCTGTCGGTGGCCCAGCCGGTGAGGGTTAAATCATGATTCATATCCATCAGGCGCGCCTCCTGGAAACGGCCCTCTACCGGTACGATGATCACTTTCACGCCCACCTGCGCCATATCCGCCTGCAGCAGTTCGGCGGTCTTGAGCGGGCTGGGGTTCCACGCCTGGGAGCTGGTTGGCACCCAAAGCTGCAGCGTGAGGTTTTCCGCCCCCAGCGCTTTCAGCTGTTCACGCGCTTTTGCCGGATTGTATTCCGTAATTTTAGCCTCACCGTCGTAGGCCCACGAGGCGCGCGGTAAAATTGAGGCGGCGGTTTCCGCCGTACCGTAATAAATCGACTGCATCAGGCGCTGGTTGTTGATGGCCAGCGCAAGGGCGTGACGAACGGCAGGGTTATTCAACGGCGGCTTATCGGTGTTAAAGGCCAGATACGCGATGTTCATCCCCGGACGTAGCGTCAGACGCAGGCGCGGATCGTCGCGCAAAATCGTGAGCTGGCTGGCCGCGGGCCAGGCAAGCACGTCACATTCCCCGGTGAGCAGTTTTGACAGACGTCCCGTCCCGCCAGAGCCGAGATCGACCACCACCTGCGGCATCAGCGGCGTACCCCGCCAGAAATGCTCGTGGCGCTGCAGACGAATATATTGCCCGGCGCGGTATTCGGCCAGCTGGAACGGACCGGTGCCGACCGGCTGACGATCGAGCAGTTCCTGACGATCTTTTTTCGTCAGCTTCGCCGCGTATTCGGCCGACATGACGGACGCATAGTGGGTTGCCAGGTGCCACAGGAATGAGGCATCCGGGCGCGTCAGCGTGAACTCAACAGTGCGGTTGTCCAGCTTGCGCACGCTTTTCACGGTGTCGGCAAACTGCAGGCTGTCGAAATAGGGGAAATTGCTGCCGTTAACGTTATGCCACGGGTGATTGCGGTTGAAGATACGCTGGAAGGTGAAGACCACGTCATCCGCATTCAGCTTGCGCGAGGGGGTAAACCACGGCGTGCGCTGAAACGCAACATCATCGCGCAGGTGAAAACGGTAGGTTGCGCCGTTATCCAGCACTTCCCAGCTTTCCGCAAGCTCGGGCACGAGACGGTAAGTGTACGGGTCTACATCCAGCAGACGATCGTAAAGCTGCGCGGCAAGGGTATCCACAATCAGGCCGCTGCCCGCTTTTTGCGGGTTGAAGGTATCCACCTGGCCGCTTACGCAATAGACGAAGCCGCTGTCACGAATGTCAGGCTGCGGCGTTTGCCCGGGCGCGGCAAAAGCCAGGCTGCTAAACAGACCAAGTGCAAAAAAGGACGATAAAACCAGACGCATAATTTTTAAGGTATTAAATATGAAGTGGCTATCCTACTAATTTTAAACGACATTATCCAGTATCGTTTAAGCCTGAGGGCATAATGGGGCAGTAACGTTTGCAGTCGGTCACTCAGCGTCACAACCCGATGCACGTTCATACCTGCAATCCACTTTGAATATACCTCATGGACTATCTTAGCATTTTCGTGGCGTATCTGACTCGCTATAAACGAAGGATTTAACCCGGCAGACAGGGTTTCGCAAAGTCGGTCGGTATAGTTACGTCTTCGCTGGGTAAAATGACAGGAATGCAGGGTACATTCCAGGTGCGATATCATTTTAATTGTAATATGTGTCTGATATATTATGATTTTTTACTAAAGTAAAACAAATTATGGCATTCAGACTACCCGCCAAACGCGAAGTGTTTGCATACTTTTGCCTGGGATTATGGTTTTACGGGATGTGTCGGCTTGACATCTATACAAGCGATGCGTACTTGATAGAACCAGGTTCTGTTTATTGGTGAATTATCTTGATTTCAGTCGCTATAGGTGCCTTTGCATCATGGCGCGTTTCGTCACGCGTCAAAAGCAAAGAGGGTAAACTGGAGCGCGTTAAGTTTTCCTGGCTTGTTTTGTGTTTGTAGTGGGTGTCGTATCTTTCACACTCTGGGAAAGCACTGAAGCAATCATCGTTTCAAGTGCAACGCAAACAGTTAGCGGAACTTACCCTTTCAGGATGAACTACCCAGGACCTTCATGCGGAAAACATTGCCGTTGCAAGGCTGGGGTTGTCTATTATGACGAATTCTTAAAGCGTGAAATTGAATTCTGCCAGTGGGATGACGCTTCGTTTTTTTTCTACACAGACTCTATTCGTGTGGTCAAAAAAGTCAATGCTCACGGCGGTAAAATAATAAGCCATGAGGCAATTCACTAATTCAAAAGAGTGTCCTGAGATAGCTACATAATGAATAATAAGAGTGCCCAGAAGCAAGCGCATCACTGGAATAGTGAGCTTAGTGTCTTGAAAATAAAGTTTTTTTGATCAAGTGAAATGATGCCGACAGCTAAAAGTAACGAACCACCGCTCGCCATGGTTAAAAGGTTAAAATAGAATTTCCAGGGGTGTTTAGAGCAATAAACATAATACTTCTCATAGGTTCCGTTGAGCCAGCCAATAAAAACTCCTGTCCTCAGAGCTTTACTTGTATGCCAGATGTAGAAAATACCGCCTAAGCAGAATGCGAGAGAAATCAAAAAATCTAAAATAGCCATCTTAATAATATCCTTATTCTTCTTGATTCATCTATTGTTTTTTTTCATAAAATAAGTGAATTTTAAAGTGATAGACACTGTCATCGCATTTGATGCTTTTTAAGCAATGCCCTTAACTGATGGTAGGTCAGACCCAGCAGTTCAGCCGCCCGTTTCTGGTTGTATTTCGCCATCTTCAGGCTTTGCTCCAGCAGCTGTTTCTCCTGGTCGTGCTGGAACTGGCGCAAATCAAAGGGAAGAGCAGGGGCGTCGCCTGGAGACGTTGGTGCGGACGACGGCGCGCTGCGCTGAAAAGGATCGATAATGATGTTGTCCAGCTCCGTCTCGCTGCTGCCGTGGCGATAGACGGAACGCTCCACGACGTTTTTCAGCTCGCGGATATTGCCCGGCCAGTGGTACGCGAGCAGCGTCTCCCGAGCATAATCGCTGAAGCCGGGGAACAGCGGCAGTCCGAGCTCGCGGCACATCTGAATCGCAAACTGGTCTGCCAGCAGCATAATGTCGCTTCTTCGCTCGCGCAGCGGAGGAAGCTGCACGACGTCAAAGGCCAGGCGGTCAAGCAGGTCGGCACGGAATGTTTCCTCTGCCACCCTCTCCGGCAGGTTGGCGTTAGTGGCGCACACCAGGCGCACGTTGACTTGCAGCGGCTGACTACCGCCGACGCGCTCCAGTTCGCCGTATTCAATCACGCGCAGCAGTTTCTCCTGCACCAGCATGGGCGCGGTGGCCAGCTCATCAAGAAACAGCGTACCGCCGTCGGCGCGCTCAAAGCGTCCGGGATGGCGTTTCTGGGCGCCGGTAAACGCGCCCGCCTCATGGCCGAAGAGCTCGGTATCGAGCAGGTTTTCATTCAGCGCCGCGCAGTTAAGGGAAATGAAGGGGCCGTCCCAGCGCCCGGATAAGTAGTGCAGACGGTTGGCGATGAGTTCCTTACCCGTACCCCGCTCGCCGATAATCAGCACCGGTTTGTTGAGCGGCGCCAGGCGAGACACCTGTTCCAGCACCTCCAGAAAGCTGTTTGCTTCGCCGAGTAAATTGTCTTTGTATCCGGGCATGATGAAATTAACCACTCCTTAGCGATATTCACCAGGTAAGAATAGTTCTTTGCTGCATAAAAATCAATCAGTTCTTGTTAAATCAATAAGATAAAAAATTGGCACGGGAATTGTATTATCCATACAGCAGGGCATTGCCCGATAACAGAACTATGAGGAGTCAATTATGGGTATTTTTTCTCGTTTTGCCGACATCGTGAACGCCAACATCAACTCACTGCTGGAGAAAGCGGAAGATCCGCAGAAGCTGGTGCGTCTGATGATTCAGGAGATGGAAGACACGCTGGTTGAAGTCCGCTCTACCTCCGCCCGCGCGCTGGCTGAGAAAAAACAGCTTACGCGTCGTATTGAACAGGCCACCGCTCAGCTGAACGAATGGCAGGAAAAAGCTGAACTCGCGCTGCGCAAAGACAAAGAGGATCTGGCCCGTGCGGCGCTGATCGAAAAACAGAAGCTGGCAGAGTTGGTCGCTACGCTCGAGCATGAAGTGACCCTGGTGGATGACACGCTCACCCGCATGAAGAAAGAGATTGGCGAGCTGGAAAACAAGCTGAGCGAAACCCGCGCGCGTCAGCAGGCGCTGACCCTGCGTCACCAGGCGGCAAGCTCCTCCCGCGACGTGCGTCGCCAGCTTGACAGCGGTAAGCTGGATGAAGCGATGGCCCGTTTTGAATCGTTTGAGCGTCGTATCGACCAGATGGAAGCGGAAGCCGAAAGCCACGGCATCGGTAAGCAGAAGTCACTGGATCAACAGTTCGCTGATCTCAAGGCCGATGATGAAATCAGCGAGCAGCTGGCGGCACTGAAAGCCAAAATGAAGCAAGACAACCAATAATAATGCCTGCGGCACCTGAACGTGCCGCAT
Organism: Enterobacter sp. EC_50; assembly: GCF_019584525.1. Lineage (NCBI taxonomy): Bacteria > Pseudomonadati > Pseudomonadota > Gammaproteobacteria > Enterobacterales > Enterobacteriaceae > Enterobacter > Enterobacter sp. EC_50. Next base: position 287,596 of record NZ_VDAF01000001.1, on the reverse strand, counting down.
CGTAAGACAAGGAGTACACATGAGCGCGCTTTTTCTGGCTATTCCCCTGACGATTTTCGTGCTGTTCGTTTTGCCGATTTGGTTATGGCTGCACTACAGCAACCGTTCCTCACGGGGCGAACTTTCCCAGAGTGAACAACAGCGTCTGATACAGCTCTCCGATGAGGCGAACAAAATGCGTGAACGCATTCAGGCGCTGGAAGCCATCCTGGATGCTGAACATCCAAACTGGAGGGACCGTTAATGTCTGGACTGAATTTGAACAAAAAGCTGTGGCGAATTCCACAGCAGGGCATGGTGCGCGGCGTCTGCGCCGGGCTGGCTCACTATCTTGACGTCCCGGTTAAGCTGGTACGCGTGGTGACGGTGCTGTCGATCTTCTTCGGTCTGGCATTTATTACCCTGGTTGCGTACATCGTGTTGTCGTTTGTGCTTGACCCGATGCCGGAAGGAGAACTGGCGGCGGAAGGCGCTCCCACCAGCAGCGATCTCCTCAATGCTGTGGATGCGCAACTCGCCGCCAGTGAGAAGCGGTTACGGGAAATGGAACGTTATGTCACATCCGATACCTTTACGCTGAGAAGTCGTTTCCGTCAGCTTTAAGAGAGAAAAGAGATGAAACAACACTGGCAACAGGCCGGTCAGAAGGTAAAACCCGGCCTGAAAATCGCAGGTAAGCTGGTCCTGATGACCGCGTTACGTTACGGTCCGGCTGGGGTAGCGGGGTGGGCGATTAAATCGGTTGCCCGCAAGCCGGTCAGAATGGTACTGGCCGTGGCGCTCGAACCGCTGTTGCAAAAGGTGGCGAAACGGCTGTCACGCCGCTACTTATCCCAGTAGTTTCCGCTCGCAGCAGCCCTTTCTCTTTCAGGAGAGGGGCTGGCGATGATTACCCGCACTTCCTCATTTCACCTGCTTTCTTTGCGGCAGCTCACAATATTGCGCTGAGCTGCTTTGCAATCGCATTTTTCTCCTGCCCGGTCCGTTGACAGATATTTTTCATGGGAGTAGATTGCCATTCCGTGGGACCGCTACCATGGAAAATCAAGTGAACGAAAAAATTAAAGCACTCATTAATCTTGTTTATGGAAAAACGTTTTCTGAAGCACATCTTCATATGCTGCTGGAAAATATTGAAAAGGCCGCCTCTGTTATTACTGAAAGGCGTAAAATGGGCTGGGATGAAAAAGATATCGTTCTGATAACCTATGCCGATCAGTTTTCCGCGAAAGGGGAGAAAGCACTCCCTGTTTTTACACGTTTTTATAACAAATGGCTTTCGCATTCTTTTTCTCATGTCCATCTTTTGCCTTTTTATCCGTGGTCTTCGGACGATGGCTTTTCTGTTATTGATTATCATGAAGTTGCGCCTGAAACGGGAACATGGCGAGACGTTGCTGAATTAAAACAGTCAACCAGTTTGATGTTTGATTTCGTCTGCAATCATATGTCGGCCAAAAGTGCCTGGTTTGCTAATTATCTGAAGCAAATGCCGGAATATGATGATTTCTTCATTTCTGTCGATCCTGAGACAGATTTATCCGCGGTGACGCGTCCGCGTGCCTTACCGCTTCTTACGCCTTTCACACTTCATGATGGCAGCGTGCGACATCTGTGGACCACCTTCAGTGAGGACCAGATCGATCTCAACTTCGCCTCTCCGCAGGTACTGATTGCGATGGTCGACGTGCTGCTGCATTACCTTATTGAAGGGGCGCGGTATATTCGACTGGATGCCGTAGGGTTCATGTGGAAAATACCGGGAACGCGCTGCATTCACCTTGAGCAAACCCACCAGCTCATCCAGCTTTTCCGCGCCATTACCGAGGTGGTTGCCCCCGGCACGGTGATTATCACCGAGACGAACGTTCCGCATAAAGATAACGTCTCTTACTTCGGTAACGGCGAAAATGAAGCGCAGATGGTTTATCAGTTCTCGTTGCCTCCGCTGGTGCTGCATGCGGTGCACAGCCAGGATGTCAGCACGCTGAGCCAGTGGGCTGCGTCGCTGGCGTTGCCTTCCACAAAAACCACCTGGTTCAACTTCCTGGCCTCGCATGACGGCATTGGTCTTAACCCATTGCGCGGAATTTTACCGGAGTCGGAGATCCTCTCGCTTGTAGAAAAGCTCCAGACCGAAGGTGCGTTGGTTAACTGGAAAAATAACCCGGATGGCACACGAAGCCCGTATGAAATTAACGTGACCTATCTGGATGCCTTAAGTACGCGAGAAAGTCATGATAGCGAACGCATTGCCCGGTTTATTCTGGCCCATGCCGTCCTGTTAAGCTTCCCCGGTGTGCCTGCGGTTTATATTCAGAGCATTCTCGGCTCCCGTAATGATTATGATGGCGTAGAGCGTCTGGGATATAACCGTGCGATAAATCGTGAAAAATATGCCGCGGGTCAAATTGATTGCGCGCTTGAAGATAAAAATAGTCTCCGTTATCAGGTTTACAGTGCGTTAAGTCAGTTAATCGTATTGCGCCGGGCGGAAAAAGCATTCCATCCCGACAGTGAGGCTTATTTCAGTACGTCAGGGAAGCATGTTTTAAAAATTGTCCGCGTGGCGGATTGTGGTGAGAAAATAACAGCGTTGTTTAATTTCAGTGATAATTCTCAAACGGTTGAGTCCGATATTCACTCGGGAAGGGAATTGATTAGCGGAAAAGATATTACCGACACGACTCTGATCCTAAATCCATGGCAGGTATTGTGGATTAAAGAAAACTAAAAAGGACCTTAAACATGAAAATACCCAGAATTGTGCTGATATCAGCACTGGTTTCGTGCGCCCTGTTATCAGGCTGTAAGGATGACAAAGCGTCCTCTGTCACCATTGAGTTTATGCACTCGTCGGTAGAGCAGGAGCGTCAGGCCGTTATTACGAAACTGATCGAAAAATTCGAGAAAGAGAACCCGGGCATCACGATAAAACAGGTACCGGTAGAAGAGGATGCCTACAACACCAAGGTGATTACGCTGGCGCGAACCGGCGCGCTGCCTGAAGTGATTGAGGTCAGCCATGACTATGCAAAAGTGATGGATAAAGAACAGCTTCTGGATCGTGACGCAATCGCTGAAGCAATTAAGGCGGTGGGGGAAAACACCTTCTATGACGGCATCTTGCGCGTTGTCCGCACGGAAGACGGCGCAGCCTGGACGGGCGTGCCGATCAGCGCCTGGCTCTCTGGCGTGTGGTACCACAAAGATGTGCTGGCCGCGGCGGGCATTGAGGAGCCGCATAACTGGGAACAGCTTCTGCAAGCCAGCCAGCGCCTGAACGACCCGGCTAAAAAACATTACGGCATCGCGTTACCGACTGCGGAAAGCGTGATGACCGAACAGTCGTTCTCTCAGTTTGCCCTTTCCGGTGGCGCGAACGTGTTTGATGCAAAAGGGAATGTCGACATCGATACCCCGGAAATGGCCAAAGCGCTGGCGTTTTATAAAGCGCTGGCTGCGACCACCATGCCGGGTTCGAACGATGTTATGGAGATCAAAGACGCCTTCATGAACGGTTCTGCGCCGATGGCGGTTTACTCCACCTACATCCTGCCCGCCGTCTACAAGGACGGAAACCCTGCCAACCTGGGCTTCGTTGTCCCGACTGAAAACTCATCGGCGGTGTACGGCATGATCACCTCGCTGACGATCACCACCGGACAAACCGAAGAGGAGACCAAAGCGGCCGAGAAGTTTGTTACCTGGATGGAACAGGCTCAAAACGCGACGGACTGGGTCATGATGTCGCCGGGCGCGGCGCTGCCGGTAAACAAAGGGGTGGTGGGCACGGATACCTGGAAAAACAACGACGTGATTAAAGCGTTTGGGCAGTTGCCATATGAGCTGATTGCACAGTTCCCGAACGTGCAGGTGTTTGGCGCGGTTGGGGATAAAAACTTCACCCGCATGGGCGACGTGACGGGCTCCGGCATTATCAGCTCCATGGTACATAACGTCACGGTGGGGCAGAAGGACCTTAACACAACGTTAAGCAGCAGCCAGAAGCGACTGACTGATCTCATTACACAACGATAGGAGCGCTCTGCGGAAGGAAATTATGAAGACGTTGTTTTCTGGTCGTTCAGATATGCCTTTCGCCATGCTGCTGTTGGCCCCCAGCCTGATTCTGCTGGGGGGCCTGGTGGCCTGGCCAATGATTTCCAATATTGAAATCAGTTTTTTACGCTTGCCGCTCAACCCGCGCATTAGCGCCGTGTTTGTCGGCCTGGACAATTACATTCGCATCCTCGGCGATGCCGCTTTCTGGCACTCGCTGTGGATGACCTTCTGGTACACCGCGCTGGTGGTGATTGGCAGCACGGTGCTGGGGCTGGCCGTCGCCATCTTCTTTAATCGCGAGTTTCGCCTGCGTAAGACGGCACGTTCACTGGTGATTTTATCCTACGTCACGCCGTCTATTTCGCTGGTTTTTGCCTGGAAATACATGTTCAACAACGGCTACGGCATTGTGAACTATCTGGGCGTAGACCTGTTGCACCTGTATGACCAGGCGCCGCTGTGGTTCGACAACCCGAACAGCAGCTTCGTACTGGTGGTGCTGTTCGCGATCTGGCGTTACTTCCCGTACGCATTTATCTCATTCCTGGCGATTTTACAGACCATTGATAAATCCCTGTATGAAGCGGCGGAAATGGACGGCGCGAATGCCTGGCAACGTTTTCGGATCGTCACGCTGCCCGCGATTATGCCGGTACTGGCCACGGTGGTCACGCTTCGCACCATCTGGATGTTCTACATGTTTGCTGACGTCTACCTGTTGACCACGAAGGTCGATATTTTGGGCGTCTATCTCTACAAAACCGCATTCGCTTTCAACGACTTGGGTAAAGCAGCGGCGATCTCTGTGGTGCTGTTCGTGATCATCTTCGCTGTGATTCTGCTGACCAGAAAAAGGGTGAACCTCAATGGCAACAAATAAACGCGTACTGAGCCGTATTGGTTTTTATCTCGGGCTGGCGGTATTTCTGATCATCACGCTTTTCCCGTTCTTCGTGATGCTAATGACGTCGTTCAAGAGTGCGAAAGAGGCAATCTCGCTCCATCCGACCATTCTGCCGCAGGCGTGGACGCTGCAGCATTACATCGACATCTTTAACCCGCTGATCTTCCCGTTTGTGGATTACTTCCGAAACAGCATGGTGGTGTCGCTGACCTCATCGGTGATTGCCGTGTTTCTCGGTACGCTGGGGGCTTACGCCTTGTCCAAGCTGCGCTTTAAGGGCCGCACGACGATCAACGCGAGTTTTTACACCGTCTACATGTTCTCCGGCATCTTGCTGGTGGTGCCGTTGTTCAAAATCATCACCGCGCTTGGGATCTACGACACCGAGCTGGCGCTGATTATCACCATGGTGACGCAGACGTTACCGACGGCAGTGTTCATGCTGCGCAGCTACTTCGACACCATCCCGGACGAAATAGAAGAAGCCGCGATGATGGACGGCCTTAACCGCCTGCAAATCATCTTCCGTATTACCGTACCGCTGGCGATATCCGGGCTCGTATCGGTGTTTGTCTACTGCTTCATGGTGGCGTGGAACGACTATCTGTTTGCGTCCATTTTCCTGTCCAGCGCCAGCAACTTCACCTTGCCGGTCGGGCTGAACACGCTCTTTAGCACACCCGATTATATCTGGGGTCGCATGATGGCGGCATCGCTGGTGACGGCACTTCCGGTGGTCATTATGTACGCCCTGTCTGAACGTTTTATTAAAAGTGGTTTGACCGCCGGTGGCGTGAAGGGCTGAGGCGGCCAATTTTAACAAGGAGTCAATCATGAAAAAATTAGTTGCGACAGCGCCACGCGTGGCGGCGCTGGTGGAATATGAAGATCGTGCTGTGGAAGCACATGAAGTGAAAATTCGTGCCCGCTTTGGTGCCCCGAAGCACGGCACTGAAGTGGTCGATTTCCGCGCCGCAAGCCCGTTTATCGATGAAGAGTTTAACGCGGAGTGGCAGATGTTCACTCCGCGTGAAGAGGGCGCAGCGCGCGGTATCGAGTTCGGTAAGTTCCAGCTGGGCAACATGATTGTTGGCGACATCATCGAATGCGGTGCGGACGTCACGGAATACCAGACTGGCGATCGCGTTTGCAGCTACGGTCCGCTGCAGGAGACGGTTATCGTGAATGCCGTCAACAACTACAAGCTGCGCAAAATGCCGCAGGGCGCCTCCTGGAAGAACGCCGTCTGCTACGATCCGGCACAGTTTGCCATGAGCGGCGTGCGTGATGCCAACGTCCGCGTGGGCGACTTTGTTGTCGTGGTCGGCCTGGGAGCCATCGGACAGATTGCGATTCAGCTGGCGAAAAAAGCTGGCGCGTCAGTTGTCATCGGCGTTGATCCGATCGAACACCGCTGCGAGATCGCCCGTCGTCACGGTGCGGACCACTGCCTGAACCCAATCGGCACAGACGTTGGTCTGGAAATTAAAAAGCTGACCGGGAAGCAGGGCGCGGACGTGATCATTGAGACCAGCGGCTTTGCTGATGCGCTGCAGTCCGCGCTGCGCGGCCTCGCCTACGGCGGCACCATCTCCTACGTTGCGTTCGCTAAACCGTTCTCAGCAGGCTTTAACCTGGGGCGTGAAGCGCATTTCAACAACGCGAAGATTGTCTTCTCTCGCGCCTGCAGTGAGCCAAATCCGGATTACCCGCGCTGGAGCCGCAAGCGTATTGAAGAGACCTGCTGGGAACTGCTGATGAACGGTTATCTGAATTGTGAAGATCTGATCGACCCGGTCGTGACCTTCACCACCAGCGCTGAAAGCTACATGAAATATGTGGATCAGCATCCGGAACTGAGCATCAAAATGGGCGTCACTTTTTAAGCTAAGGAAAGCAACTCATGAAAATCGCAACACAAAATCAGGCCTTTTTCCCGTCAAACATTCTGGAGAAATTCGAGTACATCAAGGCGATGGGTTTTGATGGCTATGAGATTGACGGCAAGCTGCTGGTGGAAAATCTCGCCGAGGTGAAAGCGGCGATTAAGGCCACCGGCCTGCCGGTCACGACCGCCTGCGGCGGATACGATGGTTGGATTGGTGACTTTATCGAAGAGCGTCGTCTGAACGGTTTAGCGCAGATTGAACGCATTCTGGAAGCCCTGGCCGAAGTGGGCGGCAAGGGCATTATCGTGCCTGCAGCCTGGGGAATGTTTACCTTCCGTTTGCCGCCGATGACCTCTCCACGCAGCCTGGAAGGCGACCGCAAAGCGGTGAGTGCGTCGCTGCGCTGGCTGGATGAGGTGGCCGCGCGCACCGGAACCACCGTCTATCTGGAGCCGCTGAACCGCTATCAGGATCACATGATCAACACCCTGGCTGACGCACGACGCTATATCGAAGAGAACGGCCTCAAGCACGTGCAGATCATCGGCGATTTCTATCATATGAACATTGAAGAAGATTCGCTGACGGAGGCGCTGCATCAGCACAGCGATCTGCTGGGCCATGTGCACATCGCCGATAATCACCGTTACCAGCCGGGAAGCGGTAGCCTCGATTTTGCCAGCCTGTTCAATCAGCTGCGTGCGGATAATTACCAGGGCTATGTGGTTTACGAGTGCCGCGTGCGTGCTGAAGATCCCGCTCAGGCTTACCGGGATTCTCTCACTTATTTACGCGAATGCTAAGGATGACGAGCGTGATGAGTGCTTCAACAACGTCGCCACTGCGCGTCGCCATCATTGGCGCCGGGCAGGTTGCGGACAAAGTGCATGCCTCGTATTACGCCACGCGCAGTGATGTTCAGATGGTGGCTGTCATGGACAGCCGCCTCGAACAGGCACAGGCTTTTGCGGAGCGTCATGCCATACCGTCGGCGTGGCAGGACGCGTGCGCCATGCTGGAGGCGGTTAAGCCGGACGTGGTGAGCGTTTGTTCGCCAAACCGATTTCATTTTGAGCATGTGATGGCGGCGCTGGAGGCTGGCTGTCATGTGATGTGCGAAAAACCGCCCGCCATGACGCCGCAAGAGGCCGATGAGATGCGGATGGCCGCACGTAAGGCGGGGAAGGTGCTGGCATATGATTTTCATCACCGCTTCGCGCTCGACACGCAGCTGCTGCGCGAGGCCGTGATGAACGGAACGCTGGGCGAAATCTACTTCACCTCGGCGCAGGCGCTGCGGCGCTGCGGCGTGCCGGGCTGGGGCGTCTTCACCAACAAAGCGCTGCAGGGCGGTGGGCCGCTGATTGACATTGGCATTCACATGCTGGATGCCGCGATGTACGTACTGGGTTTCCCGGCGGTCAAAAGGGTCACGGCGCACGGTTTCCAGAGGCTGGGAACCCGGAAAAGCAGCGGCCAGTTTGGCGAGTGGGATCCAGCTCAGTTTACGGTGGAAGATGCTCTGTTTGGCACCATCGAATTCTGCAACGGCGGCATTTTGCGTCTGGACACCTCGTTCGCGCTGAATATCCGCGAGCAGTCGATCATGAATGTCGCGTTTTGCGGTGAAAAAGCGGGGGCGACGCTTTTCCCGGCACATATTTATCAGGATGACGCCGGGGCGTTACAGACCCTGATTCAGCGTGAAGAGGCTGACGATCAGCGCCATTTACGCAGCATGGAGGCCTTTGTCCGCCACGTGCAGGGAGAGCCCGTAATGATTGCAGATGCTGAACAGGGGCTGGTGATTCAGCAGCTTGTCGCGGCGCTTTATCAGTCGGCAGAAACAGGAGAAAGCGTAACATTATGCTGAGCGTGTCTGTATTAACCGATCCGGGCTTTTGTCCGCACAGTCTGAATAAGTACGCGTCCATTATGGCATGCGGTAACGGCTACATGGGCATTCGCGCTGCGCATGAAGAAGATTACACCCAGCAAACCCGAGGGATGTATCTTGCGGGCTTGTATCACCAGGCGGGACGTAATGAGACCACTGAGCTGATCAATTTGCCCGATATCACCGGTATCGAGGTTGAGCTGGACGGGGTGAATTTTACCCTTCTGTCCGGGGACATTCTTGAGTGGCAGCGCGAGCTGGCGTTTGCCAACGGCGAGTTGCATCGCCGCGTTGTCTGGCGCTCGCCCAACGGAAAGCGCTATCGCCTGGAGAGTCGTCGTTTTGTCTCTCTGGATCAGCTGCCGCTTGTGGCCATGCAGCTTGCGATCACCCCGCTTGACGCAGCCTCGCAGGTGGTGATGAAAACCGGTATTGATGCAACACAAACCAATACCGGCCGTCAGCATCTGGATGAAATTTCTGTCAGGGTATTCGACCAGCACTATATGCAGGGTGTGTATGAAACACAGGACCGGGACTCTGACGTTGTTATCTCGGCCTTTTGTCAGCTATCAGCCGACAGCGAAAGCTGCTTTACCGCTAAAAATCGTCGGCTCTCTGCTCACTATTCCCTGACGATACCGCAGGGTGACACTGTCACGCTGGATAAGTTGGTCTGGGTGGCCCATCGCAGCGATAAAGCCCTGTCGCAGGAGTCTTTCGCGCGCGGCGCGCTGGCGGATCTCAAGGTTTGTGCGGCAAGGGGATATGCCTCGCTGCTGGAGAGTTCAGCCTGCGCATGGGAAGACGTATGGCGTGATGCCCGGGTGGAAGTGGCTTCTGCAGCCCCTGACGATCAGATGGCGCTGGACTATGCCGTCTGGCATCTGACCACCATGACGCCAGCCCATGATGAGCGGAGCAGTATTGCCGCTAAGGGATTGACCGGCGAGGGGTATAAAGGCCACGTCTTCTGGGACACCGAAATATTCATGCTGCCTTTCCATCTTTTCACCCGTCCGCAGGTGGCCCGCAGTCTGCTGCGCTATCGCTGGCTGAACTTGGCCGGGGCACGGGAAAAAGCCCGTCGCAACGGCTGGCCGGGCGCGCTGTTCCCGTGGGAGAGCGCCGCAAGCGGCAAAGAGGAGACGCCGGAGTTTGCAGCCATCAACATCCGTACGGGCATGCGGCAGAAAGTGGCCTCCGCCCTGGCCGAACACCACATCGTGGCGGACATTGCCTGGGCCGTTGTGGCCTACTGGCAGGCCACGCGTGATGACGCATTTATGCGCAATGAAGGGCTGACCCTGCTGGTAGAGACGGCAACGTTCTGGATGGGTCGCGCTACGGAGATCAACGGGCGCCTGGAAATTCATGATGTGATTGGGCCGGACGAATACACCGAACATGTGAATAACAACGCCTACACCAACTATCTGGCCTGGTACAACGTGGCCAGCGCATGTCGGTTTATGTCGTTGTTTGAGCGTGAAGATGCCTGCTTCATGGAGAAGGCGACCACCTTCCTGGCCCGCTTGTGGCTGCCGGAAGCCGACGCCGGGGGCGTTATCCCGCAGGACGATTCGTTCATGGCGAAACCGGCGATCGATTTAAGCCGCTATAAAGCCAAAGCGGGTAAGCAGACCATCCTGCTGGATTACTCTCGCGCGGAAGTTAACGAGATGCAGATCCTCAAGCAGGCTGACGTGGTGATGCTTAACTACCTGTTGCCGTAGAAATTTACCCCCGCCCAGTGCGCGGCCAACCTGGCGTTTTACGAGCCACGTACGATCCATGACTCTTCGCTGAGCAAGGCTATTCACGGCATTGTGGCCGCCCGCTGTGGCGATACGGAAGGGGCCTACGCCTTCTGGCGCGCTGGCGTGGCTATCGATCTGGGCGACGATCCGCACAGCAGCGATGACGGCATTCATGCCGCTGCCACGGGGGCTATCTGGTCCGGCGTTATTCAGGGGTTTGCCGGCATGCAGATTGTTGAGGGCGAGCTGCACCTTGCGCCGAAGCTACCCGCTCGCTGGCGAAAACTTGCCTTCCCGCTGCGCTGGCAGAACGCTCGCCTGCGCTTCACGTTTGAAAATGACGTTTTAACCATCGAGACCACCGCGCCCGTCACGTTAACCCTGTGGGGAAAAACGGTATGCGTATCGGAGCGGCAGGCACTGTCTCGTAGGGAATTTCTTGCATCTTTTAATGGGACCGCTACCACGGAGGCCAGCCATGAAGCCTGAAGCTGTTGTATTCGATCTTGATGGGGTCATCACCGATACGGCGCATCTCCATTTTCTCGCCTGGCGTTCGGTCGCGCAGGAGATCGGCATCACTATTGATGAGGTGTTTAACGAGGAGCTGAAGGGAATTAGCCGCATGGAATCCCTGCAGCGGATCCTGCGACACGGTGGGAAAGAGGGGGCGTTTGACGACAAACAATGCCTGGCGCTGGCGGGGAAGAAAAATGCGCTCTACGTCGCATCGCTGTCGTCGTTGACCGAGGCGTCGCTGCTGCCGGGCATCCGGGAGGTGCTGGCGGACATTCGGGCGGCGAAGGTCAAAATTGGGCTCGCCTCCGTTTCCCTCAACGCTCCTGGAATACTGCATGCCCTGGGTATTCATGACGCCTTTGATTTTTGCGCCGATGCCTCCCGTATCGTCTGTTCAAAACCGGACCCGGAGATCTTCCTCGCCGCGTGTGCAGGCCTGGACGTCCGCCCCGAGGCGGCCATTGGGGTCGAAGATGCGCCCGCGGGCGTGGCGGCGATCAACGCGGCGGGCATGCTGTCGGTCGGGATTGGCTCAGGCCTGACCCATGCGGGACTACAGCTTCATTCGACGCAGGAACTGACCTGGAAATGCCTGACCGATTTCTGGGCCTCCCGGGCGTATTGATAAGGAATTAAAAATGGCACAACTGTCACTGAAACATATTCAGAAAATTTACGATAACCAGGTCCACGTGGTGAAGGATTTTAACCTCGAAATCGAGGACAAGGAGTTTATCGTTTTTGTCGGTCCGTCCGGTTGCGGTAAATCGACGACGCTGCGCATGATTGCCGGGCTGGAGGAGATTTCCGCCGGTGAACTGGTGATCGACGGTGTTTGTATGAACGATGTGCCCGCCAAATCGCGTGACATCGCCATGGTGTTCCAGAACTATGCGCTTTACCCGCATATGACGGTCTACGACAACATGGCGTTTGGCCTGAAGATGCAGAAAATCGCTCCGGCGGTTATCGAAGAGCGCGTCAACTGGGCCGCACAAATCCTCGGCTTACGGGAGTACCTCAAGCGTAAACCCGGCGCGCTGTCCGGCGGCCAGCGTCAGCGTGTGGCGTTGGGCAGGGCGATAGTGCGTGAAGCGGGCGTGTTCCTGATGGATGAACCGCTCTCCAACCTCGATGCCAAGCTCCGCGTGCAGATGCGGGCTGAAATCAGCAAGCTTCACCAGAAGCTCAATACCACGATGATTTACGTGACCCACGATCAGACGGAAGCCATGACGATGGCGACCCGCATTGTGATCTTAAAAGACGGCATTATTCAGCAGGTCGGTGCACCGAAGCAGGTATACAACGAGCCGGCAAACATGTTTGTCGCGGGGTTCATTGGCTCGCCAGCCATGAACTTTGTTCGTGGTGCCATCGACGACCGCTATTTCGTCACGGAAACGCTGCGCCTGGCGATCCCGGAAGACAAGCTCGCTGCACTGCAAGCCGCTGGATATCAGCGTAAAGCTGTGGTCTTTGGGATCCGCCCGGAAGATATTCTCACCCAGCAGAGTAGCGGTGAAAATATCGCGGCGAAAGTCAGCGTAGCCGAACTGACCGGTGCGGAGTTCATGCTCTACGCCACCGTTGGCGGCCATGAGCTGGTGGTTCGCGCGGGAGCCGCGAATGATTATGCCGCAGGGGATAATATCGGTATCCAGTTCGATATGAATAAGTGCCATTTCTTCGACGCCGATACCGAAGCGGCTATTAGATAAGAAAGGTGTTTGCCGGAAATGCAAATTTCCGGTTTTTTGTTTGTTAATTATAAAGGGAATATTTTATGAGTACTCTACTAAAAAGTGCTGCGCTCGTGCTGTGCGCAGGGGTGAGCTGCGCACATGCAACAGAAACGGCTAAGCAATGGGAATTTAATATTGGCGCGATGTATGAAATTGAAAACGTCGAAGGCCAGGGAGAAGATAAAGACGGATTATATGAACCCTCCGTGTGGTTTAATGCGACCTGGGATGCCTGGACTATTTCGCTGGCGATGTATCAGGAAGGACCGGTTGATTATAGCAGCATGACCCGTGGGACCTATTTCGATCGCCCGGAATTTGAATTACGCTATCGTTTTATTGGTACCGATGATTTCACGTTCGGTCTGACCGGTGGTTTCCGTAATTATGGCTATCACTTTAAGGATGAACACGGCGCCAGAGACGGCAGCGCAAATATGCAGCGCTACAAAATTCAGCCGGACTGGGATATTAAATTAACCGACGACTGGCGTTTCGGCGGCTGGTTTGCCATGTATCAGTTTGCCAACGATCTGGAAAAAACAGGCTATTCAGACAGCCGCGTCGAAACCGAAACGGGCTTTACCTGGACCATTAACGACACCTTTGCCGCTAAAGTGAATTACTATTTAGAGCGCGGTTTCAATATGGACGGTTCACGTAATAACGGCGAGTTCTCCACTCAGGAAATTCGCGCCTACCTGCCTATTTCATTGGGTCAGACGACCTTAACGCCTTACACACGACTGGGGCTCGATCGCTGGTCGAACTGGGACTGGCAGGACGATCCTGAGCGTGAAGGACATGATTTCAACCGTCTGGGTATGCAGTACGCCTATGACTTCAACAACGGTTTATCCATGACGCTTGAATACGCCTACGAATGGGAAAACCATGACGAGGGTAAAAACGACCGCTTCCACTATGCGGGCGTTGGGGTAAATTACGCGTTCTGACCCGTGGGTCTTCCAGGGGCCTGGTGCCCCTGGTTTTAGCGCAGCGAGGCCGCCAGTAAAAAATGGGTATCAACCAGCACTTTTTGCGGGGCGGGGTGACCCGCAATACGCCTGAAGAGAAGATCGCAGCTCTCTTCCCCCAGTTTGCGGGTGGGGATATCAAAGCCGCCTGGTGCGGGCGTTAAAATGAGAGACAGCATCGGGTCACTGTATCCGGCTATCACCACCTTTTCCGGTATCATCAGATTTAACTCGTCCGCCGCGCGATAAAGGCCGAGTAACTTCATGCTGTCGGTAGCAAATACGGCATCAGGCGGCGTGGGTGAAGAGAGCAGTTCCAGAGCCGCCTTAAGCGCACTCTCATGGGTATAACCACCATCCATGATCCAGTCCGGGTTAATCGCAATATGGTGCTTTTCCAGACTGGCTTTATAACCCGCCAGGCGATCGATCGAAACATGATATTCAAGCGGCGCATGCAGGCAGGCAATTTTCCGGCGGCCGTTTTTGATAAAGGTTTCCGTCAGCGTGGCGCTGTCATGAAAATTATCCGTGTCGACGGAATAAATATTCTGATACTCACCTTCCACTTTGCCGATAACCACTACCGGTACGCCATACGCGTCCAGCGTGGTGAAAAAGGATTCATTTGCGGGCGAACTCAGCATGATGATCCCTTTGATCATCTTCTGTTTTATTTTACTCACGCATTTCAGGAGATCGTCTTCACTGCTTTTTGAGGTTTGTAAAATAACATCGAATCCTTCTTCTTCCGCTTTTGCCGTAATGGCATGAAGAACATCGGAGAAAAAAGGATTGCCGGCAGTGGTTTTGGTTGAACGGGTCGAAATAACCATAATGGCATCGAATCCTGAAGAGGTCAGGGCACGGGCCAGTTTGTTGGGCTGATAATTTAATTCGTCAATCGCCTTCAGCACTTTGTCACGCGCTTCAGGAGAAATATTCGTTTGTTTATTCAGAACGCGGGAAACGGTTGATTTCGATACGCCCGCAACCCGTGCGATATCATAAATGGTGGGTGACATACACCTTACTCACTCAGGACTGACAGCAATGGCGTTCATCTTACTGGAGAAAAAACGGCAATAGCAATAAATAAGAATTGATAATCAACGATCTGCCCCCATTTATTGTATTCTGAAGCCATGCATTCAAGGCTTCCAGGCAACGAAGGACGGCGATGAAGCGACTTAAAAACGAAATCAATTCACTGGTAAACCGCGGCGTTGACCGTCATCTGCGACTGGCGGTGACGGGGTTGAGCCGAAGCGGTAAGACGGCGTTTATCACCGCGATGGTGAACCAGCTCCTGAACCTGCACGCCGGGGCGCGTCTGCCGTTGCTTGGCGCGGTGCGGGAAGAGCGTCTGCTGGGCGTTAAGCGCGTTCCACAGCGTGATTTTGGCATTCCCCGTTTTACCTATGACGAAGGGCTGGCACAGCTTTATGGCGACCCGCCCGCGTGGCCGACGCCGACGCGAGGGGTCAGTGAAATTCGTCTTGCGCTGCGTTTCCGCTCGAATGAATCCCTGATGCGCCATTTCAAGGATACCTCCACGCTATATCTTGAAATCGTCGATTACCCCGGCGAATGGCTGCTCGACCTGCCGATGCTGGCGCAGGATTACCTCAGCTGGTCACGCCAGATGACGGGATTGCTGCAGGGGCAACGCGCCGGGTGGTCGGCCAAATGGCGACAGCTGTGCGAAGGGCTGGACCCGCTTGCCCCAGCAGATGAAAACCGTCTGGCGGCCATTGCCGACGCCTGGACGGCGTATTTACACCAGTGTAAACAGGAAGGGTTACACTTCATTCAGCCGGGGCGCTTTGTTCTGCCGGGTGATTTAGCGGGCGCGCCTGCGCTTCAGTTTTTCCCCTGGCCGGATGTGGATGGGGTGGGCGAGTCGACGCTGGCGCAGGCGGATAAGCATACTAACGCCGGTATGCTGCGCGAGCGCTACCATTACTACTGTGAGAAGGTGGTCAAGGGATTCTATAAGAACCACTTTTTACGATTTGACCGTCAGATTGTGCTGGTGGATTGTCTGCAGCCGCTCAACAGCGGGCCACAAGCATTCAACGATATGCGCCTTGCCCTGACGCAGCTGATGCAAAGTTTTCACTACGGGCAGCGGACGCTGTTCCGCCGTCTTTTCTCACCAGTGATCGACAAACTGCTCTTTGCGGCCACAAAAGCCGATCACGTTACCGTCGACCAGCATGCCAATATGGTGTCGCTGCTACAGCAGCTGGTGCAGGACGCCTGGCAAAACGCCGCCTTCGAAGGGATCAGCATGGATTGCCTTGGGCTCGCGTCCGTGCAGGCGACGCAAAGCGGGCTAATTGACCTTAACGGCGAGAAAATACCGGCATTACGCGGGAACCGGCTCAGCGACGGTGAACCGCTTACTGTCTACCCAGGCGAAGTGCCTGCGCGGCTGCCGGGCCAGGCCTTCTGGCAGAATCAGGGCTTCCAGTTTGAAGCCTTCCGCCCGCAGGCCATGAGCGTCGACAGGCCTTTACCGCATATCCGTCTGGATGCGGCGCTGGAGTTTTTGATTGGAGATAAATTGCGATGACGGAACCGTTAAAACCGCGCATTGACTTTACCGGAACGCTTGAGCAGAACCCGCAGGAGGCGTTCAAAACGGCGCAGACGTTCAGCGGTACCCAGGCCGATAACTTTGCCCCGGCGCTGCAGGACGAGCCGGTTGTTGAGGATGGTCCGGCGGAGGCGGTCGTGGACGCCGCGCTGCGTCCAAAACGCAGCCTGTGGCGCAGGATGGTCACCGCCGGTCTGGCGCTGTTTGGCGTAAGCGTGGTGGGTCAGGGCGTGCAGTGGACGATGAATGCCTGGCACACGCAGGACTGGGTGGCGCTGGGCGGATGTGCCGCAGGCGCGCTGATTGTGGGGGCTGGCGTCGGGTCGGTTGCCACCGAATGGCGTCGACTCTGGCGTCTGCGACAGCGCGCGCACGAGCGTGATGAAGCGCGGGATCTGCTCCACAGTCACGGCACCGGGAAAGGGCGCGCGTTCTGTGAAAAGCTGGCCAGCCAGGCCGGAATCGATCAGTCGCATCCGGCGCTTCAGCGCTGGTATGCCGCCATCCATGAGACCCAGAATGACCGGGAAGTGGTGACGCTCTATTCCCACATGGTTCAGCCGGTGCTGGATGCTCAGGCGCGGCGCGAAATCAGCCGTTCTGCGGCGGAATCCACGCTGATGATTGCCGTCAGCCCGCTGGCGCTGGTCGATATGGCCTTTATCGCCTGGCGTAACCTGCGCCTGATCAACCGTATTGCGAACCTTTACGGCATAGAGCTGGGTTACTACAGTCGGATCAGACTGTTTAAGCTGGTCCTGCTCAATATCGCGTTTGCCGGGGCGAGTGAGCTGGTGCGCGAAGTGGGCATGGACTGGATGTCGCAGGATCTGGCGGCGCGTCTTTCTGCCCGTGCGGCTCAGGGCATCGGTGCGGGATTATTAACCGCACGCCTGGGGATTAAAGCGATGGAAGTCTGCCGTCCGCTGCCCTGGATTGACGGCGATAAGCCCCGGCTGGGGGATTTCAGGCGTGAACTGATCGGCCAGCTCAAAGAGACGCTCAATAAAAAACCTTCGCCGTGAGGTTTTGTTCACTAATCGTGCTGGCTGTCAATATTTGTTGACAGCCATCTTCCCGATCACCGTGTTCTGACATATCATTTTACTGTTATTGGCTTAAAACGGTGAATTTCCCATGCGTCTTGAAGTCTTCTGTGAAGACCGTCTCGGTCTGACCCGCGAATTACTCGATCTTCTTGTTTTACGTAGCATTGATTTACGTGGCATTGAGATCGATCCTGTCGGGCGAATTTACCTCAATTTTGCCGAAATTGAATTTAATACCTTCAGCAGCCTGATGGCGGAAATCCGCCGTATCGCTGGCGTTACGGATGTACGCACCATTCCCTGGATGCCGTCCGAGCGTGAGCACCTGGCGCTGAGCGCGCTGCTGGAAGCCATGCCTGAACCGTTCCTCTCTCTGGATTTGAAAAGCAAAGTTGAGCGCGTTAACCACGCGAGCTGCCAGCTTTTCGCGCAGAGCCAGGAGAAGCTGAGCAATCATCACGCCGCGCAGCTGATCCCCGGTTTTAACTTCCAGCGCTGGCTGGACAGCAATCCGCAGAACACGCACAGCGAGCATGTGGTGATTAACGGGCAGAATTTCCTGATGGAGATCACGCCGGTCTATCTGAAAGGGGAAGGGAATACCCGCGTGTTGACCGGGGCGGTGATCATGCTGCGCTCGACGCTACGCATGGGTCGTCAGCTGCAAAACCTCTCCAGTCAGGACGTTGGCGCATTCAGCCAGATTATTGCCGTCAGCCCGAAAATGCGTCATGTGGTTGATCAGGCGCGTAAGCTCGCAAGCCTGACCGCGCCGCTGCTGATTACCGGCGATACCGGCACCGGGAAAGACCTGCTGGCTCACGCCGTGCATCTGGCGAGCCCGCGTGCGGCTAAGCCTTATCTGGCACTTAACTGTGCCTCTATCCCGGAAGATGCCGTTGAAAGCGAGCTGTTTGGTCACGCGCCGGAGGGCAAGAAAGGGTTCTTCGAGCAGGCTAACGGCGGTTCCGTACTGCTGGACGAGATCGGCGAAATGTCGCCGCGTATGCAGGCTAAGCTGCTGCGTTTCCTGAACGACGGCACGTTCCGCCGCGTCGGTGAGGATCACGAAGTGCATGTGGACGTGCGCGTCATTTGCGCCACCCAGAAGAACCTGGTGGAACTGGTGCAAAAGGGGATCTTCCGCGAAGATCTCTATTACCGCCTTAACGTCCTGACGCTGAATATTCCGCCGCTGCGCGATTGTCCGCAGGACATCATGCCGCTTACGGAGCTGTTCGTCGCCCGCTTTGCCGATGAGCAGGGGGTTCCTCGTCCGAAGCTGTCAGCCGATCTGGGCACGGTGCTTATGCGCTACGGCTGGCCGGGGAACATTCGTCAGCTCAAAAACGCCGTATATCGTGCGCTGACCCAGCTTGAAGGGTATGAGCTGCGCCCGCAGGATATCCTGTTGCCGGATTACGACGCCGGAACGGTATCGGTAGGGGAAGAGGCGATGGAAGGGTCGCTTGATGACATCACCAGCCGTTTCGAGCGTTCTGTGCTGACGCAGCTGTACCGCAGCTATCCCAGCACCCGCAAACTGGCAAAACGCCTGGGCGTCTCGCACACCGCGATCGCCAATAAGCTACGTGAGTATGGTTTGAATCATAAGAAAGGTGACGAATAACAAAAAAGCCTCTGCAAAGAGGCTTTTTACTTTTGTTTTATTCCTTCGCCAACGGCGTGTTAACGATGTCTGTTTTTGTCTCGCCCTGTATCGACGCAATCCTGCTTTCGACCTCTTTCACCTGCTGCGGGCTGTGGAGCAGGGTATAGGTCAGATCAAACTGCGCGCTGGCACCCGGCTCCAGCTGCTTAACCCGCTTCTGTTGGCGTTCAATCGTAACGGGGTAGGCGTAGCTGGTGCCCGGTTCAATGCCCGTGACATAACCCTGCTTCAGCGTATCGGTGTTTTTCCATAAGGTCAGCACGGGCAGCTGGCGCGTATCAAACTGGATTGATGCGCCTTTATCGCCGGCTTTATTGACCACCGCCGCGAGCGTTTCGTGGTTGTTGTCGGCGAGCGGCTGAATGTTAAAGACCATCTCATCAAAGCCTTTTGTCGGCCCGGCATAGGTTTGCCAGTCGTTAACGCCCGCTTTGGCGTAGTCATTGAATGGGCTTACGCTCGCCGCTGGCGCAAGGAAACGTGCGCCTTCTTCGAGGATCGGCGTCCCGAAGTTGCTGTGATAGATGATTTGGTAATCGTGAGGGTAATCGGCATGGTTAGTGAGAACATCATGCAGGCTGAACTGGTTGGTTCCGGGAACGTAGCGCAGTTCGGTCATGGTCTGCAGATCCGCTTTTTTGAACGTGCTCTCTTTGATCAAACCCCGAACGCGGATCTCATGCGGGGCGGCATCCGCCACCTCAACTTCCACCTGCGATACCGGGGTATTCCCGGCTCTGCCGTGCAGGGTGTAAATTTGCCCGTCCGCCGTGACAGGGTGACCTGTCCACTCGTAGCCACAGCGCACCATCATCTCGTTGAAACCATCCAGCCAG
Source organism: Enterobacter sp. EC_50 (assembly GCF_019584525.1). Taxonomy (NCBI): domain Bacteria; kingdom Pseudomonadati; phylum Pseudomonadota; class Gammaproteobacteria; order Enterobacterales; family Enterobacteriaceae; genus Enterobacter; species Enterobacter sp. EC_50. The sequence continues at coordinate 267,681 of NZ_VDAF01000001.1, read as the reverse complement.
CCGAGACCGTTGCGGCTCTCAAGGTTGATATAAGCCGGATTCACGACCTCTTTGACAGGGGAATCCCACCCCAGTCGGGTGCCAAACCCTTCAACGTGCAGAAGGTTCATGCCGCGTGTCGGGCTCAGGGTAATCGTCAGGCCATCTTTACTGCTAATAATGATGACTTTACTGCCTTCCTGCTTGCCGCCGTGCAAGACTTTTTGCTCAATGCTGAACGTCTGATCTTTAACTTTCAGCTCATCACTCGAAATCTTCCAGTTTCCTTTCTCTACGCTGCTTTCAGCACTTGTCAGCACCCAGGTTTTAGCCGCGGCATGGCCAGAAACCAGGACCGCCAGGAGCGTAAAAGCGAATTTGATCTTCATATTTTATCCTTTTTGCTGAAACGATTATTTACTTTCGTAAGCAAATCTAATGTTTAGACAAAAAGGGAAATGTGATGGGCTTCACTGAGGTTAAAATTAGGTGATTTTAACAATTAGAATGCGCTAATGATCACGCGTAAGTTACATGTTGCTGTCTTTATTGCATGCTTTTTGTGATCGATGAATATTTTAGCTTTAACGATTCAGCTATTTTCTAATAAAAAACCCCGCCGTGGCGAGGTTGAGAATAAGTTGTATAGAATGCTAAGGACTTATTATGCTTTCAGCACGTCCAGCGCGGCAGTGTAGTCCGGCTCGGTGGTGATTTCGTTAACCAGTTCGCTGAAGACGACAGTGTCGTTTTCGTCCAGAACCAGTACAGCACGTGCTGCCAGACCCTTCAGTGGGCCTTCCGCGATGCTGACGCCGTAGTTCTCGAGGAAATCAGCGCTGCGCAGGGTGGAAAGGGTGATAACGTTGCTCAGGCCTTCGGCACCGCAGAAACGGGACTGGGCAAACGGCAGGTCAGCGGAAATGCACAGCACCACGGTGTTGTCCATTTCAGTCGCCAGCTGGTTGAATTTACGCACGGATGCGGCACAAACGCCGGTATCAATGCTTGGGAAAATGTTCAGTACTTTGCGTTTGCCCGCAAACTGAGCCAGTGTGACGTCAGACAGATCTTTAGCCACCAGAGTAAAAGCCTGCGCTTTGCTGCCAGCCTGCGGAATGGAACCTGCTACAGCAACCGGGTTGCCCTGGAAATGAACGAGTTGTGACATAGATATCTTCCTGTTTACATATAGTTAACGTCGTGGCTAGTGTATGCCATCAGCAGATAACACGGCAAACCAAATTTTTCGCCTTTCCGGGCCGCAAGGAGTCAGTGATGAGAAGCGTTAAGGTCTATGAAGAAGCCTGGCCATTGCATACCCCGTTTGTGATCTCTCGCGGCAGCCGAAGTGAAGCCAGCGTGGTCGTGGTTGAAATCGAAGAAGAGGGGTTTAAAGGCGTCGGGGAATGTACGCCTTACCCGCGCTATGGGGAAAGTCTGGCATCCGTGATGGCGCAGATCATGACCCTGGTACCTGACCTGCAAAAAGGCCTCACGCGTGACGCGTTACAGCAGCGTTTATCCGCCGGGGCGGCGCGCAACGCCATCGACTGTGCGCTCTGGAGCCTTGAAGCCGCTAAGCAGCAAAAATCGCTGACGTCATTGCTGGGCGTGGTCGTGCCGGAGTCCGTCGTGACCGCGCAAACGGTCGTGATTGGGGAGCCCGAGCAGATGGCCGCCAGTGCGAAAGCGCTCTATGACGCCGGGGCCACGCTGTTAAAAGTGAAGCTCGACGATCGTCTGATCAGCGAGAGGATGGTCGCCATTCGCTCGGCGGTGCCGTCAGCCACGCTCATTGTTGACGCCAACGAGTCGTGGCATCCCGAAGGGCTGGCCGCGCGATGCCAGCTGCTGGCCGATCTGGGCGTGGCGATGCTGGAGCAGCCTCTGCCGGCAAAAGAGGATGCGGCGCTGAAGAATTTTATCCATCCGTTGCCCGTCTGTGCGGATGAAAGCTGTCATACCCGTGAGAATTTGAGCGCGCTTAAGGGCAGCTATGACATGGTCAATATCAAACTCGACAAGACTGGCGGACTGACTGAAGCCCTGGCCCTGGCGGCGGACGCCCGGGCGCAGGGGTTCGCCCTGATGCTGGGATGCATGCTTTGCACCTCGCGGGCGATCGGTGCGGCGCTGCCGCTGGTCAATCAGGTCCGTTTCGCCGATCTGGATGGCCCGACGTGGCTGGCCGTTGACGTTTCACCGGCGCTTAATTTTACCAGCGGCGTACTTCACCTCTGAGGTTGCCAGCGCAGAAGCTCCATCATGGCCTTTAAGTATTTTTCGCTGGCTTCGTCGGAGGAGATCGCCGGGAACTCAGCGGTGATGCAGGGCAGGCTCAAGTCGGCGCACCAGCTGCCGAATGAACCGGGTGTCTCATAGCCCACGCTGGTGACGAGCGGGAGGGCGAACGCCTGGGCCAGCCACGCGCCCAGGTCAGAGTGGCGCGGATCTTCAATACAGGCCAGCGGATCGTGAAAGGAGACAACCCAGGCGGGGTGGATCTTATGGATAAGCTGGCACAGCGCCTGCGTTTCCGGCTCCGATCCGGGTTTATCGCCCGTGAGCAGCACCACGTCCCGCTCCTCGGCGGAGCTGTTCCAGCGATATACCGTTTCCCCTGCGCGCCAGTTTGCCGCAGGGAAATTACGGTTCAGGTCGATTCCTCGCGCATTCGCCCGTAATCCCAGCTGACAGCCGTCCGGATTCACGGCAAGAATCACGTGGTGACGTCGCAATGCCGGGGTCAGCGTCCGCAGCGCGCACGAGAGCGTGACGACAGACGAGTTCTCATCTCCGTGCGTGCCGGCAATAACCAAACCGCTGTCGCGATCGGCATCGGGGGCCGGGAACCAGATCAGCGATGCGCCTAAAAATGAGCGGCCATATTGTTCAGCGCCCGGAGGGAAGGCGCCGCGTTCCGCGCGGGGTCGGGTGGTTGCCATACGATATCCTGATAACGAAGTCTCTACAGGCAGTGTTGTGCAAAAGCCGCTGTTAATCAAATAGTTTCCTTAACGGCTGAGAATTGCCTTAAATCACTATTCAGGCGTAAGTTGTTTGCATTTCTTACTGTCGAAACAAATAATTACGCATCTGCTTTTTACCTGAATTTTTTAAAGGGGATCTTATGAAGCATCCTGTTTCGCGTCTTTTTGCCGCACTGTGCCTGTGCGGACTCTCTTCACTCTCATACGCTGCTGATGTGCCACAGGGCACGGTGCTGGCGCAAAAACAGGAGCTGGTCAGACACATTAAAGACGAACCGGCTTCGCTCGATCCCGCAAAAGCGGTGGGGTTGCCAGAGATTCAGGTGATTCGCGATCTTTTCGAAGGGCTGGTAAATCAGAATGAGAAAGGGGAACTGACTCCGGGCGTGGCGACGCGCTGGCAGAGCAACGATAACCGAATCTGGACGTTCACACTGCGCGATAACGCAAAATGGTCTGACGGTACGCCGGTTACCGCGCAGGATTTTGTCTACAGCTGGCAGCGTCTGGTTGATCCGAAAACGACCTCTCCGTTTGCCTGGTTTGCGGCGCTGGCAGGCATCAGCAACGCGCAGGCCATTATTGATGGTAAAGCGTCGCCAGATACCCTGGGCGTGACGGCGGTGGATGCCAGAACGTTGCGCGTCCAGCTGGATAAACCGCTACCGTGGTTTAGCAACCTGACGGCAAACTTCGCCTTCTATCCGGTGCAAAAAGCCAATGTTGAAAGCGGGAAAGAGTGGACGCGTCCAGGAGCGCTGGTCGGTAACGGGGCCTACGTTCTGAACGCGCGCGTGGTGAATGAAAAACTGGTTGTCGTGCCGAACACCCACTACTGGGACAATGCGAAAACTGTCCTGCAAAAAGTGACCTTTATTCCGATTAATCAGGAATCGTCCGCCACGAAACGCTATCTGGCAGGGGATATCGATATTACCGAATCGTTCCCGAAAAACATGTATCAGAAGCTCCTGAAGGATATTCCTGGCCAGGTGTATACGCCGCCTCAGCTCGGGACCTATTACTACGCGTTTAACACGCAAAAGGGGCCGACGGCCGATGCCAGGGTCCGTCTTGCGCTGAGCATGACTATCGATCGCCGCATTATGGCGGAAAAGGTACTGGGTACCGGCGAAAAACCGGCCTGGCATTTCACCCCTGACGTGACGGCGGGCTTCACGCCTGAACCTTCGCCGTTTGAGCAGATGTCCCAGCAGGAGCTGAACGCTCAGGCCAAAACCTTGCTCCAGGCCGCAGGCTACGGCCCTCAGCGTCCGCTGAAGCTGAACCTGCTGTACAACACGTCGGAAAACCACCAGAAAATCGCCATTGCGGTGGCGTCCATGTGGAAGAAAAACCTCGGTGTGGATGTCAAGCTGCAAAATCAGGAGTGGAAAACCTACATCGACAGCCGCAACACCGGCAATTTTGATGTGATCCGCGCGTCATGGGTGGGGGATTACAACGAGCCCTCGACCTTCCTGTCCCTGCTGACCTCTACCCACAGCGGCAATATCTCGCGCTTCAACGATCCGGCTTACGATAAAATTATCCACCAGGCGACGCTCGAAACCACGGCGAAAGCGCGTAATACGGACTACAACATGGCGGAGAAAATCCTCATGGAGAAAGCGCCGATCGCGCCTATTTACCAGTACACCAACGGCCGTCTGATTAAGCCGTGGGTGAAAGGGTATCCGATTAATAACCCGGAAGACGTGGCGTATAGCCGGACGATGTATATTGAGAAGCACTGATGGTTAATGCGAACTGGCGCACGTGAGCGCCAGTTTTGCCATGGATGATACCGCGCTGTGCTTTTCGGCAGCGATAAGACCGGAACGTATTATTCTAACAACGCATTAAACTTCGCCAGCCACTGCGGATGGGCGGGCCACGCGGGAGCCGTCACCAGGTTGCCGTCGACATGTGCCTGATCGATGCCGATCGTGGCATAGTGTCCCCCCGCGAGACGGACCTCAGGAGCACAGGCCGGGTAGGCGCTACAGGTACGGCCTTTCAGGATGCCCGCGGCAGCGAGCAGCTGCGGGCCATGGCACACCGCCGCAATCGGTTTGCGCGCGGCGTCAAACGCCTGTACCAGCTTTAACACATCCTCATTTAGCCGCAGATACTCGGGCGCTCTCCCGCCGGGGATGAGCAGCGCGTCGTAGTCCTGCTCCTTTACGGCGGAAAAGTCGGCGTTGAGGGTAAAGCGGTGACCGGGTTTTTCGCTATAGGTCTGGGCGCCGTCGAAATCATGGATTGCCGTTATGATGTAGTCGCCCTTCGGTTTGTCGGGGCAGACGGCATCCACCTGATGACCAACCATCTGTAACGCCTGAAAAGGCACCATGGTTTCGTAATCTTCGGCGTAATCGCCAACCAGCATCAGGATCTTCTTGCTCATCATTTCTCTCCCTTGTCATTAAAGATGATTAAGATATAGCCTGGCGTGGCTGAAATGCCGGAAATAAAAAAGCCCGTCAGAGCACGGGCAACATAAGCAAGTGAATAAATGATTCGTTATCAACGTAGTTGGAGGATAACGACGCGTATCTTACGCGGCCGTCAGGCTGGCAGATACCTGACAAATTCGGTAGGTGAAACACGATATTAAACGTGCGTTAAGGGGCGTCGAAGGTCGGGTAAAGACTATTTTCGAGATACTCGACGAGATACCAGATTTCCCCGCTAAAAATAAACCAGAAGCCAAATATAATAAGGAGCAAAATAATTAAGGTGAGTATTATTTCTGTTTTGCCCATTGCAGATTTTACCCACCTGACGTTAATTTATTCGAGGCAGGCATTGTAGCGGGGCTTTCCCGTATACTCCAGTTTCATGCTGCAAGGACTTTATTGCGCCCATCATTTTTAGCGCGATACAGCGCATCGTCTACACGCTTAAACAGCTCATCAATCGTCTCCCCCGGGTTATGTCGCGCCACGCCAATGCTGACGGTAAACCGTGGTAAGCCCGGAATCGTAATGCGGGCAACGGCTGCACGGATCGACTCGGCAATCTGCAACGCGGTGTCGAGAGAGGTATGCGGCAGCAGGATGACGAACTCTTCGCCCCCCCAGCGGAACACCATGTCGTTCTCCCGACTACAGGCTTCCAGCGTTCGGGAGAGGGCAATAAGCACCTCATCGCCCTTCAAATGACCAAACAGGTCGTTGATGTTTTTGAAGTGATCGGTGTCAACCAGCAGCAGGCTAAACTGCTGCTGGGCAGGTCGATTATTCAGATTGTTGGCGTCGGTAATCGCGTAGAACTGGCGTCGGTTGAGTAACCCGGTCATGGAGTCACGTAACGCGGCATGTTCCAGCTCTTGCTCCAGTCTTTTTTGCTCGGTGATATCGTGGATGATGCACAGCATCAGCTTGTCACCGTAGATCTCAATGGGTCCGGCATACGTCTGAACATGGCGGGTGGAACCATCGGCAAGGCGGTGAACAAAGTTGAGCGGCTTATGGCCGCCGGGCAGCGCGGCAATCGCGGTCATAATGGGCATAACGTCTCGCCCCAGGGTATTGATTTCCCAGGTATGCTTGCTGCACATACCATCATGCGAGTAACCGTAAAAATTGAGCGCAGCCAGGTTGGCATCAACAATCTGACCATCGCGGGCAGGATCGATTAACAGCATCGGCGCGCTGTTGGTCTGAAAAAAACGGGCGTAAAACCCCTGTTTTTTTCGCCGGTAGGTTGCGGAGCGGCTGGCCTTCAGTCCTGAGAGGATATGTTGGGCGATCCCCTCGAAGACAATCACATCTCCCCAGGGGGCGTAACGGGCAAGCGAGAGACGACAGCTTAACGGCGTATCCAGCCCATCCCGGCTTCTTATTGTCCAGATTTCGACGATCTCCTGCTCGGCTTTCAGTTCTGGTACATACATCGACAGGAGAGCTTGTGCATTCGCGGAATAGATGCCTTTACGCAGCTGATCGAGCGTCTTATCTCCCATAAGCTGCGTTGCGACCACGTTCGCAAAAATGATCTCTTCCGAAACGGGTGAAATAAGCCACACGGGTGTTTTAATGACGTTCAGCGCTTCAAAACCGTTTTGCGACATAGGCATTTCCTGTTCATCGGCTTAATACGCCTGACAATCATGACAGACGTGACTCGTGTGTTCTGCTTTGAAACATACTCTACTAAACCCCGTCAGGCATGGTTTTTTTGTGAAATAAATGCGGCGTCCGTTTGAATTTTATTAAGGGGGATAATTTGCCTTTCTGAGTTTATCTGCAGAAGCAGCCACGGCACCTGTTCGGCAGGTAAGGGGCGGGAGAAGAGGTAACCCTGCAGGTAGTCGCAGCCGAGACGGGTGAGAACCGCCTGCTGTTCTTCCGTTTCAATCCCTTCTGCCACCACGTTCATCTCCATGGTGCGGGCGATACTCATAATGGTTTCAACCAGCTTGTAGGTTTTTTCATTTTCCAGCATCGACGTTACAAAGCTTTTGTCGATCTTGAGCTCTTTTGCCGGCAGCACGCTCAGCATCAGCAGGTTGGAGTAGCCCGTACCAAAATCATCAATCGAGACGGTGATCCCCGCATGATTAAAAGCGTTGAGCAACTCAATGCTGCGGTCGAGATTTTTCAGCGCGGTGCTCTCCGTGACCTCAAGGATCAGCCTGGACGGGGACAAGTTATATTTTTCCAGCATCGACGATACGATGTGGAAAATGTCCGGCTGCTCGAACTGGACGGGGGATAAGTTGAGCGATAACGTCCACTGGCTGAACCCTTGTTCAGTCCAGAAATGCAGCTGTCGACATGCCGCTTCAATGGCCCAGTTGCCCACCGGAATAATTAAGCCGGTTTGCTCCAGCGAGGGGATAAACAGACCAGGCAGCACAACGCCTTGCTCAGGGTGCCGCCAGCGCAGCAGGGCTTCAAAACCATGGATAGTCTTCTCTTGCGCATACCAGGTTGGCTGGTACCACAGTTCAAACTGATCGCGCTCAAGCGCCTGAGAGAGCTCCTGAAGAAAACCGGGTTTTGCCGGGATTGCTGTCGACATCTCGGTTCTGTAACGCGCCCAGCCGTTGCGGCCGTCGTCTTTGACGTGATGCAGGGCTGCATCTGCTTTGAGTTTCAGTTCATGCAGCGTTTCGCCATCCTGAGGATAGAGGCTGACGCCCGCACTCATTGTCGTGTTAAGCGTATGACCACAGATCGAAAGAGGACGTCGCACATCCTCGAGCAGCGACGCGAGCAGGGCGTTGAGTTTGTCGTCGTCACATTCCGGCACCAGCAGGATAAAAGCGTCTCCTCCCAGCCTTGCCAGGGTCATCTCACGCGAGAGCCGGGAAGTGATGCGTTGTGCGACGGTGATCAATAACTCATCGCCGACGCTGTGACCCCAGGTATCGTTGACGCGTTTGAAGTGATCGACGTTCAGGAAAATAACGGCAAATTGCCTGTTGCTCAGCAACGCGCTGCGCAGGCAGTCCTGCATGCGGAGATCCATCTGATGGCGATTCGCGAGTCCGGTGAGCGCATCAAAGCGCGCCTGGAGCTCAAGCTGCCGATTGAGTTGTCGAAGATTATCCGTCAGCCGGCCGGTGCGACGGTGAGAATCGATAAGGGAAATAATTAACATCACGCCAAGCAGGCAGAGCGTGGTGACAGAAACCCAGATGGATAACCCCAGCTCGCCGATCCCGCCGGGGAGGGTATGCGACATTTCCGGGTAATGCGCGGCGCTCATGCCGGTATAGTGCATCGCACAAATGGCGGCACCCATGACCAGGGCGGCGAGAAGGCGCTCGATAAAAACCCCTTTGTCTCGCAGGCGGAAAGCCAGCCACAGCGCCGTGCCGGACGCCACCACGGCAATGACCACCGACAACCCCACAATACGGCGATCCCAGATAATGCTGCCATCCAGCATCAGGGCAGCCATACCGATATAGTGCATAGATACCACGCCTGCGCTCAGGATAGCCGTGGCAACGATCGGTCGAAACGAAGAACGTTTTTTTCCCGCGACGGCAATATCAAGGGCCGTGGTCGACGCAATAATCGCGACGCCCAGAGACGCAAGGGTTAACCAGAGGTCATAGCGCATCATCATCGGCATCTGCATCGACAGCATGCCGATAAAGTGCATCGACCAGATGCCAATCCCCAGCGTCATACCCCCGGCAATGCGCCAGAACAGGGCAGCCTTTCGGCTGGAAAGGGGGATCTTTCCGGCACTGTCCAGCGCCACAAAGGAGGCGATAAATGCCACCAGATAAGAGATAGCGATTAACACAGGGTCCCACGATATATTGAGCATTATGCAATCCCACGCCTGAGAGGGTTACCGATTTCGCCTGCCGGGCACATCTTAATCTGGCAACGAACATGCGCATTCAAACAATATTAGTTATTTATCGTGAAGCATGACCAGTCATATTAATACTCTACATCGCATTAAGAATATAAAATATATTCTCTTTGTTAACGTATTAAGCATTGCTAAACAAGAGCGAATAAAAGTAGCAAAGCTCCTTAAATATAACGGCGATTGTATCGGTTCGCCGCAGCGGATGGTATCGCTTAACGTGGCGGCAGACCAGTATCACAGCATGCTGCGAAGAACATTTTCACTAATACGCTTTTTTCATCTGACTTAAGCTAAATCCCAGGTTGCTAACGGCGAAACAACAAACCCGTGAAGTTTCCGAGGAAAAACGTTTGTGCCAATGCTATAAGTCTAGATGCCGACCAAAATATAAAATGTGGGTATCATCATGCTAAGAAATATTAGTGTCCGAACCTTTATTATCGGGTTCCTTTTATCGCTATTTTTGGTAAACGCAGGTGTCGTTGTTCTAATTTCCAGCAAGCCCTCTCTCTTTATTTCCCTTAACGCTATCAATTTCGTTGCGCTATTTTTGCTTTGGGTCTATATGACCCGGTATCTTGTGACGCCGATCAATACGGTGAAGAAAAGTATTGAAGAGGTGACTGCCGGCAACCTGGGGGTTTCTATCCCGGAGTTTGGCAATAACTGTGCGGGGCGACTCATTCCCGGGATCAACAGCCTGTCCGGCAACATTGCGACGCTGGTGCGTGAGATCAGGGCGTCATCGCAAACCGCCATGACCTTATCGGATCAGCTCTCGACACGTAGCGCTCAGCTCTCGGTAAAAACCGAACAGCAGTCTGCGTCTTTAGTGCAAACCGCAGCCAGCATGGAGCAAATGGCGGCGAGCACTAAAAATAACGCCGATAACACCCGCCTGGCGAGTGAACAGGCGAATATGGCGACGCTGCAGGCGCGTAAGGGCGGGGAGCTGATGGGGCAGGTTGCCAACAATATGCAGTCCATAACCGAATGCGCCCAGCAGATGACGGAGATCATTTCGTTGATTGACGGCATTGCGTTCCAGACCAATATTCTGGCGCTCAACGCGGCCGTTGAGGCGGCAAGAGCGGGCGACCATGGAAAAGGTTTTTCTGTCGTTGCGGAAGAGGTCAGAAACCTGGCGCACCGCAGCGCAGAGGCCGCGAAGAATATCAAAGCGCTGATTGAAGTCACCAGCAGTAACGTCACGCAGGGCGCGACCGTGGTGTCGCAGGCAGAGAAGAATATGCATGAAATCGTGACGGGCTCGGGAAACGTCAGTCGCTTAATGGATGAAATCTCCGCGTCGACGTCTGAGCAGGAGAAAGGTATTTCCCAGATCACGCTGGCGCTATCGGAGCTGGAGCGGGTCACGCAAAGCAACGTGGCGATGGCGGAGGAACTCAACGGCTCCTCGGATGTACTGCGCAATCAGGTGATTGAACTCCAGGCCCGCACCCGGAATTTCAGATTGGATCACGGGTCTTCGTCCCCATTACCGACCGGCTCACCCTCCTTCCTCCAGCAGCCAGAGCACTCTCTCTGAAAGCGACACAAAGCCTGGCATGCCAGGCTTTTTGCATACATTTGCCCACCCAGCTCATTTCCCGAGCGATTTCAGCGCGATGGAATACATAGTTGTTGCTTAACCCCTCATGAAAGCTAGACTGACACCGAAAGAGTTAAAAAGGTGGAGGTGCTGTGGAAAGCATTAAAGGATCTGAACTTAACGTTCCTGACGCAGTTTTTGCGTGGGTGCTGGACGGCCGCGGCGGTGCCCGACCGCTGGAAGATAATGATGTGATCGACAGTGCGCATCCCTGCTGGCTGCATCTGAACTATACCCATCCGGACAGCGCTGACTGGCTGGCGTCGACCCCGCTCTTGCCCAATAACGTGCGCGATGCGCTGGCGGGTGAAAGTCTGCGGCCCCGCGTAAGCCGCATGGGTGACGGGACGCTGATTACCCTCCGCTGTATTAACGGCAGCACGGATGAACGTCCGGATCAGCTGGTGGCGATGCGGGTCTATATGGACGATGGGCTGATTGTCTCCACCCGACAGCGTAAGGTCCTGGCGCTGGATGACATCGTCAACGATCTGAAAGAGGGCACGGGGCCGATCGACTGCGGCAGCTGGCTGGTGGATGTCTGTGACGCGCTTACCGATCACGCCAGTGAGTTTATTGAAGAGTTGCACGACAAAATCATCGACCTGGAAGATAACCTGCTCGATCAGCAGATCCCGCCGCGCGGTTTTCTGGCCTTATTGCGCAAGCAGCTGATTGTTATGCGCCGCTACATGACGCCGCAGCGCGACGTGTATGCGCGGCTGGCCAGCGAAAGGCTCGCCTGGATGAACGACGATCATCGGCGCAGAATGCAGGATATTGCCGACAGGCTGGGCCGCGGGCTGGATGAAATTGATTCCTGTATTGCCAGAACGGCGGTGATGGCGGACGAAATCGCGCAGGTGATGCAGGAGTCGCTGGCGCGAAGAACCTATACGATGTCCCTGATGGCGATGGTGTTTTTACCGAGCACGTTTCTGACCGGGTTGTTTGGCGTCAACCTGGGCGGAATTCCGGGTGGCGCTTATCGCTACGGTTTTACGGCGTTTTGCGTGATGTTAGTTGTTTTGATTGGGGGTGTTGCATGGTGGTTGCATCGTAGTAAATGGCTGTAAATTTACGCTTTTTTCATCTTTTTCCGGGATTAAAACGCTCTTTTAATTGAGCGAAGTCAATAAACATATACCCCGTAAGGTGCAATATTACTCCCGCAGGTGAATGCAACGTCAAGCGATGGGCGTTGCGCTCCATATTGTCTTACTTCCTTTTTTGAATTACTGCATAGCACAATTGATTCGTACGACGCCGACTTCATAGTCGGCTTTTTTTTGCCTCCTGATTCTGAGCGTCTACCCTAAAAGGGATGACAGCAAATTATGGAGGGAATGATGAGCATCCTTAACGCTCTGCTACTGCCACAATCGCGTCAATCCGATCCTATCCCCAGCGATCCGGTACCTATGCCCGATCCCATCCCGCGTCCCCAGCCGATGCCCGACCCGCCGCCCGATGAAGAACCGATTAAATTGTCGCATCGGACCGCGAGATCTGCGAGGATACGCGCCATCTGACCGCAAAGATCACCACGAGAGACAATTGTGACCGCTTTTTCTACCCTGAATGTTCTGCCCGATGCCCAACTCGCTAACCTCAACGAGTTGGGATACCTCACGATGACGCCTGTTCAGGCGGCCGCCTTACCCGCCATTCTTGAGGGCCGTGACGTGCGCGTGCAGGCGAAAACGGGCAGTGGGAAAACGGCGGCCTTTGGCCTTGGCCTGTTGCAGCATATCGATGCGGCGCTTTTTCAGACCCAGTCTTTGGTGCTGTGTCCGACCCGCGAGCTGGCAGACCAGGTTGCGGGTGAACTGCGTCGCCTGGCACGTTTCCTGCCAAACACCAAGATTTTAACCCTCTGCGGCGGGCAGCCGTTCGGTGCCCAGCGTGATTCGCTTCAGCATGCGCCGCACATTATTGTCGCGACGCCGGGACGCCTGCTCGATCACCTGCAAAAAGGCACGGTCTCGCTGGATGCGCTACAAACGCTGGTGTTGGATGAGGCCGATCGGATGCTGGATATGGGCTTCAGCGAGGCCATTGACGAAGTGATCCGTTTCGCACCGGCCGATCGCCAGACGCTTCTGTTCTCCGCAACCTGGCCGGAAGTTATCGCCGCCATCAGCGGGCGCGTGCAGAAAAATCCTCTTACCATTGAAATCGACGGCGTAGATGCGCTGCCCGCCATCGAACAACAGTTCTTTGAAACCTCGCAGCAGGGGAAGATCCCGCTCCTGCAGAAATTACTGAGCCAGCATCAGCCTGCCTCCTGTGTGGTGTTCTGTAACACCAAAAAAGACTGTCAGTCGGTTTGTGATGCTCTGAATGCCGCCGGGCAGAGCGCACTGTCGCTGCATGGCGATCTTGAACAGCGCGATCGCGATCAGACGCTGGTCCGTTTCGCGAACGGCAGCGCCCGCGTGCTGGTGGCGACCGACGTCGCTGCGCGCGGTCTGGATATTAAATCGCTTGAGCTGGTGGTGAACTTTGAACTGGCGTGGGATCCGGAAGTGCACGTGCACCGTATTGGCCGCACCGCGCGCGCCGGGAACAGCGGTCTGGCGATCAGCTTCTGCGCACCTGAAGAGGCGCAGCGCGCCAATATTCTCTCTGAGATGCTGCAGATTAAGCTGAACTGGATGAATCCCCCAGCCGGCGTCAGCCTTGTGCCGCTGGAGGCCGAAATGGCGACCCTGTGCATTGATGGCGGTAAAAAAGCCAAGATGCGTCCTGGTGATGTACTCGGTGCACTGACCGGGGATGTGGGGCTGGACGGGGCGGATATCGGTAAGATTGCTGTCCATCCGGCGCATGTCTACGTCGCGGTTCGCCAGGCGGTTGCCCATAAGGCATGGAAGCAGCTGCAAAACGGGAAAATTAAGGGTAAAACCTGCCGCGTACGTCTGCTGAAATAAAGCATGAAGCGTCTCAGACGGTGTTTCTGAGACGCTAACCGCTTACTTCACTTCAAGCACGTTCAGACGCAACGCTTCAAACTGATTGTCATCGTCTTCCGGCTGCCAGCCTGCTGGCTGCATCGGGATCTCTTCCCGGTCAAACGCCAGATCGCCGCCGTTCACGACTTCTGACTCGTGATTGATGCCTTTAAAGTCGAACAGTTCCACATCCGCGAGATGGGAAGGGACGACGTTCTGCATGGCGCTGAACATGGTTTCGATACGACCCGGATAGCGCTTATCCCAGTCGCGCAGCATGTCGCCAATCACCTGACGCTGCAGGTTAGGCTGGGAGCCGCAGAGGTTGCATGGAATGATCGGGAACCCTTTCGCCTGAGAGAAACGCTCAATGTCTTTTTCACGGCAGTAGGCAAGCGGGCGGATCACAATATGTTTACCGTCATCACTCATCAGCTTAGGCGGCATACCTTTCATCTTGCCGCCGTAGAACATATTGAGGAACAGCGTTTGCAGGATATCGTCGCGGTGGTGTCCCAAAGCAATTTTGGTCGCGCCCAGCTCGGTCGCGGTGCGATACAGAATACCGCGGCGCAGACGAGAGCACAGAGAGCAGGTGGTTTTCCCTTCAGGAATTTTCTCTTTCACAATACCGTAGGTATTTTCTTCGACGATTTTGTACTCAACGCCCAGATTTTCGAGGTATTCCGGCAGAATGTGCTCCGGGAAGCCCGGCTGTTTCTGATCAAGGTTGACCGCCACCAGGGAAAAATTCACCGGCGCGCTTTGCTGAAGATTACGCAGGATCTCCAGCATGGTGTAGCTGTCTTTACCCCCTGACAGGCAAACCATGATGCGGTCGCCTTCTTCAATCATGTTGAAGTCTGCAATGGCTTCGCCCACGTTACGGCGCAGTCGTTTTTGCAGTTTATTCAGGTTGTATTGCTCTTTTTTGTTAATCTCTTGATTCTGTTGCATTGAGTACTACCTTCGGAGCCAGCAGGGGCAAAAATTGTATGCCGCGTATGGTACGGATTCCGGCGGCGAATGCCAGCACGTTTTACTGCTGCGTGAAATCTGGCGCCGATGCGTGATAAAGGGTAGCGTTCAGACGTTTGGATACGATAGCGATTTTACGGCAAACGGCGCAGTTGTGGCGCAATCATCTCCGCCAGTATCAATGTTGAAGATTAGCAGTAAGCATGCTGTAATGAGCTTAGTTAATCTGAGGGTAACTTGAGCTTATATTTAAAAATGATAAAAACTTCTACTCTTTTCTTTTGTACTTCCTTATTTTCAAGTATGGCTTTTGCAGAAAATCACTACATACCTCTACTTTATAACTTATCGACTAGGTTTGATTTCAATCCAGTTAAGGGGGCTGTTAAATCCTTAGATACTGATGTTGAGGAGAATGGAAAAATTACTTATAAAATCTCCATCAGACTGAATAAAAATGGTTGTGTTGATAGCTTAAACCTTGATAAGGTTTCTTCTGGACATGAAACCATTCTAAAATATACAAATGGAAGTCTTATTGGCCATAGAGATGGCAAGCCTTTCTCAATACAACTTGATGAAAAATGTCACATTTTGAGTAAAAATGAAAACGGTGACGAGTTGCGTTACACTCTTTACCCGAATGGATTAATTAAAGACACCTATTTTTTAGGCAAAAAAATATCTGAACATTTTTATGATGAAGACGATAATTTGACGCGCTCTGAATTTTATAGTTCAGAAAGCGTTATGTCTAAAAATGAAATATCTTATGTTGATAAAAAAAGAAAGCCTCTTGATTATAAACTAATAAACTCATCAGTTTTCTCGGAGGGGTATACAGCAACCAGCCCTTGTCATTATAACGAAATGCTTGTGCCTGAAATATGTAATGCCACAGTACAGAACGCAGGTAATCCGGCACCGAAACCAGTTTCAATGACAGCACATACGAAAGTTGAATTCTACTAGATTAAAACGATTCCAATAAGCTACCTCCGGCGTCATGGTGTTTTATCGGGACGAGTTCAATGAAGGCACTGGCTTAATGTAAGAGGAATTTAAGATGAATATAGAAACGGTCCGCTTAATCCTGGAACCCTTTAATGATTCACATTATAAGGCTTAAGGGTAATGGATAGTGATGCTGAGGTGATGCGCTATATCAATAAGGGTATCGTTAAAACGCCCGAAGAAACCTGGGAGGGCATCAGAAGGGTGCAGGCTCGCTGGGATAAGTATCACTTCTCGTGGTGGGCTATCAGAGAGAAATCTTCTGGTGCGATCGTTGGTGCAGCATGCCTCCAGCACCTGGCGAACGTGGAGGGGGCACCATTAGAGATTGGCTGGCGCCTCGTGCCTGAACACAATGGCAAAGGCTATGCTACAGAGGCAGCGAAAGCGATCGTTGATTACGCTGTAGAGCGGGTGGGAGCATCTTATCTGGTGGCCGTGGCCGATCCAGAAAATATCGCATCGCAGCGTGTAATGAAAAGGTTAGGCATGTCTTATAAAGCCTTAGAGCGGCATTACGATACGGAATGCGTAGTGTATGAGCTTAACATGAGTAAGCCTGCTTAATTAAGCGACACATCTCTGCCACTTTATCTCAGCTTACAGCACCTCAACCAATTCAAATTCTTCTGCGATCAGTTCCATATCTTCAGAAAAATGGCCTTCGCGGAAGAAAAATCGCTGATGCTCTTTCCGCCAGTATTCAAGGCTTAAATCACCTTCCCCCTCTTTGCGAGCGAATTCCTCATTAACATCGCAAAAACGCACCAGTCGCATGGAAACCAGCCGGATCACACAGACCGGAACATTCTGACCATCAAGGATGATGTTGTAGCTTCCTATCCGTGGAGCAGAGACATCCTGCGAGTACGAGGCAAAAGATCCGCAGGTGGCCGTTTTGAGCCCTTTTTTAATCAGGTCCGCAAGCGCGTTCGCCAGTTCCGGGCTGTCACCCATTTGCCAGGCCGCTGCGCCTGGGTACTTCGTTTTTAATTCTTCAACCTTAACCATTCAAATCCCTTCTCAATCCTTGACCATAAGAAACATAATAGCGGTTTTAGCATAAACTCCCTCGGTATTTGAAGCGTAATCGGCTTTCCTTCTACTTTTGTACACAGGCTAGCTGGAATACAAAGGGTTGCATGCATTGGCTGTGTAAATATATTCTTATGGGGTTATTTGTGTGGTGAATCTGCTGCCTGCAGCCCGGCGCGTGACGTTATAATCAGTAACGAGTCATCGGGATGCTATCGGCACCACGCATTTTCTGTAACTTTTATCCCATTGGAAGGGGTTAGCGTGTTCAAGCTTAATACATCTCTACTGGCGGTTTTGCTGCTGTCAGGCTGTAGCTCCGATCTGGTTCTAAGCCCACCTAAGCAACCTGAATACAAGTCGATGCCTGAAATAACGCAGTCTGTGACGCCATCACAACAGCGTGCAATCATGGCTGGCGAGCGGCCTGACTGGTCAGAAAGAACGCCGGTCAAGACAATAAAGCAATACTAATAAGCACTTAACAACCAGGGCTGCCGTTCGGCGGCCTTTTTATTTACCCATTTGAGAAGGTGCAAAGACGGAGCCTGGTTTGGGGAAAATTTCTGACGGCGGACATGGTATTTCTTTCTTTATCAACCATGCTTAAGGCGAAGATAATTCAATCACTTCAGCATCACCGAAGCGGCAACGTCACTCGAGTCGAGAACCCTGAATGCGCCACGCGTCTATCTCCATAGCTGCAGCCACGGCAATTTTTGTGCTGGGCGTTTTTATCATCAATATCCAGGTCTGGTACTCGGCGCGGGCTGACAGCCTTGCCGGGGCGCACTACGTCGTCAGGAATATGCACGTCATTCTTACAGAAGCGCATCATGCGACCCAGGTTGCAATGCGGCTTGCTGAGAATGAGTGTGATGCTGAAGGACAGTATCGGCTCGGCACTGAAGCGGCATTACAACCCCATCTGAGAACGATCGTTATTCTGAAAAAAGATGCGGTCTGGTGTTCCTCCTTGCCGGGAAACCGCGTGTTGTTGGTTAACGGCTCAGCGCTGCCTGAAGTGCCATTGCTACTTGTTCCATCGAAAAGTACGGTCAACGGCCTGCCGGTTCTCTTATACCAGACAAACCATGCCGGAAGCCGAATCATGGTGAGCATCAGCGACAGCCATATCCGGGATGCGCTGAATATGCCACTACGTGGCGTGGCGTATTCGCTGCTGGTCGGCAATCGTCGTTTAGGCCAATCAGGCGATGTCTTGACGGCAGCCCATTCAAACAACGATGTTCTGACGGTAAAAGACGTTGATTATGCCTTCGCGATTCAATTTAACGCTCCGCCTATTTTTAGCCTGACGCGATTATTCGACCAGGCCGGTGGAGTGGTGTTATTTCTGCTGCTCGTTTCCTCGCTTTCTGCTTATCTTCTGCAGCGATATCTGTCTAAGGATATTTCGCCGGAAGAATCGCTGCGTACCGCCATCTACAGAAATGAAATTATTCCCTATTACCAGCCCGTCGTGAGCGGAAAAGAGGGCACCTTGCGGGGTGTAGAGGTGCTGGCAAGATGGAAGCATCCGCAATCCGGGTTTATCTCTCCCTCGTCATTTATTCCTCTTGCTGAGAAAACAGGGCTAATAATTCCACTAACCCAAAGCTTAATGCGTCAGGTTGCAACGCAGATGAATGCAATTTCTACGCTGCTGCCGGAAGGATTTCATGTCGGGATTAACTTCAGTGCGTCTCATATCGTTGCCTCTACCTTTTTTGAAGAGTGTCTGAATTATAAGCGCAGCTTTGTGCAACAGGATCTTAACCTCGTTGTGGAGGTGACCGAGCGTGAACCTCTCCACGTAGATGAACATCTCGTTAAAACCCTGAATGGGCTGCATAACAAGGGATTTGCAATCGCGCTGGATGATTTTGGAACGGGATATTCCGGCCTGTCCTACCTGCAGGACCTGCATATTGATTACATCAAAATCGACCAAAGCTTTGTTGCCAGGGTTAATGAGAATGAGGATTCCACCCTGATTCTGGATTCAGTACTGGAACTGGCAAAAAAACTGTCAATCCGTATTGTGGCGGAAGGGGTTGAAACCCAGGAACAGCTTGATTACCTCATGCGCAATAACATCACGTTTTTACAGGGCTACTTCTTCTACAAACCCGTTCCTTTTAAGGAGTTGATAAAAATTCTGTTATCGAAGCCAAAGGTTAAAGTGAGGGTGGAGTGACGTTTGTCCCGTTGTCAGCAATTCCCGCCCGATACATTCATAAGTAGCGTATAATGCGGCGTCGAAAACCGCTCAACTCTTCTCTGGCCAATACTATGACCCTCAATCGCGTTTGTTATTTACTCCTGCTCTTTGCTGCGATCGGCAGTCTTTTTACCTCGAGCCCTTTGGCTATGTGGTTTCTGCTGATCAATATGCTGACGTTGGTCATGTATGGCGCCGATAAAATAGCGGCGCGGAAAGGCATGCGCAGGGTGCCGGAAGCCACGCTGCTGGTATTTGGCGTAACGGGCGGCTGGCCTGGCGCGATTGTGGGCCAACAGCTCTTTCGCCATAAAACACAAAAGCAGCCGTTTAAAACCTACTTCTTCTTAAGCATTGTCGTTAGCATCGCCGTGATGGCGGCGGTTTACCATTTCTCGCCTGTTTCTTCTTTATGGCCGTTTTGACATCAAGTTAGCCTGAGTTTTTCAGATGCCAGCACTACGTTGATAAGAACGGTCATTCGGATAGTGCGTCGTGAAGAAATCCTCTATCACTGCCAATAGTAGTAGGACTATTCTTAAGTTGTTGCTGTTTTTTGCACAATCTGAATAATACGTGCAACAACACGGACGGCAACATCCCATGAAAATAGTCTCTTTTACGCTGGCAGCGCTGGTGCTTTATTCTGCACCTGCCTGGTCCGCTTTTCAGGAGCGGGAATATAATACCTGGTATATGAAAAATGCGGTGCTTTATGATATGACGCAGACCTCGGAAGGTTTTCCCGTCATGGTGAGCGTATCCCAGCCTGGGAGAAAATCCGCTAATTTGCTGGTGTCATATATTACGGAAGGCCGCTGTGGTGAGAATAATCTACCGCTTAATGTGAATGGTAAAGTGCTGCCCGCCAAATATAATTGTGTCCAAATAGGAAAGAACAGAATTGAACATTTTTCAGTGGTGGATGCAGACAGCGTTAATGGCATGGTGACGCATCTGAAATCTGATTTCACTATTCTCCTGCAAAACGATATCAAAATTTGGGCGGCAAATATCAAAGCGCCAAAATACGGGCTAACCCCGCGCTTTTAAAATCATGCTACGCTTGTTTGTTGTATCAGGAGCATGAGTATGAAGAACAAAGACGAACAAACAGGATTAGTGGGGCTGGCGATTGGGGCGGCCGTTATTGGGCTGGTTTCTGCCCAGAAACCAATCGATCGCGACAGCATTGTTGATGAGCTGGTCAGGCTCGGCAGGCAGAAAGGCGATGGTGTAGAAGATGAGGTTTTCGTCAAGGCTGCTGACCTGGTGAGGAAGGGGATCTAGCCATGGCTGATATTCGTCATGCGCAGTGCCATTGTGGCGCGGTGGCCTTTACCGTTGCGCTAACGGATGGCCTGAATACCGCGCGGCGCTGCAGTTGTTCCTTTTGTCGCATGCGGGGTGCGGTCGTCGTCTCTGCGCCGCTGTCAGGGATTACCGTGACCAAAGGTGAGGATAAGCTCACGGAGTACCGCTTCAATACGGGAACGGCACGGCACTTTTTCTGCTCGGTGTGCGGAATTTACACGTTCCATCAGCGGCGTTCTAATCCAAATGAATACGGCGTGAATGTGGCCTGCTTTGATAACGTCTCACCGTTCGATTTCCCTGAAGTGACGGTGATGGACGGGGTTAACCATCCCTCGGATGGAGATAGCGGGGTGTTTGGCTACCTCTCTTTTCGCAAGAAAGGAACAGGTCAGGCGTAATTGCCGCCTGGCCACTCTGTAATTAGCCTGGCTATAGTGGAGGGTGGTTATCTGAAACAGGAGAAACTATGCTTTGTGTTGAAAAAGACGATCCGCGTGAGGCCCCTGAATCAGGTGATAAAAAGCCTCAACCCGTAAAAAAATAACGCAACCTGTGCGTTTTCCCGCCACCGGCACTGCTGGTGGCTTTTCATTTCTCAGGGAATACTGTTAACCGCCATCCAGGTGATTCAACACAGCACTGAGATGCCCGACAATATCAGCAAAATCAAAAATTAACGCCATCCAGATGAGCGCTAAAAGAGTTAGTACGACAACGGATACACAACCAAACAACGCTGTTATCCTTAGTGATGGAAAGGCTATCACCTGAGTTTAAACAGCTTTACCTCAACTTACCCTCAACCACGTGATTTCAGAACCTGCTTTTTGTGACGAACGTCAAGAGATGGGTGAGCCCGCATACTGATGCGGGCTCTGGCAATCAGAACTGGTAAACCAGGCCCAGTGCCACGACATCATCCGTGCCGATGCCGTTGTTTTTGTAGAAGCTGTCATCTTCATCCAGCAGGTTGATTTTGTAATCAACGTAGGTGGACATGTTTTTGTTGAAGTAATAGGTTGCGCCGACGTCAGCGTACTTAACCAAATCCTGGTCGCCCTGGCCGTTGCCAAGGTCCTTGCCTTTAGACTGCAGGTAGGAAAGGGACGGACGCAGGCCGAAGTCGAACTGGTACTGTGCGGTCACTTCGAAGTTCTGGGTTTTGTTGGCAATACCGCCGCCTGAAGTGCTGTCACTGGAACCGTATGGCGTCATATTGCGGGTTTCAGAGTACATTGCCGCCAGGTAGATATTGTTAGCGTCATATTTCAGACCCGCGGTCCATGCGTCCGCTTTATCGCCGCCAGCATATTGAGATGCTGCACCGGTGCCTGCGATCACCTGGTCATTAGTACGATCTGAAGAGGTATACGCTGCACCCGCAGTAATCCCCATGCCAAAGTCATAGGTTGTGGAGATACCGAAACCGTCACCGTTTTGGTTACGAATGTTGTTATCAGAACGGTTGTTCGTTCCTTCCTGAGAACAACCATTCTCGTCACAGTTGCTGCCTTCATTTTTGCCCTGATACTGCAGCGCAAAGTTCAGACCCTGCACCAGACCATAGAAGTCGGTGTTACGGTAGGTTGCTACGCCATTGGCGCGGCCGGTCATGAAGTTGTCGGCTTTGGTGTAGGAGTCGCCGCCGAACTCAGGCAGCATATCGGTCCAGCCTTCCACGTCGTACAGTACGCCATAGTTACGACCGTAATCGAAGGAACCGTAGTCACCCACTTTGATACCGGCGAAGGCCAGACGCGTCCAGGACTGGTTATCAGACCCTTCGGTGTTATTGGCCTGAATGTTGTATTCCCACTGTGCGTAGCCAGTCATCATGTCGTTGATCTGGGTTTCGCCTTTAAAGCCCAGACGCATGTAGGTTTGATCCCCGTCAGCGCCTTTATCATCGGAGAAATAGTGCAGACCATCTACTTTTCCGTACAGATCTAATTTGTTACCGTCTTTATTATAAATCTCTGCTGCATGAGTTGCGCCAGCCATTAACAGAGCCGGAATCATCAGGGCCGGTACTTTTCTTTGCATTTTGATATTCCTTTGCGGTTGTTTTTATTTAATTACCTGTTGAACTTTCCGAATGCGAAAGTTGTCTCATGCTAAATCACTCCCGTGTAAGAGTAATAAATTATAATTGTTACGAACTAAGTAAAATCTAAACTGAATACATCAACGGTAATGGTCATTGGTTTGGTGAATGCTTTAAGGCTAAACATAATAAATTAAAATTATTAATCAGGTATGAATTAAGCTATTCTTGATGGCGTTATATGCCTTTAAGATTATTTATCCATAATTCGCATGAATAATATTTAGGGAACTAAATAGATATTTAATGATTATCTGGATTCGCCCGGTGTGAATACACCGGGTTTTTTTATGGCAAAAAAATGCCCGGACGCGCCGGGCAGAGAGACTAGTCGTTGGTCGATTTTTCGGCTTTACCCGCCAGCTGCGCCAGGAAGTCATACCGTTTTTGCAGATCCGCCGCAGCGTCTTTCCATAGCTGTTCGGCCACTTCCGGCTGCTGCGCGTTAAGGCGGCGGAAGCGCTGTTCCTGCATTAACGTCTCGGCCAGAGCATCTGACGGCGGACGTGAATCCAGTGCCAGCGGTAATTTACCCTCGTCCGCACGGCGCGGATCGAACCGGTACAGCGGCCAGAAGCCGGTCGCGGTTAGCTGTCGCATCTGATCGTGGCTGAGTGCCAGGTCGTAGCCATGCTCTTCACACGGGCTGTAGGCAATGATCAGCGACGGGCCGGGATACGCTTCCGCCTCCTGGATCGCCTTCACCGTCTGGTTAAGCTGTGCCCCCAGCGAGATTTGCGCGACGTAAACGTGGCCGTACATCATCATGCTCACCCCGAGATCTTTGCGTGCCTTGCGTTTCCCGTGCTCACCGAATTTCGTGACGGCACCCAGCGGCGTGGCTTTCGACGCCTGACCACCGGTGTTGGAATAACACTGCGTATCCAGCACCAGGATATTGACGTTTTCGGTCAGGCTCAGCACGTGGTCCAGGCCGCCAAAGCCGATGTCATAAGCCCAGCCGTCACCGCCAATCAGCCAGATCGATTTTTCGACCAGGGCGTCCGCGTCGGTCAGCAGCTGTTCAGCGCCCGCCACGCCCTGAAGCGCCTGACGCAGCTCTGCAACCTGCTCACGACGTACCTCTGGCGTCGCGTCGGCGTGAAGCGCGTCATTGAGCCCGGCGGGGATCTGCCCGGCAAACTGCTCCAGCAGGCGCATCACGCGCGCGCGGTGCTGGTCAACGGTCAGGCGGAAGCCCAGACCAAATTCGGCGTTATCCTCGAACAGCGAGTTGGCCCACGCGGGACCGCGGCCGTTGGCGTCAGTGGTATACGGCGTAGAGGGCAGGTTGCCGCCATAGATAGACGAACAGCCGGTAGCGTTGGCAATCAGCATCCTGTCACCGTACAGCTGGGTAAGCAGCTTGATATACGGTGTTTCACCGCAGCCCGAACAGGCACCGGAGTATTCAAACAGCGGCGTGATCAGCTGCGAAGTGCGAATATCAATGCGTTCCAGTTTGCTGCGATCGATTTCCGGCAGATTCAGGAAGAAGTCATAATTCACTTTCTCTTCTTCGACGTGCTCCAGACGCGACATCATATTGATGGCTTTAATCTCCGGGTTCTGCCTGTCTTTCGCCGGACAAACCTCGACGCACAGGTTACAGCCGGTGCAGTCTTCCGGCGCGACCTGCAGAACGTATTTCTGTCCGCGCATATCGCGGGATTTTACATCCAGGGAATGCAGGCTGGCCGGGGCGGCCTCCATCTCTTCCGGCGACACCACTTTGGCGCGAATGGCAGAGTGCGGGCAGGCCGCCACGCAGTGGTTGCACTGGGTACACAGATCTTCTTTCCAGATGGGGATCGCTTCGGCGATGTTGCGTTTTTCCCAGCGGGTGGTGCCGATCGGCCAGGTGCCATCCGGCGGTAGGGCAGAGACGGGCAGGGCATCACCCAGCCCGGCCAGCATCGCCGCCGTCACGGTCTTCACGAAATCAGGTGCCACATCGGATACCACCGGAGGGCGGTTCGGGCTTGCGGCATTGACCGGCTGCAGCGGGACCTCAAACAGCGACTCGCGCGCCAGGGCCAGCGCCTGCCAGTTACGCTCGACCAGCTCCTGGCCCTTGCTGCTGTAGCTTTTGGCAATCGCGCCCTGCAGTTCCGCCAGCGCGCTGTCGCCCGGCAGGATATTCGTCAGATGGAAGAAGGCCATCTGCATAACGGTATTGATACGCGCGGCAAGGCCACATTCGCGGGCAATTTTCGCCGCGTTAACCACAAAGAAACGGGCTTTTTTCTGGTTCAGCACCGCCTGCACTTCCTGCGGCAGGCGCGACCAGACTTCATCCGCGCTGTATGGCGTATTCAGAAGGAAAATACCGCCAGGCTTCAGGCGCTCGGCCATCTGGTACTTATCAATGAACTGCAGCTGGTGACAGCCAACAAAATCAGCCTGAGAAATTAGATACGCAGAGCGGATGGGCTGTTCGCTCACCCGCAGGTGGGAAACGGTCAGGCCGCCGGCTTTCTTGGAGTCATAGACGAAGTACCCCTGGGCGTACCACGGCGTGGAGTTCCCGATGATTTTGATGTTGTTTTTGGTCGCGGAGACGCTGCCGTCACTGCCCAGACCATAGAACAGCGCCTCGAGTTTGGCGGTCGAGGGCAGGGTGTTTTCCGGCAACGTCAGGGACAGATTCGTCACATCATCATAAATGCCGACGGTAAAGCGCGGCTTGGGCTTCGCTTCGCTGAGCTCGTTGAAGACCGCCAGCACGCAGTCCGGTCCGAACTCTTTGGAGGACAAACCGTAACGCCCCCCGATCACGCGCGGCAGCGTTTCACGTTCGCCATGATTAAAGGCCTCGGCCAGGGCGGTCATCACATCCAGATACAGCGGTTCCGCCTGCGCGCCCGGCTCTTTGGTGCGATCGAGCACCGCAACGGTACGCGCGCTTTCCGGCAGCGCAGAGAGGAGATGTTTCGCCGAGAACGGCCGATAGAGACGCACTTTCAGCACGCCAACTTTTTCGCCGCGCGTCAGCAGCTCATCAACAACTTCCTCGCAGGTGCCAATGGCCGATCCCATCAGCACAATGACCCGTTCCGCCTGCGGATGGCCGTAATACTCAAAGGGTTTGTATTCCCGACCCGTTGCGGCAGCAAAGTCATTCATCGCCTGTTCAACATGGTCGTAAACCGCGTTGTACCACGGGTTGGTGGCCTCGCGGGACTGGAAATAGGTATCCGGGTTCGCCGACGTGCCGCGAATCACCGGGTGTTCCGGATTCAGAGCGCGGGCGCGATGCGCGTCAATGTCCGCCTGCGGAAGCAGATTCAGAATTGTCTCGTCAGCCAGCGGGACGATTTTGTTAATTTCGTGAGACGTACGGAAACCATCAAAGAAATGAATAAACGGCACCCGGCTTTTGAGCGTGGCGATATGCGAAATCAGGGCAAAGTCCTGGGCTTCCTGAACGCTGCTGGCGCACAGCATCGCGCAGCCGGTCTGGCGAACGGCCATCACGTCAGAATGATCGCCAAAGATAGAGAGCGCGTGGGTGGCAACGGTACGCGCAGCGACGTGCAGAACGAAGGGAGTCAGTTGTCCGGCAAGTTTGTACAGCGTCGGGATCATTAATAACAATCCCTGGGAAGAGGTAAACGACGTGGAAAGCGCGCCGGTCTGAAGTGCGCCGTGGACCGTGGCAATTGCACCGGCTTCAGACTGCATCTCAACCACTCGCGGGACATCGCTCCAGACGTTTTTTAACCCGTTACCCGCCCAGGCGTCCGCCTGCTCAGCCATGGTAGAACTTGGCGTAATCGGGTAGATGGCGATAACTTCACTGGTGCGAAACGCGACTGAGGCAACTGCACCATTACCGTCAATAGTTTGCATAGGACAACACCCTTACATTGCGCAAAAAAATAGGGGTCTGTATTACGGCAACAAACCCTGAATATTATCTGTGTATTCTAGCAAACGGGGGATTTTTCGATTTTCGCTTTTGTGTCCTCGTTATTCCTGCCATCAATGTGTAGATCAAACTTTTGGCAGAAAAATTGCGAGAAATTGTTTCAGGAGCGCATAAATACGCACTTCCGCTCTCGACGACACGGGATGGGATGCCTATTATGCATAGGTTTCGCATTATTCATGGGGGAGAGAGCATGCGCTCAGCATTTTTGGTAGGGTGTGCCGCATTATTGTTGTCGGCATGCAGCAGTGAACCTGTCCAGCAGGCAACGGCCGCGCACGTGGTGCCGGGTATGAAAGCCGCGATGTCCAGCTCCGGTCAGGCCAACTGCGCGATGATTGGCGGTTCGCTGTCGGTAGCTCGCCAGCTTGATGGTTCAGCTATTGGGATGTGCGCCTTGCCAAACGGCAAACGCTGCAGTGAACAGTCGCTTGCCGTTGGAACCTGCGGTAACTACTGATTATTCTGCACGCTTAAACATCAGCGTTTTATCGGCTGTCGCCAGCGTTAACTGGTCTTCAGTCAGGTCGACCTGCGCGCCTTTGCGCAGCATGTCGCCGATGGCCTGATCCAGCTCGTTAAGCTGCGGCTCATTACAGAGCTTGCGCGTCATGGCCAGCGTTTTCACCTTCAGCTCGCCTTCGGACAATTTCCCCTGTCCGTTGAAGCGGTTACACATCTGGCCAGAAACGCTGATGTTATTCACCAGGCTGATATCTGGCAGTGCGCTAAAACCGATCTCAGGTTGCGTTTTCGCGGTCTTCACGGCCTTACCGTCCACACTTTCCAGCACAAAGCGGTGGTTCTTAAGTTGCTCCGGCTGAACGGAGGCTTTACCCGGATTAACGCAGCCGGTAAGGACAAGACTGATAACACTTAACGCAATGAGCTTTTTCATTTTTCTTCTCAAACTATAAATACTGTGAATCTTTTTCCAGTGTAACGATACTCTGCCATGCGTTAATGGGGTTTATCTGAAAGTGCGGGGAGGAGCCGGGCAACGCAGCGGTTGCCCGGGATGACGTTAATGTGATTTAAACCCTGCCGCCGTCATCAGCATACGGAAGAGCATACTGACCGCAGCCAGCGCCAGTACGCTGCCGCCCCAGATAATGGCCAGCCACAGTAATCTTTTCCAGACCGGTTGTTGCATCAGTGATAACCCTCCCCATGCTGAACTTTGCCGCGAAATACGTAGTAACTCCAGAAGGTGTAGACCAGGATAACGGGAATAATCAATAGCGCGCCGACCAGCATAAAGCCCTGGCTTTGCGTCGGTGCGGCGGCCTGCCACAGGGTGATTGACGGTGGAATGATGTGCGGCCAGATGCTGATCCCAAGCCCGCTAAAGCCGAGGAAGACCAGCCCCAGCGTCAGGATAAACGGTCGGCTATGGCTGTCGGGATTATTCAGGCAGCGCCACTGATACAAACTAAAAATCACCACCAGGGCCGGGACGGGCAGCAGATAGAACAGGTTCGGCAACGTAAACCAGCGCGCCGCGATGGCCGGCTGCGCCAGCGGTGTCCAGAGGCTGATCGCCGCAATAAACGCCAGCAGCACGAGTAACAGGGTTTTCGATACCTGACGCATCCGCTGTTGCAATGCATTTTCGCTTTTCATTACCAGCCAGGTCGAGCCTAACAGCGCGTAGGCCACCACCAGGCCCGCGCCGCAAAACAGATTAAACGCGGTAAACCAGTCAAAGGGGCCGCCGGTATAGGCCCGGCCGGTGACGCTAAAGCCGTTAATGACGGCGCCCACCGTCACGCCCTGGGTAAACGTCGCCAGAATGGAACCGCCTATAAATGCCTTATCCCAGAAAGGACGGTGTGCTGGCGTGGCTTTAAAGCGAAACTCAAACGCTACGCCACGAAAAATAAGACCGATCAGCATTAATGTGAGCGGAATGGTGAGGGCATCGATAATCACGGCGTAGGCCAGCGGAAAGGCGCCGAACAGGGCGGCCCCGCCCAGCACCAGCCAGGTTTCATTCCCGTCCCAGACCGGCGCGACGCTGTTAACCATCACATCGCGATCGTCGGCGTTCTGCGTGGCCGGGAACAGAATGCCAATCCCCAGATCAAAACCGTCCATCACGATATACATCAGCGTGGCAAAGACGATGATCACAAACCAGATAATGGAAAGATCGATACCCATTACGGCTGCTCCTTATGTTCAGTTGTGACGGCAGAAAGCGGGCGCGCCGGACGTCCGTCGGACTCGGTGGCGAAAGATTCATGCGGCTGCGGGCCTTTACGGATGAGGCGCACCATATAGCTGTAACCCACGCCAAATACCGAGGTGTAAACAACGAAGAAGGCCAGCAGGCTCACGCTCATATGCAAATCGCCATGGGCAGAAACCGCATCCTTCGTGCGCTGGAGCCCATAGACCACCCACGGCTGGCGGCCCACTTCGGTGGTGATCCACCCGGCCAGAATAGCAATCAGCCCGGAGGGCCCCATCAGCAGGGCAAACCACAGGAAAGGACGGGAAGAATAAATGCGCTTTTTATAGCGCAGCCAGAGTGCCGTCACCCCAAGCAGCAGCATAAGCATGCCCAGGCCCGCCATAATGCGGAACGACCAGAAGACGATGGTGGAATTTGGGCGGTCTTCCTTTGGAAACTCTTTGAGCGCCGGTACCTGTTTATCCAGACTGTGCGTCAGAATAAGGCTGCCGAGTGCGGGGATCTCCAGTCCAAAGCGGGTGCGCTCCTGTTCCATATCCGGCCAGCCAAACAGCAGTAGCGGGGTAGGCTCGCCCGGTGGATTTTCCCAGTGCCCTTCAATGGCGGCAATTTTCGCGGGCTGGTGCTTTAAGGTGTTCAGCCCGTGCATATCGCCCACCATGGCCTGGAGGGGCGCGACAATCAGCGTCATCCACAGCGCCATTGAAAACATTGCCCGGATGGCGGGGGTATTATTCCCGCGCAGCAGATGCCATGCCGCGGATGCGCCAACAAACAGGGCGCTGCTCAGGAACGCGGCTATCGACATGTGCAGCAGGCGGTAAGGGAAGGAGGGGTTAAACACCACGGCGAACCAGTCCACCGGCACCACCTGACCGTTGACGATCTCATAGCCCTGCGGGGTTTGCATCCAGCTGTTGGAGGAGAGGATCCAGAAGGTGGAGATAATGGTCCCCAGTGCCACCATGCAGGTGGAAAAGAAGTGCAGCCTCGGCCCGACTTTATTCCAGCCGAACAGCATCACGCCGAGGAACCCGGCTTCGAGGAAGAAGGCGGTAAGCACTTCATAGGTCAGAAGCGGGCCGGTAATACTGCCCGCAAACTGCGAAAAGCCGCTCCAGTTGGTGCCAAACTGGTAGGCCATCACCAGCCCGGAGACCACGCCCATGCCAAAGTTGACGGCAAAAATCTTCGACCAGAAATGGTACAGCGAGCGCCAGACCGGATTTTTTGTTTTCAGCCACAGCCCTTCGAGCACGGCAAGATAGCTTGCGAGACCAATGGTAATGGCCGGGAAAATAATGTGGAAGGATACGGTAAAGGCAAACTGTATCCGCGCAAGGTGAAAAGCATCTAAACCAAACATGCACAGCCTCAATGTCAAACGGTGTGCTGTTATGGTATAGGGGCGAAGATCGGACGAGCAGACGCAGAAAAGCGAATTTTAACCATAACAGTTGGCGTAAATTTCACGCTTTAGCCATCTGATATACCTCGCCGTTGTGGAATAAAAATATTCTTTTTATGATTTTTCCGCATTAAACCGCTTGTTTTGTCGTCAGCGTCGTGCGTTAATGGCCTTCTGGTTTTGAGTCCAAATAAATATCTGACGTAGTTTTATAAAGCAGTTCTCATCACGTTGTGCCTCTCCGCAGCCTCTCTTGGGTCTTTATCTACATTCCGATTCGTTTTGTTTAAAACCATTATGCCCAATCGGCCCATTAGTAATTTACGTTTTTACGTTTCAGGAGAAACCTATGACTTCATATATCCATTTTCGCTGCCCATGCTGTCATGGCTCGCAGTACCGTACCTCAGCCTTTGATGTGTCTGAGAAAAACCCGTTTGGCGCGAAATGCATTTTTTGCAAATCGTCGATGATCACGCTCGACCACCTGGCCGCCGCGCGTTCCGCTCAGAGCCACGTGACCGAATACCGTAAGTAATTCATCTTCCAGAATATAACAGTTCGCTAAATCTTCTCTTTTTCTCCTGCTGATATACACTGTCGGCAATAAGGAGAATCTGATGAAAAAATACCAGCGTCTGGCGCAACAAATTATCTCGCAGATTGAGCTTGGCGTATGGCTGCCGGGCGATAAGCTGCCTTCCCTGCGAGAGCAGGTGGCAAGCAGCGGCATGAGTTTTATGACCGTTGGCCACGCGTATCAGATGCTGGAAAGTCAGGGGCGCATTGTCGCCAGACCGCAGTCGGGCTATTACGTTGCCTCGCGCCCGACCGCACAACAGCCTGCGCCACCCGCTCAGGTGATGCGTGACGAAGCGGTGGATATCAATACCTACATCTTCGACGTCTTACAGGCCAGCCGCGACCCGTCCGTTGTTCCTTTTGCTTCCGCGTTTCCCGACCCCAGGCTTTTCCCGCTTCAGCAGCTCAACCGTTCGCTGGCAAACGTCAGCAAAACCGCGACGGCGATGAGCGTGATTGAGAACCTGCCGCCGGGAAACGTCGATCTCCGCCATGCTATTGCCCGCCGCTACGCGCAGCAGGGGATGAACATCTCCCCGGAAGAGATCGTGATCACCGCAGGCGCGCTCGAAGCGCTGAATCTTAGCCTTCAGGCGGTAACCGAGCCGGGTGACTGGGTGATTGTCGAAAACCCCTGTTTTTACGGTGCGCTGCAGGCGCTGGAACGCCTGAAGCTCAAAGCGTTGTCGATTGCGACGGACGTTCGCGAGGGGATCGATCTCAATGCCTTAGAGCAGGCGCTGAATGAATACCCGGTTAAAGCCTGCTGGATCATGACTAACAGCCAAAACCCGCTCGGCTTCACGCTGAGCGCGGAGAAAAAAGCCCAGCTTGTCGCCCTGTTAACCCAGCACAACGTCCCGCTGATTGAAGATGACGTCTACAGCGAGCTCTATTTTGGACGTGAAAAGCCGCTCCCGGCGAAAGCGTGGGATCGTCAGGACATGACGCTACACTGCTCGTCATTTTCAAAATGTCTGGTGGCCGGTTTTCGCATCGGCTGGGTGGCGGCAGGAAAACACGCGCGGCGCATTCAGCAGCTGCAGCTGATGAGCACGCTTTCAACCAGTTCTCCCATGCAGCTGGCGCTGGTGGATTACCTGGCGACCAAACGCTACGACGCCCACCTGCGCCGCCTGCGGCGTACGCTGGCCGAGCGAAAGCAGCAGGCCTGGCAGTCACTTCTTCGCCATATGCCTGCAGGCGTTAAAATTCACCATAACGACAGCGGCTACTTTTTATGGCTGGAACTGCCGGCACAGCTGGACGCGGGGCTGCTGAGCGAAAAGGCCTTAACGCACCACATCAGCATTGCTCCCGGAAAAATGTTTTCCACCTCTGACGCGTGGACGCCGTTCTTTCGTTTTAATACCTCCTGGGCCTGGGGAGAGCGGGAAGAGCAGGCGGTCATTCAGTTAGGAAAATTAATTAGCACGATGCTGGAATAATTCTTTTTCCGTTATTTAAATAATCAATTCTTATCCTGATGACGGCGCTGCGACTATTTCGCGGTGACCCGTCATAGGAAATCTGCATACCGTCTCTCGCGCCTAACCCCTTGTCTATAATCCAGTTAACGGGGAATGCGCCCTCGGTCACACCTTGATGAAATTTCCTGAAGCCGAACGGTGCGGCGCATTTGCGCGGTCTACGTTTAATAAGGGAGATATTTTTACGGCACGGCTGCCGCTAAATTTCATTGCGACAGGAGTAACTCTTATGAGCAAAAAATTTGCCCGCAGCAGCCTGTGCGCGCTCGGCATGACTATCATGGCCGCGCAAGCCGCAGAACCACCAAAGGCCATTGGCGACGGGGAAGGTCGACTGGATATTATCGCCTGGCCGGGATACATCGAGCGGGGGCAGACGGATAAAAACTACGACTGGGTCACCCAGTTTGAAAAAGAGACCGGGTGTGCGGTTAACGTCAAAACGGCGGCCACGTCGGATGAAATGGTCAGCCTGATGGCGAAAGGGGGATATGACCTGGTGACCGCCTCAGGTGATGCCTCCCTGCGGCTGATCATGGGCAAACGCGTCCAGCCGATTAACCCCGATCTTATCCCCAACTGGAAAACCCTCGACGAGCGGATTGTGAAAGGGGAATGGTTTAACGTCGGCGGTAAAGTCTACGGCACGCCGTACCAGTGGGGACCAAACCTGCTGATGTACAACACCAAAACCTTTCCGACACCGCCGGACAGCTGGAGCGTCGTCTTTACCAAACAGGATCTGCCGGACGGTAAAACCAATCAGGGACGCGTGCAGGCCTATGACGGCCCGATTTATATCGCCGATGCGGCGCTGTTCGTCAAAGCGACCCAGCCGCAGTTGGGTATCAAAGACCCTTACCAGCTCACCGAAGCACAGTATGCCGCCGTGCTGAAAGTGCTGCGCGACCAGCATGCGCTGATCCACCGCTACTGGCACGACACCACCGTCCAGATGAGCGATTTCAAAAACGAGGGCGTGGTGGCCTCCAGCGCCTGGCCGTATCAGGCGAATGCCCTGAAGGCCGAGAACCAGCCCATTGCCACCGTCTTCCCGAAAGAGGGGGTGACAGGCTGGGCGGACACCACCATGCTGCACGCGCAGGCTAAACACCCGATGTGCGCCTACAAATGGATGAACTGGTCGCTGACGCCAAAAGTGCAGGGCGATCTGGCCGCATGGTTTGGCTCCCTGCCTGTGGTGCCGGAAGGGTGTAAAGCCAGCACGCTGCTGGGCGATAAAGGCTGCGAAACAAACGGTTATAATGAGTTCGACAAAATCATGTTCTGGAAAACCCCCATCGCAGAAGGCGGCAAATTTGTCCCTTACAGCCGCTGGACGCAGGATTACATCGCCATCATGGGCGGTCGTTAATTGCCCGGGAGCAGAACATGACGTACGCAGTCGAGTTTAACAATGTTTCCCGTCTGTACGGCGACGTCCGGGCGGTGGATGGGGTCACCATTGCGATCCGCGACGGAGAGTTTTTCTCCATGCTGGGGCCTTCGGGCTCCGGCAAAACCACCTGCCTGCGTCTGATCGCCGGTTTTGAACAGCTGTCAGGCGGGACGATTTCTATCTTCGGCAAAGAGGCAAGCGAACTGCCCCCCTGGGAGCGGGACGTGAACACCGTGTTTCAGGACTACGCGCTGTTCCCGCATATGTCGATCCTCGACAATGTCGCCTACGGGCTGATGGTCAAAGGCGTCGACAAGAAAAAACGCCATGCGCAGGCCCGCGATGCTCTGGAAAAAGTGGGCCTGAGCTTTGCCATCGCCCGCAAACCTTCGCAACTTTCCGGCGGCCAGCGTCAGCGTGTCGCCATCGCCCGCGCGCTGGTAAACGAACCGCGCGTCCTGCTGCTGGACGAGCCTTTAGGGGCGCTCGATCTCAAGCTGCGGGAACAGATGCAGTTCGAGCTGAAGAAACTTCAGCAGGAACTCGGCATCACCTTTATTTTCGTCACCCACGATCAGGGCGAGGCCCTTTCCATGTCGGACCGGGTGGCGGTGTTCAATAACGGGCGTATCGAGCAGGTGGATACCCCACGCGATCTTTACATGCGTCCGCGCACGCCGTTTGTCGCCGGATTTGTCGGCACCTCCAACGTTTTTGATGCGGGCCTTGC
Organism: Enterobacter sp. EC_50; assembly: GCF_019584525.1. Classification (NCBI taxonomy): domain Bacteria; kingdom Pseudomonadati; phylum Pseudomonadota; class Gammaproteobacteria; order Enterobacterales; family Enterobacteriaceae; genus Enterobacter; species Enterobacter sp. EC_50. Next base: position 233,389 of record NZ_VDAF01000001.1, on the reverse strand, counting down.
GCAGACGCTTTGTGGCATGGAGGGCACCTTTTCCCTGCGCCCGGAGCATATTCGCCTTAATGAACAGGGTGACGTTCAGGTTCAGGGCGTCGTGCAGGCCGTTCAGTATCAGGGGGCTGCCACGCGTCTGGAGCTGAAGCTCGCCGATGGCGCCAAACTGCTGGTGAGCCAGGCTAACTTCAGTGACGCCTCGCCGCTGAGCGGCATTGCGCCGGGGCAGGCGGTCATGGCGTCATGGTCACGCGATGCGATGATCCGCCTTCACGAGGAGGGGTGAAATGGATATGAGCGTTGCGCATCCTCCCGCCCCGCGCGGCCGTCTGAGCCGCATGACGGCCCTGTTCTGGCGAAAGCCGTCGCTCGGTCTGTTCCTGCTTCTGCTTGCGCCGCTGATGTGGTTTGGCATCGTCTATTTAGGGTCGCTGCTGACGCTGCTGTGGCAGGGGTTTTACACCTTTGACGATTTCACCATGGCGGTCACGCCGGATCTCACGCTGGCGAACATTCAGGCGCTTTTCAACCCGGCAAACTACGACATCATCCTGCGCACGTTAACGATGGCGATTGCGGTGATCATTGCCAGCGCCATCCTCGCATTCCCGATGGCCTGGTACATGGCGCGATACACCAGCGGCAAGTGGAAGGCTTTCTTCTATATCGCCGTGATGCTGCCAATGTGGGCGAGCTATATCGTTAAAGCCTACGCCTGGACGCTGCTGCTGGCGAAGGACGGCGTGGCCCAGTGGTTTCTCAGCCATCTCGGCCTGGAGCCGATTCTGACCTCAATCCTGACGCTCCCGGCAATTGGCGGCAACACCTTGTCCACCTCCGGGCTGGGACGGTTTCTGGTCTTCGTGTACATCTGGCTGCCGTTTATGATCCTGCCCGTCCAGGCGGCGCTGGAACGCCTGCCGGCCTCGCTGCTGCAGGCCTCAGCCGACCTTGGCGCGCGTCCTCGCCAGACTTTTCGCTATGTCGTTCTGCCGCTGGCCATTCCGGGCATTGCGGCGGGCTCAATCTTCACCTTTTCTCTGACGCTGGGGGATTTCATCGTTCCACAACTGGTGGGGCCGCCGGGCTACTTCATTGGTAACATGGTCTACTCCCAGCAGGGCGCTATCGGCAATATGCCGATGGCCGCCGCGTTCACGCTGGTTCCCATCGTGCTGATTTCTCTTTATCTGGCGTTCGTGAAACGTCTGGGAGCATTCGATGCACTCTGAACGCGCACCGCTGTTCCTGAAAGTGGCAGCGTGGGGAGGCGTCATCTTCCTGCACTTCCCGCTGCTGATCATCGCGACCTATGCCTTCAACACCGAAGACGCCGCCTTCAGCTTTCCGCCGCAGGGGCTGACGCTGAAGTGGTTTAGCGTGGCGGCGGGGCGCGGCGATATTATCGAATCCGTGACGTTGTCACTTCAAATTGCCGCGCTTTCCACCGCGATAGCCCTTGTGCTTGGCACGCTTGCTGCAGCGGCGCTGTGGCGAAGCGCGTTTTTTGGCAAGAATGCGATCTCTCTGCTGCTGCTGTTACCGATTGCGTTACCGGGGATCATCACCGGCCTGGCGCTGCTGACGGCTTTCAAAACGATCAATCTTGAGCCGGGGTTTTTCACCATCGTGGTCGGACACGCCACCTTCTGTGTGGTGGTGGTGTTTAACAACGTGATTGCCCGGTTCAGACGCACCTCCTGGAGCCTGGTGGAAGCGTCAATGGATCTCGGGGCTGACGGGTGGCAAACCTTCCGCTATGTGGTGCTGCCCAATCTGGGTTCCGCGCTGCTGGCCGGGGGAATGCTGGCGTTTGCCCTGTCGTTTGACGAGATCATCGTCACAACGTTTACGGCGGGACACGAGCGCACGTTACCGCTGTGGTTGCTCAACCAGCTCGGGCGTCCGCGCGACGTGCCCGTCACCAACGTCGTGGCTCTGCTGGTGATGCTGGTGACAACTATCCCCATTCTGGGAGCCTGGTGGCTAACCCGCGACGGCGAAAACATTGCTGGCAGCGGGAAATAACAGTGATTTCAACAGGAAAATGCTATGCAAAAACATCTGCTGATAAACGGTGAGCTGGTTGCCGGAGAGGGTGAAAAACAGCCGGTTTATAACCCGGCCACCGGAGAGGTGCTGCTGGAGATTGCTGAGGCGTCAGCGGCCCAGGTCGACGCGGCGGTGCTGGCGGCTGACCGTGCTTTTGCGGCGTGGGGACAAACGACGCCGAAAACCCGCGCCGAGTGCCTGCTGAAGCTGGCGGATGCGATTGAAGCGCACGGTGAGGCATTTGCCCGGCTCGAGTCCCTCAACTGCGGCAAGCCGCTGCACTGCGCGCTGGGGGATGAAATTCCGGCGGTGGTCGACGTTTTCCGTTTCTTTGCCGGGGCCGCTCGCTGCCTGAACGGTCTGGCAGCGGGCGAGTACCTTGACGGTCACACCTCGATGATTCGCCGCGACCCGGTGGGCGTGGTGGCCTCTATCGCGCCGTGGAACTACCCGCTGATGATGGCAGCCTGGAAGCTGGCCCCCGCGCTGGCGGCAGGGAACTGCGTGGTGATAAAGCCCTCTGAGATCACGCCCCTGACCGCGCTGAAGCTGGCAGAGCTGGCAAAAGATATCTTCCCGGCGGGCGTTCTGAACGTGCTGTTTGGTCGCGGGAAAACGGTCGGCGACCCGCTCACCGGGCACGAGAAGGTCCGCATGGTTTCGCTGACCGGTTCGATTGCGACCGGGGAACATATCATCGGCCATACGGCGTCCTCGATTAAACGCACCCATATGGAGCTGGGCGGCAAAGCGCCGGTGATCGTGTTTGATGATGCCGATCTGGATGCGGTGGTCGAAGGGGTGCGGACGTTTGGCTTCTACAATGCCGGGCAGGACTGTACGGCAGCCTGCCGCATTTATGCCCAGAAGGGAATCTATGCCCAACTGGTAGAAAAACTGGGTGCCGCAGTCGCCAGCCTTAAAATGGGGGCGCCTGAAGACACCTCGACCGAACTGGGACCGCTCAGCTCGGCCGCCCATCTGTCACGCGTCTGTCAGGCCGTCGATGAGGCGAAAGCGCTCGGCCATATCCGGGTTGTCACCGGCGGGAGCAAAAAAGAGGGGGCGGGCTACTACTTCCAGCCAACCCTGCTGGCGGGTGCAAAACAGGACGACGCCATCGTTCAGCGCGAGGTGTTTGGCCCGGTGGTGAGCGTCACCGAGTTTGATGACGAGGCGCAGGTGCTGGCCTGGGCAAACGATTCGCAGTACGGCCTGGCGTCATCGGTCTGGACCAAAGACGTGGGGCGCGCCCATCGCCTGAGCGCGCGCCTTCAGTACGGCTGCACCTGGGTGAACACCCATTTTATGCTGGTGAGCGAAATGCCGCACGGCGGCATGAAATTATCGGGCTACGGGAAAGATATGTCGGTCTACGGGCTTGAGGATTATACGGTTGTGCGGCATGTGATGATCAAACACTGATCCGCTTAGCCTGGCCGCTTGCGCGGTCAGGCGTTCTCTTTGCCCGCCAGATGTGTTACATAAGATACTCAATTGTTATTAGCCATAATTTTTAAGTGGTTATTCTGTAACGAAAAAACTTGATCTGTGTCAACATATGACGCATATTGCGTGCGGTTATTTTTTCGGCTCTGGTATACAGAATGACGTTGTATCAAAAGATGTTGGTTTTTTACGCAATTATGGCTTCCATCTGCGCGTTAATCACCTGGTTCCTCTCAAAAGACCGCAAACGTATCCGCCTGCTGAGCGCTTTCCTGGTGGGGTCAACCTGGCCAATGAGCTTTCCCGTTGCGCTGCTGGTCTCGCTTTTCTGAAGCACGCTTCCAGTTTTAAAAGATGAACATAGCATTCCTGATGTGATAGCTGTATAAATATACAGTTCATCATAAAAGGAGTGCTTATGAACAGTTTTTACTCGCAGCAGGCCGGTTGCACCGTGCGCTGGCACGACTTGCCCGGCTCTGGCGATCCCGTGGTGTTCATTCACGGGCTGGGCTGCGCCGCTTCCTATGAATATCCCCGCGTCGTTCGTGACCCGCTGTTTGGCGCACGCAGAGCGATTCTCATCGACTTGCCCGGCAGCGGCTACAGCGATAAGCCTGAGCACTACAGCTACAAAACCACCGACCAGGCGCACGTTGTGGCGGAGCTGATTGACCATCTTAAACTGGATTCCTTCTGGTTATACGGCCACAGCATGGGCGGCAGTATTGCTATCGAAACGGCGGGGCTTTTGGCTACGCGCGTGAAGGGGCTGATGGTGTCAGAACCCAATTTTCACGCGGGTGGGGGCATGTTCAGCCGGTCAATCGCGGCGCAAAGCGAGCAACAGTTTCTGGAACAGGGTTACGACGCCATGCTCAGCGCAGAAAAAACGGCGTGGGCAGGGTGCCTGCAGAGCAATGCGGCTTATGCCGTCTGGCGCGGTGCATCCAGCCTGGTGGCGGGCGTTGAACCGGAATGGGAAGCGCAGTTCCTGTCACTTCCTTGCCCGGTAACGTTGATTTTTGGCGAGCTCTCTCTGCCGGATGACGATGTGGAAAATCTGCAACAGAAAGGCGTTGAGGTAAAAATTATCCCTGCGGCGGGGCACTCTATGTCGTGGGAAAACCCCTCTGCGCTGGCGCAGGCATTAGCCGGGTGTATGACGATGTAATTATTGTACAATTTATCATCGTTGCGAAATGTAGGCCGGGTAAGCGCAGCGCCACCCGGCAAGAAGGCGGCTACATTATTAAAGCCCGTAGTGCCTGACGAGCGTCAGGCTGAACATCATGCGGGTGCTGGTAATCAATGTTCTCGATCGCGCGGCTATAGAGCGCGACCAGCCAGTCGTAAACGTACGCGGTAGCCGCATGGACCGGCTGTTCACCCAGACGCGTCAGGCGGGGCTCGGCGCTGCTCACCACCGGGGTGACGAAGATGGCCTGCCCCTTGCGGATGCGGCTTGCCGGGCGCGTCGCCACGGGCGTCTTGTCGTAACCCAGCCAGCCAATGAAATTGCCCATCACGGCATGCAGTTGCGCAGCGCTACTCTTATCCGCTTCGACAATTCGCTGCAGCTGCTGAGGCAGATCCAGCCGGTAGCTGGTGACCACCAGCACATCCGCAATTTGCTGCAATACCGCAGGATCCATCCCAAGACGGGCGGCTGTCGCCTCGTTGCGGCTCCACTGGCGCAGATGATTTATCCAGACTTTGTGCGCCAGGCGCGCTTTGTCTTTGGTCTGGTACAGACCGGCGCTTTCCTGGGCGTTCTCGGCAAACAGGTCAATGGTATCCGTAAATAGCCCGTTAACCTGCTCCTCGCGCGGCTGCTGAACGGCCAACAGCGTTTCAAAGGCCTTCAGCGGCGGCAGCAGGCCTTCAAGCAGCTCGCCGTGGCGGGCGGCACTGCTTTGCAGCGTGCGCACCATGTTTTCTGCCTGAGTGCGTCGGATACCTGGCTCCTCAACCAGCGGTGCCAGGTAGCTTTGCATCATCGCCGAGAGCTCCAGACGCAGCGCGTTTTTGAGCGTGCCGAGACGCTTCTGTCGCTGCGCGGGCAGCGTGGCCTGAGACAGCCACTCAATGACGCGCTGCATGCTGTGGCTGTCCAGAGCCTGCAGCGTGCCCCAGCGCAGGCCGGGCTTCCCGAGCAGATGCTGTACGGCTTCATCGAGATTCTGCCGGGTGGTAAAGCGAGCGTCGTGCGGGGTGATCGCCCATACCAGACCCAGCAGGGCAGATTCTTCCGCAGGCTGCGTCTCCCTGACCCAGTTCATTAACACTTTTGCTTTTTTGGCCGTCTGTTCGTGCTGCGCCGTCGCGTTGCAGATGACCAGCACATCCGGCTGGAGCTGTTGACGGTAGTGCTCAAGCAGCCACTGGGATTTTGCCTGGCGTAGCGGATCGGCATGGCGGTCTTCAAACACCGGGATATCAATGATATCGACATTATCCAGCGCGCCGTTCTCAACCGGAAGCACCAGCTCGCGGGTCAGGAAGGCCAGCACATCGACGGGGAGGCTGATGGCGTTCAGCATTTCACCGTTGTTCAGCGGATGGAGAAGCGTCTCTTGCGTATTCTGCAGCGCTACCGAGCCGTCGTGCGTCAGGAACTCTTCGCCAGGCAGCCCGAAGCTGTCCACCAGCAGGCTAAGGGGGGCCGCAATCTCGCTGGCATGGCTGGTCTGGTGCAGCACATGGGCCAGATTTAACCACTGCTGGGTCAGTTCCTGCTGCTCGCCCCACAGCAGCGACCAGACGCTGGCGCGGGTGCTGAGATCGAGCGAAGGCACCAGTTGGGCGAACTCGTGCCACAGGGCATCATCAATTTGCTGTTTCGCGGCGGGTACCGTGCTCTGCCAGAAGCGGGCAATCGCCCCCACGTCCTGCGCCGTGATGCCGGGCACGCTCTGCGGCTGGCGCAGACCGCGCCATTTCTCCAGGCGGGTCTCAATGACCGCCTTATCCACCGCGCGCATCTGCGGATGCAGCGTCGTGCGGGCAATAAACAGCTGCACCAGCTCGGCCTCGGTGACCAGGCTCAGGCGCAGCGGAAACGCCTCGTCAAGCGCTTCCGGGGTTTCCCGGGTGAAGCGGACGGCCATGTTGGTCAGGGCATGTCCCGGATTGATATGCGAAAAATAGTCAAAGGTGCGCTGGCCTGGCGTCACGTTCAGGCGTCCATTGCCGCTGCCGCACAGCGACAACAGCAGGTGCGCTTTCGCGCTCTGCGAATGGCCGTAAAGCCCGATGCTGCTCTGGCGGGTCATGGCGCGTTCAATGGCCTGCTCGCGCGCCTGCGCCGCGTTGATGCGGGCAAGCAGGGCGTCGGCATCGTTATCCAGCACGGGGGCGTTCAGGCGCGTCTCGTTGATCCACCCGATTAAGGCCTGAGTGGTGGTGGTCGTCGCTGTCATTTCAGGTATACGCTCCCGCTGTCGATCCAGTAGTGGCTGCCGCTGTGTCGGCGGTCGGCCAGGGTATTCAGTTTGAAGGTTAAGGCGTCAGGCGCCACCGGCGTGCCGTCCTGCAGCCAGGCATCGCTCAGCTCGAAGGCCTCCGGGCCTTCATGCTTGCTGCCGCCGCAGAGTTTGAGCCGCACGTTCAGCACGCCGTCGCCGGCAATCGCTTTTGCCAGTTCGGCCGAGTTAATGCTGAGCGTGTAGAGCGGCGTGGCCGGCCAGCGCGCGTTCGCCAGCTGGCGGAAGCCGAGGGTGACGTTACCGCGCAGCGGGAAGTGCAGACGCGCGTCAAGCTTCGCACCGGGTTTATCAAGATCGATATCCTGATACCAGACGTTTTCCTCGCGCAGGGTATTGACGGTGTTATCCAGCACGCCCAGATAGCGCACGGTGGAATACGCGCCAATGTCCGCGGCCTTAAAGTTGAAGCGCGGCAGACGCAGGTCAAGCGCCAGGCTGCAGAGCATGGCCCCCACGGCAGCGGTCGATTTCGGGTTGCCAATGCGTCCCTGCTGGCTGAACGGATACCACTCATGCACCTGGTATTTATCCAGCCAGACGATGCGGTTGACCGGCACCGGCTGCAGGTGGCGAATCAGCGCCTGAACCCCAGGCAGGCAGCCCGGGCGTCCGGTGATCAGCAGAATGTCGCAGCTATAATGGGAGATCGCCTCACACACCGCGTGGAGCGGGGAGGCCAGCGTAAACTGCCCGGCCAGCATCGCATCCTGCATTTCGCGGAAATTGACGTGCAGCGGCACGGCGAACAGGTCAAAAGCGTCAGAACCCGCAGGCAGGGCATGGTCGATCGCCTGCTGCAGATAGTTCATCACGTTGCGGGTCGGCTTCTGCGGCAGGAGATCGCCAAAGGTGGCGTGCAGACCAGCCAGCGGATCGTCAACGTCGCTGGACTCCCACCCGGCAAGAATCGCATGGCCAAGCGGCATAAACAGCTGCAGCGCCGTCTGCTGGCGCAGTACGGCCTGGGTATCAATGCGCCCGGAGTCGCCGAACAGCGAGGCCATCAGCAGCGAGGCGTCTGCGATACCGGATTTTTGCAGCTGCGTTTGCAGGGCGGGCAATACGTAGCGCTGAATCACGTCCAGAAGCGTGTCGTCGCCCGCCACCTTAAACCCTTCCCGGAACAGCAGCTGCGGGGTGATTTTGACGTTATTGCCGGAGCCGTCGTCCAGTTGGTAATGGGTGATCGCCATATCCGTTGTGCCGCCGCCGATGTCGATGGACGCGACGCGCAGCGCGCGTCCCGGCTGGCTGCCCGGCTCAGGCTCACGGTCCGGACGGGCAAGGGAGGCGAAGAAGGCCTCGGTCTGGCCGCCAAAGCGGGAGATGGCTTCGTTATACAGCCAGACCAGCTGACCGCAGCTGGCTTCATCCCACTCCATCTGGATTTCCGGTACCGGCACCACGCTTTTTTCCTGCTGTTTGCGGGTGACAAAATCCTCATCCTGCGGGTGCCAGCCCATCGCTTTCCAGACAATGGCGATGGCTTCAAACATGCGGCGTCGGAAGATCTCGCGCTCCTGCTTTGGCATGGCGGAGGGCAGCGTCAGGATCAGCGTGCGCAGCTGGCGCGGCGACGCCGGGAAGCCCAGGCGCAGGCGCGTGGCGACGCTGTTGATCTGCCCCAGCGCCTGTGCCAGCAGCTCGCACAGCATATGGGTCATCAGGGTGCTGCGGCTGTACTGCGGCGAGAAGACCGGCAGGCGCTCGTCCTGCGGCAGCGTGAAGAGCGGCTCGCCGTCATCGTTCATCAGGTTCATCAGCGGGAACGCGGTGGCAAGCGGTTCACGCTGGGTCTTGCTGTTCATCTGGCTAAAGCGCCAGTCCTGCACGACCGGGGTTTCATCCCACAGGTAGCGACGCGGGCTGGAGATACCGCTGTTGCCCTCGGTGCCCAGACGCTGCATCGCCAGCTTGCGGGCTTCATCACCTACGCGGACAATCGACGGCCAGACAAAGGCATCTTCGCGACCGCTTTCCACCGAGAAGTGCTGCTTGCCAAAACGCGCTTCCGAAAACTCGAGACGGCTGGTGAACAGCGGTTCGTTCAGAAACTGCGGCTCGCTGAGCGAGCGGACCTGCAGCTCGGCGGTCTGGCGCAGCCCATCGTTGGCATCGCCGTGGTCTTCAATAATGACGCCGCAGGTGTGGGTATTGCCCACGTCGAGGATCAGGTCGACCGGAATGGCAGGCGTGCTGAGCGTATGGGTGACAAATTTCACTTCCGGTACGGTGAGCTGTTCACCGAGCATGGTCAGCAGGTTAAGCCAGTGGGCCTGATATTCAAAACTGCGCATCGCCTGCTGCAGGTCGCGTTCAGAGCGGTTCTCAACGCCGTCGGCATACTGGGTAAACGCCTCGCGCAGCCAGCCGTCAATCCAGGTCTGATCGAGGAAACTGTCTACCTCGTTATCGCGCCACGCCAGCGCGAAGCGGGTCCCGTTCAGAATATCGTTTTCCACCGGAGAGAGCGCGGATGTGGCATGGTCGGCAATCTGGCTGTCAAGCGCGAGCGTGACGCGGTGCGTATTGCCTGCCGTGTCCGGGGTGTCAAGCTTGCGCACCTGAACGCGCGCCCAGTTATCCGGCCCTTCAACAAAGGTCCGCGGCGGGTTGAAGCGCAGGAACGGAACCGGAAGCCAGACGCCATCCAGTACCGCCAGCGACTGATGCAGCGGGATAGTGGTTTCCGGCTTGACCACTTCAGGCTGGCCGCCGTTCATGCCCGGCAGGGTATAGCGACCGTTGACCAGGTCGAAATCGAGGCGCAGTAGCGGGCCGTTCGCGGTTTTACGTACGAAGCGCCCGTTGCTGGCGGAGTCCTGCGGCGTCAGACCGAAATCGAGGAACTGCACGCCGCTGTTGGCAATAAGCGTGACGCTTTGTTTATAGTCGCAAAGATTTACCAGCATAGGATCAGGCACCTGCTTTCTTGAACGTCAGTGGGACGACGGTGTTGGCATCATAACGGGCGCGACATTCTGCGATATCGCTGGTGCCTGCTTTACAGGCCACTTCCGGCATCGGGTAGCGGGAACCGTCGGTGCAGCGGGCAGTACCGCGACTCTTAATCATCAGTTCGCCATTGCTGTGTAGGCCGGAGAAGACCTCCGCGCGGCAGACAATGTTGTCGCCGTGGACAACGCGGGCGAAACCTTTATTGTTCTGGATTTGATAGCGCAGCGAAGGCGGCTTGCCGGTCACCGGATCCTTCACGTCGAGGATGGCGCGCCAGGTGCCGTTCAGGAAGCGCGTCGATCCCGCTTTCACCTGATTCGCTTCCATCACCATGGCGTCTTTCGGAATGGCGACAATCACCACCGGAGCGGGTTGTGGCGCAGCTTCAGCCGGAGCCGCTTCTTTTTCTTTGCTGGCCACGACCTCCGCCTGATGCAGCGGTAGCTTCATCGCCAGCGGCTCAACCGCCTTGATCGGTTTTGGCGCAATCTCCACGGGTTCAGGTGTGGGAGCCGGAGCAGGCTCAGCGGAAGGCGCCTGTTTTGGCCACAGCAGCGGAGCGGCAACGGCGGCGACGATCACGGCGGCAACCGGCAGGGTCCACAGGGGAACGCGGCGCTTTTTCACGACGTTCGCTGGAGCAGGCGCCTGAACAGGTTGTGCAACGGCAGGGGCCGGTTCGGGCTCATACAGCTCCTCCGGCGTAATACGCACCACCGTGGATGGAGCGATCAGCGGCTCGTCAGCGTGCTCAAAGGTCATCACCGGCTCTGGCTCAGACTCGGGTTCAGGATCGTCAATCACAACGGGGGCTGGCTCAGGGATCAGCGATTCACGCAGGCAGTCGAGGACATCGTCGCGCGCGTTCTCGTTGAGGTTTACAAATCCCCAGAAACTGATGACCGGCTTTCCGTCCACCAGGAAGAGGAAGTTTTCGCCCGGGAACTGAAATGCCTTCGACAGCAGAGAGCCAAAAAGCTGTTGCGCGGTTTTAGGCGACTGCAGGCATTTCTTGCTTAATGACTCGACGCTGGCGAGCGTGTTTTCCAGATAGCGCAGGGCGCGATAGCGATCATCTTCATCGGCCGCTTTCCAGCTGGTTACGCTCCCTTCAACCGGGGAATACCAGTCCACGCGGTCGCCGCTGTCGTTGACCTGAGGAATCGCCAGACAGTCGACGATGGCCTGTTGTTTGCGCAACCGGAGCGCTTCCCGGATTTGCAACGCTGATTCGAAAACGGCTTGTCCGCCGCCGCCAACGGCCTGAAAATCATCCAGATTACCGCTGCGTAAAAGAGTTTTTGCCACGATTTGATCCCATATACTTCTTCACACCATTACTTTAACGAACCGAGGACGCAACCAAACGGAGGAAGAGACGCTAAAAGCGCCGATTTCTTGAGGCATAGAAAGTGACGGTTGTGCTTGACGAATAATGGCACTTAAGGCAAATCGGCTTTCTGGGCGCTGGCGGTTAAAACAGCAAAAACCGCGGCTTTAGAATAACCTGATAGTGTTTCGTTATTTGCCAGGTCAAAACGCCTGTGCTGTTATTACTGTCCTATATAATAAAACTGTCAGGGTTATAACCATGTCTACAGGGAAAACACTGCTCGCCCTTGCGCTGAGCGCGCTGTTACCAGCCGGTGCCGCATGGGCGGCAAATAACGACACCCTTATTTACTGTTCAGAAGCCTCCCCCGAGTCCTTCAACCCGCAAATCGCCAGCTCTGGCCCGTCTTTTGTGGCCAGCTCTCAGGTGCTGTATAACCGTCTGATCAATTTCGACCCGGTGAAAAACACCCCGGTGCCGTCGCTGGCGGAGTCCTGGACGATTTCGCCGGATGGCAAGACCTATACCTTTGCCCTGCGTAAAGGGGTGAAGTTCAACAGCAACAAATACTTCAAACCGACGCGCGACTTTAATGCCGATGACGTTATTTTCTCGGTCATGCGTCAGAAAGACCCTAAACACCCGTACCACAACGTGTCGCAGGGCAACTACGAGTACTTTAATGATGTCGGTCTCGATAAGCTGATCCAGGACGTTAAAAAGGTCGATGATTATCACGTCCAGTTCACCCTCAGCGAACCCAACGCCGCGTTTCTGGCCGACTGGGGGATGGATTTCGCCTCGATTCTCTCCGCGGAATACGCCGACGCAATGCTGAAAAAAGGCACGCCTGAAAACGTTGACACCTGGCCGATTGGTACCGGGCCTTACGTGCTGCAGCAGTACAAAGTGGATTCGCTGATCCGCTACGTCGCGAACCCTAACTACTGGGAAGGCGAGGTGCCGACGAAGCATCTCATTTTCTCCATTACGCCAAACGTGGAAACCCGCCTGGCGAAGCTGCAGACCAACGAGTGCCAGATTATTCCTGCGCCATCCCCGGTACAGTTTGACGCCATCAAGAACAACAAAGACCTGACGCTGCACGCCGTCGATGCGCTGAACGTTGGTTATCTGGCGTTTAATACCGAGAAAAAACCGTTTGATAACGTGCTGGTGCGTCAGGCGCTCAACTACGCGACTGACAAGAAGGCTATCGTTAATGCGGTGTTTATGGGATCGGGCACGGTGGCAAAATCACCGATCCCGCCAAATATGCTGGGCTTCAATAAAGACCTGAAGGACTACAGCTACGATCCTGAAAAAGCGAAAGCCCTGCTGAAGCAGGCGGGTCTGGAGAAGGGCGCGGAAGTCACGCTGTGGTCAATGCCGGTTCAGCGTCCGTATAACCCGAACTCGCGTCGTATCGCGGAGATGATCCAGAGCGACTGGGCAAAAGTCGGCGTGAAGGCCAAAATTGTCTCCTACGAGTGGGGCGAATATCTTTCCGGAATGCGTAAAGGCGAGCATGACTCCGCGCTGTTTGGCTGGATGTCCGACAACGGCGACCCGGACAACTTTGCCGACGTGCTGCTCGGCTGCAACAGCATTAAAACCGGCTCAAACGCCGCGCGCTGGTGCGATAAGGGGTATGATGGTCTGGTGCAAAAAGCGAAGCTGACCAGCAGCCCTGCCGAGCGCGCGAAGCTCTATGGCCAGGCGCAGGAGATTTTCTACCAGCAGGCGCCGTGGATTGCGCTCGCAAACGGGAAAACGTTCTACGCGACCCGCAGCAACGTGACCGGGTACAGCGTAAGCCTTATGGGCAGCGATTTCTCGAAAGCGAAGCTGAACTAAGCCTTTTTAGCCGGGTGGCGGCTACGCCTTACCGGGCCTACATTTGGCACCCGTAGGCCCGGTAAGCGTAGCGCCACCGGGCACATAACAAGGAGTGACAATGTCACATTTAAACGAAGTTATCGCCCGCGTCGATGCTGCCATCGAAGAGAGCGTGATTATCCACATGAACGAGCTGCTGATTGAATTAAGCGATGATGCAGAGCTCAGCCGTGAAGATCGCTACACCCAGCAGCAGCGTCTGCGCACCGCGATTTCGCACCACGGTAAGCAGCATAAAGAGGAGATGGACGCGCGTGAGGAACTGCTGACGAAAGGCGGCACCATACTGTAACCATCAAAACTGGCGTCGCGCCACCAGCCAGGCCCCGACCACCAGCATCACCGCGCCGCACACCGGGCCGATCAGGGCGCGCAGCGGGATGCCCTGGCTCCTCAGCACGTCCAGCACCAGCCCGCCAATCAGCTGGCTTGCGACCAGCACGGCGATGGTCGTCGCCGCGCCAACGTTCTGATAGCCGCTGATGCTGGCAAACACGAAAAACGACCCCAGCAGCCCCGGGATAAGCGTCCACCAGCGCACCGTTGCGGCGAGCTCGCTGAACCCGGCGACGCCCTGTTTTAGCAGCAGAATGCTGACAAACAGCACGATGCCGACCAGCGAATTCAGCAGCATCGCGATAAGAATGGTGGAGGAGGACTGGGTGATACGCACCATCAGGGTGTTTTGCACCACCAGGCCAATGCCCGCCGCCACCAGAAACGCCAGCGTCAGTGACTGATTCATGGGATCGCGTCCGGGTCGCTGCGCTCGTCCAGCTGCAGCTGCATAAAGGTTAAGTCCAGCCAGCGGCCAAATTTGGTTCCCACCTGCGGCATTTGTCCGGTCGTCACAAAGCCGAGCGTTTCATGGAGATGAATCGAGGCATGGTTTTGCGCTTCAATCCCGGCCACCATCACGTGTTTCCCGATGGCGCGGGCCTCGTTAATCAGCGCCTTCATCAGCGTGCGGCCAATCCCTTTGCCCTGATGGGCCGGGTGGACGTAGACCGAGTGCTCAACCGTATGACGGAAGCCGTCAAAGGCGCGCCAGTCGCCGAAAGAGGCGTAGCCGGTGATTACGCCGTCTTCCTCGCTCACCAGAACCGGGTAGCCCGCAAGCGAGCGCGCCTCAAACCAGGCGATGCGGTTATCGGTATCGACGGTTTTATCGTTCCAGATCGCGGCAGTGTGCAGCACCGCGTGGTTGTAAATCTCGCCTATCGCAGCGCAGTCTTCTTTGCAGGCATGACGAACGATCATGATGAAGCCTCTGTGTGTTGTTCACTATAGTATTACGTTATCGCTACGATATTACACAACTGTATCGCCCGATCGCTACGGCATAAGCCATATTTTTTTGTTATCAAAAGCCCATTGAATTGCCGTTCATACACTATAGTATGACGTCATGAACACCATAACAGACACAATGAATCAACGGATTAGCGCAAGAATTCGCCTTGAACGCGAGTCTCGCGGGTGGTCCCTGAGCGAGCTGGCGGACCGGGCAGGCGTCTCCCGCGCCATGATCCATAAAATCGAGCGCGGGGACAGTAGCCCGACAGCCACCTTGCTTGCCCGCCTGTCGGGCGCGTTTGGCATCAGCATGTCAACGCTGATTGCCCGGGCCGAAATGCAGGAGGGCAAGCTGCTGCGCCTGGCAAATCAGCCCGTCTGGCGCGACCCGCAGACGCACTACCTTCGCCGCCATGTTTCTCCCCGTACCGATCTGCCCATCGACCTTGTTCAGATTGAACTGCCTGCGGGCAGCGATGTTCCGATGCCGGCCTCTTCTTACGCGCTGGCGCGTCAGCTTATCTGGCTGCAGTCCGGTGAGCTGGTGTTTCAGGAGGGCGACACCCGCCACGAGATGCACGCCGGAGACTGTCTGGAGCTGGGGCCGCCTAATGACTGCCGGTTCATCAACGAGACGAATGAAACCTGCATCTATCTGGTTGTACGCCTCAATCAGTCTGGCTCGTAATGCTAATGCGATAACGCCGAACGTGAGCCAGGCTGTAATGACATTTGTACCAGAAGGAGATCCTGATGAATCACTCTGTTTCGCATAACCGCCGCTGGGTGCTGGCCTCTCGTCCACAGGGCGCACCGGTCGCGGAAAATTTTCGTCTGGAAACGCAGCCTGTTCCGGAACCAGGGGCGGGGCAGCTTCTGCTTCGTACCGTCTGGCTGTCGCTGGATCCTTATATGCGGGGTCGCATGAGCGACGCGCCATCCTATTCACCGCCGGTTGAGCTCGGTGCGGTGATGGTGGGGGGAACGGTCAGCCGCGTTGAACAGTCAAATCATCCCGACTACAAAGCCGGTGAATGGGTGCTGGGCTACAGCGGCTGGCAGGAATATGAACTCTCGGACGGCAGCGGCCTGGTGAAGCTGGGCGAAAATCCGTCTCATCCTTCCTGGTCGCTGGGCGTACTGGGTATGCCGGGCTTTACCGCCTATATGGGGCTGCTGGATATCGGGCAACCGAAAGCGGGTGAAACGCTGGTGGTGGCGGCGGCGACCGGCCCGGTTGGCGCGACGGTTGGGCAGATCGGCAAAATCAAAGGTTGCCGGGTGGTCGGCGTCGCCGGTGGCGCAGAGAAATGCCGCCATGCCGTTGAGGTGCTCGGGTTTGACGAGTGTCTGGATCACCACGCCGCGGATTTTGCCGACCAGCTCAAGCAGGCCTGCCCGAACGGCATTGATGTCTACTATGAAAACGTCGGCGGGAAAGTGTTTGACGCCGTGCTGCCCCTGCTGAACACCTCCGCGCGCGTGCCGGTGTGTGGCCTGGTGAGCGGCTACAACGCGACGGGCTTGCCTGACGGGCCGGACCGCCTGCCGCTTCTGATGGCGACCCTTCTCAAGAAACGCATTCGGATGCAGGGCTTTATCATCGGCCAGGACTATGGACATCGCATCCATGAGTTCCAGGAAGAGATGGGGCGCTGGGTGCAGGAGGGAAAAATCCACTATCGCGAACAGGTCACGGACGGGCTGGAAAACGCCCCCGAGGCGCTCATTGGCCTGCTGGAAGGACGAAACTTCGGCAAAGTCGTGATTCGCGTCGCGAGTGACAATAAATAAAGCGCAATATGGCGGGGTTTCCCGCCATATTTATTTGTGAAGATACGATATATTGTCTTTAATTACTGGACATGACTTTTCGCGCCATCATCCCCGATGAGCCCGAAAACGATAAAAAAAATGACGTTTGCTTTTTTTGCTGTTTTTTGTACTTCCCACCACCAGGCATGACGATACAGGATATATCGTACCGGCGCCGTTTTATTAAAACTGGCGTTTAAAAATAGCATTAAGTTTTAGCTACAGGAATTCCACATGCTTGATTTGGATCACTTAGAAAAAGCCCAAAGGGTTAGCCTTACCATGCAGGTTGAACACAGTTTGAAAGGGGCGTTAATTACAGGCTCTCTCAAACCAGGAGCACGACTGATTACGAAAGAGATTGCTGATAAATTAGGCACCAGTATTACGCCGGTCCGCGAAGCGCTGTTGCGCCTGGTCTCCTCAGGCGCGCTTCACGCCACGCCCGCATAGGCATTTCTGGTCCCTGAAGTGACGCTGGAGCGTTATAACGAGATTAACGCCATCAGAAAACAGCTTGAGCCAATGGCGGTCGCCGCAGCATGCCAGAAGATGTCAGACGGCAAGCTGGAGGCGTTGCGCAAAATGTCAGAGGCTTTCCATGAGGCCATGCGCAATGGAAACGTTCAGCAGGCATTGCATGCGAATCGTATCTTCAGGTTTACGCTTTATCAGTATGCGGAAATGCCTACGCTTAATGCCTTAATTGAACAGCTATGGGTCCGCATCGGGCCCTGCATGAACTACCTGCATCACGAACTTAACGACATCAAAACGGCAACGTATCACTATGACGAGCTTCTTTCGGCCCTTGAGCGGAGAGATGTTGATGCGAGCCAGAAGGCGATTGATAAGTTGATTGATGAAGCAGATTCTCTTTTACAGCGACAATATTTTAACTGAGAGATTATTTATTAGAGCGACTATATACCGCCGCTAATTATTTATCTGGTGAATAACTCCTGATGGCTTAATGCCATCAGGAGGGTTATTTCATTTATAAAATAAACTTTTCTTTTTTGCTTACTCGAAGCGATAAGAGACCGACAGCCCGACGCCATAGTTTCGGCCCGGTGCAGGCTCGTAATAACGACCGTTGGACTCGTTGACAATTACCGAGCCCGCGTACTCTTTGTCGAACAGGTTATCGACGCGGCCAAAGACGTCCATTCCCCAGTTGCCGTAGTTAAATTTATACCCGGTATTCAGTCCGACTACCGTATAGGACGGCGCTTTCGCGGTGTTTTCGTCGTCGGCCATGATATCGCTCATGTAGCGCACGTCTGTCCCCGCATACCAGCCTTCCTCCGGCTGCCAGCCAAACGAGGCGAAGCCCATGTTGCGCGCAATCCCCGGCATACGGTTACCGTTACAGTCTGCGTCGCTGCAGACGTTAGTCCGGTAGGTGGCATCCAGGTACGTCCACGCCATCTTCAGCTTCCAGCTCTCAGCGAACTGCTGATCCAGGGAAACTTCGACACCCTGACGACGGGTTTTCCCGGCATTTTTATAGGTTGTACGGCCGCCAGAACTGGAGTCCACCACGATCTCGTCATCCGTATCGGTGCGGAACAGCGCCGCCGTCAGCAGGCCGTTGCCGATGCGGGTTTTGCTGCCCACTTCATACGTATTATTCGTGGACGGCTTCAGGCCAATATTCAGACCGCCCTGGTTATCGGCGCGATAGGAGAGCTCGTTGATGGTTGGCGTTTCAAAGCCACGCCCTGCGGCAGCGTAGAGGTTCCACGCATCCGTCACCGCATACTTCACGGCGCCCGCCGGGAGCCACTTGTGGTAGCTCGCGTCACCGCTGTCATCGCCGTTGCCCGGCGTAACGTAGTGGTCGTTGGAATCAAACCAGACCGAACTGTAGCGGACACCCGCGTCGACAGAGAGTTTCTGCGTCAGCTGCCAGCTCGTTTGCAGATAAGGATCGACGTTCCACATCAGGTTGCGTTCGTCACGACGTTTATCGCCTTTGACGCCGTAGTCCGGCACGCCGTTGCGCATCACGAAGTTCTCGTATCCGCGACGGTCTTCGCTCATGTTTTCGTAGTTCAGACCGGTGGTGAAGGTCACCGGAACCAGCAGCTCGCCGCGGTGCGTCCAGCGGGTATCCACGCCCTGATAGTGGCGCTGCATATCAATCACCCCGCCGGAGTGAGTGGCTTTTAGCTGCGGCTGATACGGAATCGACTGGTACTGCGTCATTTCACGCTCGCCGGCGTACATCATCACGCTGAGGTCGTCCTGAGCGCTGAGCTGGCGATCGTAGCGCAGGCCGGCCTGGGTCTGCTTGATGGTCTTACGGGTGTTGTACTGATCGCCGCGCGGCGACTGACGCGGGTTGTCCCGCCACTCCTGGTAATTCAGTCCACCCGGATCGTTGGCCTTCATGTCCACGCTGTTGAAAATCAGCGTCAGCTTGCTGGCGTCGTCAATGCGCACACCCAGTTTGGCGTTAGCGAGATTTTTCCGCGCGCCGCTGTGGTCGCGGTAGCCTTTGGTGGTGAAGCGGGTGGTGGAGACGGTGTAATCCACGTCCCCGGCGTGGGTGCCGTCACCCATCGCGCCGGTGGCTTTCATGCCATAGCGCCAGGTCCCGTAACTGCCGTAATAGCTGCTGGCTTCAATGGTCGGCGGCTGCTGCCCGGTCTGGGTGTTGATGTTGATTACGCCGCCAGAGGCGTTGCCGTACAGGGCAGAGAAGGGACCGCGCAGCACTTCAACGCTCTCCACGCTGGAAAGGTCGATGTTGGAGGTCTGACCCTGTCCGTCCGGCATGGTGGCTGGAATACCATCGACGTACATACGGATACCGCGCACCCCAAAGGTTGAGCGGGCGCCAAATCCGCGCATCGAAAGCTGGAGATCCTGGGCGTAGTTTTGACGGTTCTGAATTTGCAGCCCGGGTACGCTGCCAAGGGATTCAGACAGGTTAATGCGGGGCGCGGCCTGGCGCATATCGTCGCCATTGACGACGCTGACCGCGGCCGGAGTATCGAGCTCCGATACGGTTTGCGGCGTGGCGCTGACGATCATGGTCTGTTCCTCTGCGCTCACGGCGGTGAGCGGCGCAAAAATAACAGGAACCAGCAGCAGCGGGAGAGAAGCCTTACGGGCAGAAATGATTTTCATGAATAAAACCGGTTGTGGTGTATAAACGAACCAAATGGAACATGTCCATATATGTTAAAGGTTTTGTAAAAGTTTTGAAAACTATAACCGCACATTGCGTTAATGGAAGGCGAAGCGGGAAAGAAAAACTCCACATTTAACACATTAATGATTACTATTCTCATTATCAAAAGACAATGCCATGACGTTGTCTGCCGGAAGTGATGTCAGCCCAACCCCACTTTTCAGAAAAGGAATTGATATGTCTTTACGTCAACTGTGCTCGCCGCGTCTGAGCCTGTCGCTGCTGTCTGCCACTTTACTGCTTGCCGGGACGTTCCAGGTGCATGCCGCCGAAGAGGTGCTGCGTAAAGCGGTGGGCAAAGGGGCGTATGAAATGGCCGTGAGCCAGCAGGAGAATGCGCTGTGGGTGGCAACCTCGCAAAGCCGTAAAACCGACAAGGGCGGGGTTGTCTACCGTCTTGATCCGGTCACGCTGGACGTGACGCAGGCAATCCATAGCGATCTGAAACCCTTTGGCGCCACCTTTGACAAGGCGACTCAAACGCTGTGGTTCGGCAATACGATCAACGGCGCGGTAACCGCGATTGATGCAAAAACGGGTGACGTAAAAGGGCGGCTGGTGCTGGACGGGCGTCAGCGCAGCGAAACCGTCAAACCGCTGCAGCCTCGCCAGCTGGTGGCAGATGACGCGAGCAACACGATTTACATCACCGGTGTCGGTAAAGAGAGCGTGATTTGGGTCGTGGATGGCGCCACGCTGAAGCTGAAAGAAACCATTGCCAATACGGGCACCTACAGCACCGGCCTGGCGCTGGATGCGCAGGCGAAACGTCTGTACACCACGAATGCGGACGGCGAACTGGTGACGATTGATACGGCCAGCAATAAAATTATTGCCCGTAAAAAGGTGCAGGATGACGGGAAGGAGCACTTCTACCTGAACCTGAGCCTCGACACTGCCGGTCAGCGCGCGTTCCTGACCGATTCAAAACAGCCGGAAGTGCTGGTGGTGAGCCTGAAAGACGGTAGCGTGATCGAGAAAATCGCCGCGGCGGAATCCCTGGCGGTCCTGTTTAACCCGGCCCGCAATGAAGCCTACGTGACGCACCGTGAAGCCGGCAAGGTAAGCGTCATTGATGGGAAAACGTATAAGGTGACGAAAACCTTCGACACTCCGGTCTACCCGAACAGCCTGGCGCTCTCTGCGGATGGCAAAACCCTGTACGTGACGGTGAAACAGAAATCCACCCGCCAGCAGGAAGCCACCCAGCCTGACGATGTGATGCGTATTGCTCTGTAAGATGGGATTGCCCGGTGGCGCTGCCGCTTACCGGGCCTACAAAACCATGAAATGTAGGCCGGGTAAGGCGAAGCCGCCACCCGGCTTTTTTATTAACGCGAGGTTTCTTCTACCAGCGGGGCGTCGTGTTTTTCATCGTCAGGATGAACCGGCGCGGTGCTGTGAATTTCATGAACGCGTTTACGCACGCCGAACCAGCCCGCAATCAGCAGAACGGCCAGCAGCGGAATGGTCGCGATGGTGTAGGTGCCGTTCGGGTAGTCGAAGGCCATCAGCACCAGCACGCTGAACAGGAAGAGCAGGGTGAGCCAGGAAGTCACCGGCGCGCCAGGCAGCTTAAAGCTGACGTCAGCAGCTTTGCCTTCTTTAATCGCTTTGCGCAGACGCATCTGGCAGACCACGATAAAGCCCCAGGACGCGATAATCCCCAGTGCCGCCACGTTCAGAACGATTTCGAATACCTGAGACGGCACCAGATAGTTCAGGAACACGCCGAAGACATAGACCACCAGCGTCGCCAGAATACCGGCGTACGGCACGTGCTGCTTGCTCATCTTGGACATGAACTTCGGCGCAGAACCGCCCATGGACATGGAGCGCAGGATACGGCCGGTCGAGTAAAGACCGGAGTTCAGGCTGGAGAGCGCTGCGGTCAGGACCACGATGTTCATGATGCTGCCCACGTACGGCACGCCCAGCTTCGAGAAGAAGGTCACGAATGGACTCTGGCCCGCCTGATAGGCGTTCCACGGCAGCAGCAGCACCAACAGCACCACGGAACCGACGTAGAACAGACCGATACGCCAGATCACGCTGTTGATGGCTTTTGGCACCATCGTCTGCGGATCTTTACATTCACCTGCTGCGGTGCCCACCAGCTCGATGGAGGCGAAGGCGAACACGACGCCCTGAACCAGCACCAGCGCAGGCAGCAGACCGTGCGGGAAGAATCCGCCGTTATCGGTTATCAGGTGGAAGCCGGTGGCATTGCCATCCAGCGGCTTACCGCTGCCGAGGAAGACGGTACCCACGACCAGGAACACCACGATGGCCAGCACTTTAACCAGCGCAAACCAGAACTCCATCTCCGCGAACCACTTCACGCCGATCATGTTCATGGTGCCGACAATCGCCAGCGCGCCAAGCGCAAAGACCCACTGCGGCACATCGCCAAACGCGCCCCAGTAGTGCATATACAGCGCAACGGCGGTGATGTCGACGATACCGGTCATCGCCCAGTTGACGAAGTACATCCAGCCCGCCACGTAAGCGGCTTTTTCACCGAGGAATTCACGGGCGTAAGAGACGAAGCTGCCGCTGGAAGGGCGATGCAGTACCAGCTCGCCCAGCGCGCGGAGAATGAAGAAAGAGAAGATCCCGCACACCAGATAGACCAGGGCGAGAGCCGGGCCAGCCATCTGCAGACGTGCACCCGCACCTAAAAACAGACCCGTTCCGATAGCGCCGCCGATGGCGATCATTTGAACCTGACGGTTGCCCATCGCTTTGTGGTAGCCCTCTTCGTGGGAGTTCAACCAGCGACGTTTAGCAGCGTGATGATCGGCTGCGCTTTTATTGCTTGTTTTCATTGAGTTACCTGTTTGCCTGTCTGAACCATTATCGTGATAGTCCTGCCTGGCAGAGCGCAATACAAACGATTGCTTCTGCGCAAACACATGTCGCCTTCCCAGTCATTCTGCGTATGGATAAGGCGAAACATGGCGAGGCATCCTACCTGCAATTCATAAGCGACGCAAAATATAACCGTGCCGAAAGTGATGCACGTCGAAGGAAATCGTGTGGTCAGAGCAGACGGGGATCACAACACGCTGAAACGTGATGAGTTTTTAGTCAAAACAATGGCGGGGTTGATTATTTAATCATCAGATTCTCTTAATTATTACCAGATGGTATAAATTTTTGCTGCTGCAGGGCATCGAGAAGTAACCTGAACGCGGTTGTGTGCTGCCGACGGCTCGGATAATAGAGGTGGTATCCTTCAAACGTGGGGCACCACGATTCAAGGACCCTGACCAGCCGTCCCTGATTCAGAGCGTCCAGAACCGAGGACTCGGGCACGTAGGCTAATCCGAGACCATTCTCCGCGGCGTCGATGCGCTGCGACAGGTTATTCAGCGTAAGCTGTCCGTCAACCCGCACGCGAAGCTCGCGCCCGTCGCGCTCAAATTCCCAGTCATACAATCCCCCTCGGGTGGGCAGGCGGAGATTGATACAGCGGTGTTCACCCAGCTGCTCCGGCACGAGCGGCACGCCAAAACGAGCCAGGTAATCCGGGGAGCCGACAACCGCCATGCGCATGTCCGGCGCAATCCGCACCGCAATCATGTCTTTTGCCACCTGTTCACCCAGGCGAACCCCCGCGTCGAAGCGGCCATCGACGATATCTGTCAGGCCATTGTCGACCGTCACTTCGACGTTAATGTCAGGATACTGCAGCATAAAAGCCTTCAGTACCGGCCAGAGGACGGCGTCCATCGCGTGCTCGCCGGCGACGATGCGGATAGCGCCTGCGGGTTTGTCGCGGGTGCTGCGAAGCGCCGTGAGTTCCTGTTCGATCTCCAGCAGATGCGGGCTGAGGCGCGAAAAAAGCTGCTCACCCGCGGGTGTCGGAACCACGCTGCGGGTTGTGCGGGTTAACAGGCGAACGTCTAATCGTGCTTCAAGCTTGCGCATCGCATGGCTCAGTGCCGATTGCGAGACGCCCAGCTGCGCCGCTGCGCGCGTAAAGCTGCGCTCGCGGGCCACCACCATAAAGGAGAGCAGATCGTTGAAATTATCTTTTAGCATCGCGGTTCTATTTATGAGTTTCAGTCATGTGTCCTATCTGATTATGCACCCTAATGCTGCGGAGTGCTTTGCGCTACTGTTAACGCAACAGTCAACGAGGAGCAAAAGATGAAAATTATCCGCAGCGGTTCATTACCTTCAGTACGAGGACCGGAAGCCTGGTTTACCGGGGCTGTTCGCATTGACGCGCCCTTTCAGGCGACCGAACCTGCCAGCGTCGGCGGGGCAACCGTAACCTTTGAGCCGGGCGCGCGCACGGCCTGGCATACGCATCCCCTGGGACAAACGCTGATTGTGACGCAGGGGCGCGGCTGGTTACAGGCGTGGGGCAAAGAGGCGGAAATCCTGAATCAGGGCGATATCGCCTGGATCCCACCCGGCGTGAAGCACTGGCACGGCGTAAGTGCGCAAACGGCGATGACGCATCTTGCCATCGCCGAAGCGGTAAACGGCAGCCCGGTAACATGGCTGGAAAAAGTGACCGACGAGCAGTACCCGAACGGCTAACCGCCATAAACGGCAATCGCCTGCTGCAGGCGCGTCGTCCGCTGCGTCAGGTGATTCGCCGCGTGAGTGACGTTATCTACCATCCCCGTATTGCTCTGGCTCATTGCGCCGATACGGGAGAGGGAGGCGTTGATCAGCGTCAGCGCCTGGGTTTGCTCCTGCGTAGCGTGGCCGATCTCCTTAATCAGGGAGGAGACCCGCAGCACGTTGTCGATCATAACCGTCAGCTGTGATTCGGTTTGTACCACCTTCTCCACGCCAGCGTTGACGCTGGCAACGTTTTTCTCGATCAGCGCTTTGATCTCTTTCGCCGCCGTCGCGGAGTGCTGCGCAAGATTGCGCACCTCAGCTGCGACCACGGCAAAGCCGCGGCCGGCTTCACCCGCGCGCGCCGCTTCCACGGCGGCATTCAGCGCAAGAATATTGGTCTGGAAGGCAATACGATCGATAACGCTGATAATATCGACGATCTGGCCGTTATCCTGCGAAACGGACTGCATCATACCGATGGTCTCTTTCATCATCGCTTCCCCGCAGTGGGCGCTGTCGCGGGTGCGATCCGCCATCTGAATCGCCTCGTTCGCGGTTTCGACCGTCTGCTTCACGGCGCTGGCGATCTCTTCCACCGCAGATGCGGTTTGCTGCAAGAAATCTGCGGTTTCTTCAGAACGCGCCTGCAGCGCCGCGCCTTCTTTCGCGACCTGCTGGCTGATGGTGCCAATACCGCTGATTTGCGCCCCGACATCATCAACCAGCGAGTTCAGGTTTAAACCAGACTGATTCACCAGGCGCATCATCAGCCCGATATCATCGATTCTGTCAAAATGGTAATAGTCCGTTTTACGTCCTGAAACCACGCGCTGCATCTGTTGAACAATGGATTTTACCGGCCGGGCGATCTGCGCATGGAGATAACAGGACAGCGCAGAAAAAAGCAGCACCAGAGTGGCGGCCTGAACGAGACGATCGCGGAATAAATACATCGCCAGGCAGGAAAGTAACGCCGTCGCAGTAATACCAAGCTGAATTCGTTTTCCGGTACTGAGACATTTAAAGAGCGACAAAAAGGAAAATATACCGCGCCGAACGAACAGTCCTTTATAAAAACGATGATGTTTTAATTCGTTATTACGCACTTTTGCATACAGTTTTTCACTGGCCGCGATCTCTTCCCGTGCGGGGATATTGCGCACCGAAATATAGCCGGTCAGGGATTCCCCCTGCCAGACCGGCGTCACGTTGGCCCGCACCCAGTAGTGATCGCCATTATGACGACGGTTCTTCACCAGACCTGTCCAGGTCTCACCCTGCTGGAGGGTAAACCACATGTCGCCAAACGCTTCGGCAGGCATGTCGGGATGGCGGATGAGGTTATGCGGTTCACCCAGAAGATGCTCTTCTTTATATCCGCTGGCTTCTATAAACGCGGAGTTAGCATAGGTAATATGACTTTTTATATCGGTGGTGGACATTAACGTCGAACCGGCGTTAAGCAAATACTCGTTTTGTGTAACGGGGGTGTTACGCCTCATGAGTAACTCCATGATGTTGTGCAAGAATAAAAAATCCGGAAAGCGCTCCGGCAAGATAAGTATGATTATTTTAATAACGGCCTGGATATATTCTCGCTGAAATTGAGACTCTCCGAAATACCCGGCATTCATTATTTTTAATCTGTTAATGTTGTCGAATGTAATAAAATTGAAAATATTTTAGTGAGTGTTATTTTGAATCGGCTTAAATAAATGACATAAGCCAAACTGCAAGAGGGAGATCGTCTCTCTGGAAAAATTGTCATGCTGAAATAGCGTTTCGTTAACAGGATGAAAACGCTATCATTTGGTCACATTTTCGTAAATACAGGGAGGCTGAGGTGAAAATTAACGTCATCGGTACCAGCGGGAGCGGAAAAAGCACGCTGGCGAAGCAGATTGCGACCGCGCTGTCTATTCCCTGTATCGAGATGGACAGACTCTACTGGCAGGCTAACTGGCAGGGCACGCCGGACAACGAGTTTCAGGCAAAGCTGGCGCAGGCGCTACAGGCTTCGTCAGACTGGGTGCTCGACGGTAACTACAACCGCACGCGACCGGTGAAATGGCGCAATGTCGATGTGGTGGTCTGGGTGGATTATGGGTTTACCCGCACCCTCTGGCAGGCCGTCACCCGAGCAATAAAGCGGGCCTGGCATAAACACGAGCTTTGGCCGGGAACGGGAAACAAAGAGAGTTTCCGACGCGCGTTCTTCAGCAGAGAATCCATTATCATCTGGACGATGAAAACCTGGCGTAACAACCGTACGCGCTATGAAGCCGACCTGCAAAACCCGCAATATAGCCATATTCGCTTCGTCCGCATTACCCGTCGGGAGCAGGTGGAAACGCTGATTGCCTCCTTAAAGTCTTATTCTTAGCAGGGTTTTATATATCTGTTTTCCGGCAAACCAAATGTAAA
The DNA here is from genome assembly GCF_019584525.1 of Enterobacter sp. EC_50. Classification (NCBI taxonomy): domain Bacteria; kingdom Pseudomonadati; phylum Pseudomonadota; class Gammaproteobacteria; order Enterobacterales; family Enterobacteriaceae; genus Enterobacter; species Enterobacter sp. EC_50. Next base: position 206,898 of record NZ_VDAF01000001.1, on the reverse strand, counting down.
TTAATTGTTTCTCAGTGGTGAATTGCGCCTTTAATAATGTCGACATGTTAAGTCAAACGAGAACGCAACATGTCATGGCGAATCAGCATTCTGGATAAAAGCCCCATCGCTGAAAACGAAACGGCTGCCGATGCACTGGCGCGTACCCTGGCGCTGGCGCAGCAGGCAGAAAATCTGGGCTATCACCGCTTCTGGATTGCCGAACACCACAACACCCCACAGCTTGCCAGCCCCTCGCCGGAGCTGCTGATTGCCTGGATCCTCGGGCAAACCACGCGCATCCGCGTCGGGTCTGGCGGCGTAATGCTTCAGCACTACAGCCCCTATAAAGTGGCCGAGAACTTCAACGTGCTGGCCGCGCTGGCGCCTGGCCGCGTCGATCTCGGCGTCGGGAAAGCCCCCGGTGGATTACCGCTCTCAACCCGCGCGCTGCAGCAGGGCCTGAATCAACAGGAAAAGGGCAGCTTCGCCGAACAATTGGCCCAGCTCGACCGCTGGATCCGTCCTGAGCATCACGCTATTGAAGAGGCCGTCCGCGCCACGCCGCTGCCGCCGTTGCCTGCTGAGGGTTTCCTGCTGGGCGCGAGTACCGAAAGCGCGCTGCTCGCCGCCAGGCTCGACTGGCACTTTGTGTTTGCCGCACACCTGAACGGTGACCCGGACCTGCTGCGCGAGGTGGTATCGACCTGGCGTGAGAACAGCGCGCGGGACGTGATAGTGGCGGTGCAGGCGATTGTCGCGCCGACGCAGGCCGAGGCAGACGCGCTGGCGCAGAAGGTCGAAGTGTGGGGCGTTGAGCTGGCAAACGGGCAGCGTGTCACCGTGGCCAGCGAAGAGCAGGCCTACGCGTTTGCGCGCCAGGCGGGCAGTGAGCCGGTGCGCATTGCACGCCGGGCGCAGTCGCTGCTGGCGGGCACCGCTGAGTCGGTAGTGGAACAGCTCAACGCGCTGCACCAGCAGTGGGGCATTGACGAATTTATCATCGACACGCCGGTGGCGGAGGGGGCAACGCGCGTCGCGTCGCTGCGTCTGCTTGCCGAGGCGCGTCTTAACAGGGAGGTCACCGTATGAGCTTTAGCGAACAGCTGATAGCCTGGCGCCGCGAGCTGCACCAGAACCCTGAGCTGTCCGGTCAGGAAGTGGAAACCACGGCACGCCTGCGCCAGTGGCTGACGAATGCCGGGATTACCCCACAGCCTTACGACCTGTCGACCGGGCTGGTGGCAGAAATCGGCTCGGGCAACAAACTGATTGCGCTGCGGGCAGATATTGATGCTCTGCCGATTGAGGAGCGCAGCGGCGTACCGTTTAGCTCACAGCATGCCGGGGTGATGCACGCCTGCGGACACGATATCCACACCAGCGTCATCCTCGGCGCCGCGTTAAAGCTGAAAGAGCGGGAGGCCTCGCTTAACGGCCGGGTGCGCATCCTGTTTCAGCCTGCTGAAGAGAACTTTGGCGGTGCGAAGAGCATGGTGCGGGCCGGTGCCCTGCGCGATGTCAGCGCGATTTTCGGTATGCACAACGAGCCTGGCCTGCCGGTCGGTGAGTTCGCCACCCGCGGCGGGCCGTTCTACGCCAACGTCGACCGCTTCGTGATCCGCATTACCGGTAAAGGCGCGCACGCCGCACGTCCTCATGAAGGCAACGACGCCATCGTGCTGGCAAGCCAGCTGGTAACGGCGCTGCAAAGCGTCGCCAGCCGTAACGTCAACACGCTGGATTCGGTGGTGCTGAGCGTAACCCGCATTGCGGGCGGCAACACCTGGAACGTGCTGCCGGAAAGCGTCGAGCTGGAAGGCACGTTGCGAACCCATCGCACGGAAGTGCAGCAGAATGTGAAAGCCCGCGTGGGTGAAATTGCCGCCGGGTTTGCCAGCGCCTTCAGCGCACAGATTGATATCACCTGGTATGCCGGGCCTACCGCGCTGGTGAATGACGAACGCTGGGCTGATTTTGCCACCTCGGTCGCGCGTGAGGCCGGATATGAAACCCGGCACGCGGAACTGCATATGGGCGGGGAGGATTTTGCGGTCTATTTGCAGTCTGTTCCCGGCGCGTTTGTCAGCATTGGCAGCAACAGCCCGTTTGGTTTACATCACCCGGCCTTTAACCCGGATGAAGCACTGATTGAGCCCGCCGCCCGCTATTTTGCACAGCTTGCGGAAAAAGCCCTGCAACACGTTTAATTCAGGAGAGGTAAAGATGTCTGCAACCCGACAACTGCGGCTGGGCACCATTCTGCATGGTGCATCCGGGAATATGTCCGCCTGGCGCCATCCTGCGGCGATTGCCGACGCCAGTATTAACTTTGACTTCGTGAAAGCGACGGCGTTAAAGGCCGAGGAAGGGAAGCTCGATTTTCTCTTCGTGGCCGATGGTCTCTATATCAACGAGAAATCGATCCCCCATTTTCTGAATCGGTTTGAACCGTTAACGGTGCTTTCCGCTCTGGCCAGCATCACCTCGCGTCTGGGGCTGGTGGGAACCTTATCCACCTCCTACAGCGAGCCCTTTACCACGGCGCGCCAGTTCGCCAGCCTCGATCACCTGAGCAACGGCCGGGCGGGCTGGAACGTGGTGACCTCACCGCTGGAGGGGTCGGCGAAGAACTTTTCCCGCGAAAAACACCCCGAGCATGCGCTGCGCTACCGGATTGCCGATGAGTATCTCGACGTGGTGAAAGGGCTGTGGGATTCCTGGGAAGGGGACGCGTTTATCCGCAACAAAGAGAGCGGCCAGTTTTTTGACCCGGCCAAACTGCATACGCTCGATCACCACGGTGACTTCTTCCAGGTCGCCGGTCCGCTGAATATTGGCCGCACGCCGCAGGGTCGCCCGATTGTCTTTCAGGCCGGGGCGTCGGACGACGGGAAAAAGCTGGCGGCGAAACATGCCGACGCCATTTTTACCCACCACGAGACCTTCGACGAGGCTAAAGCCTTTTATCAGGACGTAAAACAGCAGCTGGAAACAAACGGCCGCCGCGCGTCGGATCTCCATATTTTCCAGGGCGTTAGCGTGATTGTGGGGAAAGATGCCGATGACGTGGAACACCAGTACCAGACCACGGCGGCGCTGGTGTCGATTAATGACGCCCTCAATTACCTCGGGCGTTATTTCGAACATCACGACTTCAGCCAGTATCCGCTCGACGAGCCGTTCCCGGATATCGGCGACTTAGGCAAAAACAGCTTCCGCAGCACCACGGATGAAATCAAGCGTAACGCCCGCGAACGCAGCTTAACCCTGCGTCAGGTGGCGCTTGAAGCCGCTTCGCCGCGCCCGCGCTTTTCCGGCACGCCGGAGGAGGTGGCTGACGGTCTTCAGGCCTGGTTTGAAGGTTATGCCGCAGACGGCTTCATCATTCAGGGCGGTACGCCGGACACCTTCCCGCGCTTTGTTGACCAGGTGGTACCGATTCTGCAGTCTCGCGGCCTGTTCCGTACCGACTACCCGGGCACCACGCTGCGCGAAAGCCTTGGCTTAGATCAACCGAAAAACCAGTACACACAACAATAAAAGAGAACCCCGCTATGCAGAAATCATCGCTTGTTCTGGCGCTCGCGCTGGCCTTTACCCCTGCCGTCTGGGCAGAGAACGTCAATATTAACGGCACCGGCGTGAGCATCGAGGCCAATAAAACGCCGATTAACACCGCGAAAAATAGCGAGGCAGTGGCGCAGCTGCCGAAAGACTATCGCTTTGCCGTGCCGGGGAAATTTACCGTGGCGGTGGCGGGACTCAATCAGCCGCCGCTGACGGTCTTCTCCGACGACAACAAAACGCTGCTGGGGAGCGAAGTTGACGTCGCCCGTCTGGTGGCCGACAGCCTCGGGCTGGAGCTGAACGTGGTGCCCACCTCCTGGGAAGACTGGCCGCTGGGCGTCGCGTCCGGGAAATACGATGCCGCCATCAGCAACATCACCGTCACTAAAGAGCGCAAACAGAAGTTTGATTTTGCTACCTATCGTAAGGATTCCCTCGGCTTTTACGTGAAATCCACCAGCTCGATTACGTCGCTGCAGAAGGCGGAAGACATCGCCGGGCTGAAGATTATTGTCGGCTCCGGCACCAACCAGGAGGCCATCCTGCTGGCGTGGAATGCCGAAAACCTGAAGAAGGGACTGAAGCCCTTTACCCCGATCTACACCAAAGACGATGCGGCCCAAACCCTGGCGCTGCAGTCCGGGCGCGCGGATGCCTACTTTGGCCCGAACGTGATTGGCGCCTGGAAAGCGGCGCTGAACGGGAAAACCAAACTGGTGGGCAGCGTCGACGGCGGCTGGCCGAAGGCGGCGCACATTGCGGTGACGCTGAAAAAAGGCAGCGGGCTGGTTGAGCCGGTGCAGACCGCGCTGAACGGCGTCATCAAAAACGGCGATTACGACAAAGTGCTGAACCGCTGGGGTGAAGGGGTTGAGCGCATTCCGCAGTCCGAAGTGAACCCGGCGGGCCTGGGCGATTAAGGAGGCGTGATGAGCGAACGATTTCGTGATGTTTCACCGGAAGATGCCGAACTTCAGCCCATTATCGAGGGGCTGTTCGGTGAATATGCGGCCCGCTACGGGGACTACTTTTCTAAAGACGCGGAAGTGGAGCTCACCGAGTGGTATCTGGCGCCGCAGGGGCTGTTTATCGTCCTGGAGCGCGACGGGAAGATTATCGCCACCGGCGCGTACAAACCGTTCGACGAACGCACCGCGGAAATCAAACGCATCTGGACGGACAAAACCCTGCGTCAGCAGGGGCTTGCCGGGCGCGTGGTGCAGGAGCTGGAGCGCAGGGCGGTGCTGGCAGGGTACAGTCAGATCTACCTGACAACCGGCTTTCGCCAGCCGGAGGCGGTCAGGCTCTATCTCAGCCAGGGCTATCAGCCGCAGTTCGATCTGAACCGCGATCCGGAAGAGTATAGCCAGCCGCCGTTTGACGGTCGGCTGCGTTTTACCAAAACGCTGGTACGTGAAGCGTTCAGCAAAACCGCATGAGGAACGACGATGAGCAACGTTGAAACCATTAAGGTGGTCCCGGCGCGTTATCCGCTGCGGGCCGTCGGCGCCGCGGTGGCGCTGTTTGTCCTGGCGGTCGTGATTCAGTCAGTCGCCTTTAACCCGCGCTGGGAGTGGGCGGTGTTCGCCCGCTGGTTCTTCGACCCGGTGATCCTCGAAGGCGTCGGGCAGACCCTGCTGCTGACGCTGATCGGCACCGCGCTGAGCGTGGTGTTTGGCGGCATGCTGGCGCTGGCGAGACTCTCGTCATCCTGGCTGCTGAGCAGCCTCGCGTGGGCGTACATCTGGCTGTTTCGGTCGCTGCCGCTGATCGTCGTGCTGATCATCCTGTACAACTTTTCCTATCTCTACGACACGCTCTCGCTCGGCGTGCCGTTCACCGGCATCACCTGGGGCAGCTTTGAAACCATCAACGTGCTGGGGCAGTTCTCTACCGCCGTGGTGGGGCTAACGCTGGTGCAGAGCGCCTATACCGCCGAGATCATTCGCGGTGGTTTCCTCGGGGTCGATCACGGGCAGTATGAGGCCGCCGCCGCGCTCGGTCTGCCGGCCTGGCGCCGCACGGTGCGCATCATTTTGCCTCAGGCGCTGCGTACCATTCTGCCGTCGGGGTTCAATGAAATCATCAGCCTCGCCAAGGGCACAGCGATGGTCTACGTCCTGGCAATGCCGGAGCTGTTCTATACCATCCAGATGATCTACAACCGCACGCAGGAGGTGATCCCGCTGCTGATGGTCGGTGCCGCCTGGTACCTGGCGATCACCACCGTCCTGTCCGCTATCCAGTACGGTGTTGAACGCGCACTTGCCCGCAGCGAACGCCGCTCAGCGGTTAATCAGAACCGTGCCGCCCGTCGTACCCGTTCCGTCACCACCACGCCAGCACAGGAGCCTATCCATGCAAGCCTCTCCTGAAGGACATATCTCGATTACCGGCGTCAGCAAATATTTTGGACGCCATAAGGCGCTCGACAACGTGTCGCTTGAGATCCCGCCGGGATCCGTGACGGTCATCCTCGGGCCGTCCGGGTCGGGAAAATCGACGCTGCTGCGCACCATAAACCACCTGGAGCGCGTCGACGAAGGCTTTATTCAGATCGACGGGGACTACATTGGCTACCGTCGTCAGGGAGACAAGCTCTACGAGCTGAAGGAGAAAGAGATCCTCAAACAGCGCGTCAACGTGGGCTATGTGTTCCAGAACTTCAATCTCTTTCCCCATCTCACGGTGCTGGAAAACCTGATTGAGGCGCCCATCGCGCATAAAAAGCTCAACAAAAAAGAGGCGGTGGAAAGCGCGTACAGCCTGCTGGACGTGGTCGGGCTGCGGGATAAAGCCGACGCCTGGTCCCGCCATCTCTCCGGCGGCCAGCAGCAGCGCATTGCCATTGCCCGCGCGCTGGCGTTACGTCCCCGCGTGATGCTGTTTGATGAACCCACCTCGGCGCTGGACCCGGAGCTGGTAGGGGAAGTGCTGGACGTGATCAAAAAACTGGCCCGGTCCGGTACCACTCTGGTGGTAGTGACCCACGAGATCGGCTTTGCCCGTGAAGTGGCGGATCAGGTGGTGTTTATGGTCGACGGAAAAATCGTCGAGCAGGGCAGCAGCGACGCGGTGTTGAACCGTCCGTCGCACGCGCGAACGCGCCAGTTCCTGTCAAAAGTGCTGTAAGGAGCGCAGATGAAATACGGACTTCTGGCGGGACTGCTTTTTACGACGGCGAGCCACGCCAGCATCGATCTGAAAGCCAACGAGCAGCCGCTGCCGGTGACGGAGGATCGGCAGGCCGTGGCGAAGATCCCCGCCGGCTATAAATTCGTTGAGCCAGGTACGCTGACGGTCGCCGTCTCGATGCTGAACTCCCCGCCGCTGGCGCTGCTGGCCAGCGATAACCGCACGCGGATCGGCAGCGACCCGGATATTGCCCGCCTGCTGGCGGGCAGCCTGGGGCTGAAGCTAAAGCTGGTGCCGACGGCGTGGGAAGACTGGCCGCTGGGGATCGCTTCCGGGCGCTACGACGTGGCGCTGGTGAACATTGCGGTGACCGAACAGCGTAAAGAGAAGTTTGATTTTGCGACCTACCGCGTCGATTCGCTGGCATTTTCGGTGAAATCCACCAGCGAGATTCAGTCAATCAAAAGCGCGGAAGATCTGGCCGGGAAAAGGGTGATTGTCGGCTCGGGTACTAATCAGGAGCGCATCCTGCTGGGCTGGAACGAAGAAAATAAAAAGGCGGGGCGGGCGCCTGCGCTGCCGGTCTATCTTCACGACGATGCCTCGGGCAATCTCTATATCCAGTCCGGCAGGGCGGATGTGTTCTTTGGCCCCCAGTCGGTTTCATCCTGGAAAGCGGCGCTCACCGGCAAAACCCGCGTGGTCGGTTTAGGGCCGAAGAAAGCTTATGTCGCCACCACGACCAAAAAAGGCAATCAACTGGTTTATGCCCTGCAGGCCGCGCTGAACGGTGCGATTGAGCGCGGAGAGTACCAGAAGTTGCTGGCGCGCTGGGGCGAGCAGGGCGAAGCGGTGACGCAATCGGAGGTCAACCCGCCTGGGATAACCTACTAATGGTGCTCTACACTTAGGATTTTCACTCCTGAGGGGGCAACATGATTAAACTCTATGGCGTACCCGGCTGGGGCTCGGCAATCAGTGAGGTGATGCTGACCCTGGCTGATATCCCTTATCAATTCATCAACGTGGACGGGTTTGACCAGCCCGGTCCGCAGCGTGAATTGCTGCACAAGCTCAATCCGCTGTGCCAGGTGCCGACGCTGGAGCTGGAAAATGGTGCCATCATGACCGAAACGGCGGCGATTGCCCTGATGGTGCTCGACAGATGTCCCGATCTTGCTCCACCCGTGGGGCAGGCAGAGCGTCAGCAGTTTCAGCGTTTGCTCATCTGGTTCGTAGCCAACGTCTATCCCACGTTTACCTATGCAGACTATCCCGAACGCTGGGTGCCGGATGCGCCGGAACAGCTTCAGAAAAACTGCATCGAATACCGGAAATCTCTTTATTTGTGGTTCGAAAGCCAGCTTAAGGCTACCCCGTTTGCGCTGGGGGAACGGCTGACGCTGCTGGATGTGTATATTGCGGTAGCGCGCACCTGGGGGCCCCGTTACGCCTGGTTTGCCGAAAATACCCCTAAATTCACGGCGATTGCGGACGCCGTATGCCAGCGACCGGAACTGCACAAGGTGTTAAAGGCAAACAAAATTATCTGATAACGTGGAACCCACATTCACAACCGGAAGCCTGCACATGCCACACGTAGATATTAAATGTTTTCCCCGTGATTTAAACGACGAACAGAAAGCTGCTCTGGCGGCGGATATTGCCGACGTGATTATTCGCCATTTCAACAGCAAAGACAGTTCCGTGTCGGTGGCGCTGAAGCAGATCGCGCCTGAAGACTGGAAGGCGCAGGTCTGGGATACCGAAATTGGACCGAAGCTGGAGGAGCTTATTAAGAAGCCCGGGTATTCGATGTAAGATCTTCTGCCGGGGAGCGGATAAATCCTTCCCGGCTCGACTTCCCGTTTTTCGCAAAAATCGATAAAAATGCGTTTTGTCTTATCCGCTACAATTAACGTTTCTGACTGGCATATTATTCATCCTTAGGAAAGATCTCCAACAGAATCAATTAAGGACAGACACGTTAAAGGATCATTTTCTGATGACAAAATTACCCCGTTTTTCATTCGCCTTTCTTCATCCCCGTTACTGGCTAAGCTGGGCTGGCATTGCGGCTCTGTGGCTCATCATGCTGCTCCCTTATCCGCTTCTGTTCAGAATCGGTCATGGCCTGGGTCGACTGGCGATGCGCTTACTGCCTCGCCGCGTCGAGATTGCCCGCCGCAACCTGGAGCTTTGTTTCCCGGAGATGAAAAAGGATGAACGCGAGTCATTGCTGCAGCGTAATTTTGAATCGGTAGGAATGGGGGTAATCGAAACCGGAATGGCATGGTTCTGGCCTGCGTGGCGGGTAAAGAAATGCTTTACCGTGCAGGGGTATGAACACATGGAAAAGGCGAGGGCGCAGGGAAAAGGCGTGGTGCTGGTAGGGATACATTTTCTGACCCTTGAGCTGGGCGCGCGGATATTTGGCATGCTTAACCCCGGTATCGGGGTCTATCGTCCTAATAACAATGCTCTGCTGGACTGGCTTCAGACGCGCGGGCGCCTGCGCGCCAACAAAACCATGCTCGATCGCCATGATTTAAAGGGCATGATCCGCGCGCTGAAGCAGCATGAAATTTTGTGGTACGCCCCGGATCACGACTATGGCAAAACCAACAGCGTGTTTGTGCCGTTCTTTGCGGTGCCGGATGCCGCGACGACGGCGGGCAGCTATATGCTGGTCAAAAGCGCTAACCCTGCCGTTATCCCCTTTGTGCCGCGCCGCAGGGCGGATGGCACCGGTTACGAGCTGATTATTCTGGAGGATATCAGCGAGGCGCTGCAGGGCGGCGATAAAGAAGCCGTGGCGACGCAGATGAACAGGGCAATTGAGCAGGCCGTACGCATGGCCCCAGAGCAGTATATGTGGCTGCACCGTCGCTTCAAAACCCGTCCTGAAGGGGTACCTGACCGGTATGCCCGTCTGAAGCAGGCGGCAACTCGGGGTGATAGTCTCTCCGCCAGCGATTTTTCTGACCGCTCAGGTGTACAGCACTGACACCACAGCGATGCCCTCACCCTGCGGTGAGGGCATGACCGGCGCTACAGCGCGGATCGGCGGTACGGCGCATAGTCCGCCTGCCACCAGGTTTTCTCGATACGCGCCATCAGGGTTTCATCATCTAACGCTGGCGCCACGCCTTGTTCAATGGCGGCCCGGGCGACGGCAACGGCAATCTGGCGTGAGACCGTTTCAATCTGATCTACCGGCGGCAGCAATCCTCCTCTTTCCGTGGTCACGAGCGGAGACTGCGCGGCCAGGCTGCGGCTTGCTGCCATCAGCATCTCTTCCGTCACCCGGCGCGCGTTACAGGCCAGCACGCCAAGCCCAAGGCCCGGGAAGATATAGGCGTTGTTGCACTGGGCAATCTCATAGTGCGCATTCTCCCAGAATACCGGGGCGAACGGGCTGCCGGTGGCCACCAGCGCGGCCCCCTGGGTCCAGGCGATAAGATCCTGCGGCTGGGCCTCCGCCCGCGACGTTGGGTTCGAGAGCGGCATGATGATTGGGCGCGGACAGTGGCGATGCATCTCTTTGACGATCTCTTCACTGAACAGCCCCGGCTGGCCTGTAACGCCGATCATCACCGTGGGATGCGCGTTCTTCACCACGTCCAGCAGGGAAATATTCTTCGCGTCTACCTGCCAGCGGCTTACGGCGTCGCGCGCGGTAAGCAGGTTTTTCTGGAAATCGAGCAGGTTGGTCATGTCGTCGGTCAGCAGGCCGAAGCGATCGACCATAAAGATCCGGCTGCGGGCTTCCGGCTCGCTCAGGCCGTCATCGACCATCAGCGCGACAATTTTTTCAGCAATCCCGCATCCGGCAGAGCCGCTGCCCAGGAACACCACGCGCTGGTCGCGAATGCGCGTCCCCGCCGCGTGCGCCGCCGCCATCAGCGTGCCGGCGGTGACGGCTGCCGTGCCCTGGATATCATCATTGAAGCAGCACAGCTGGTCGCGGTAGCGCTGCAGAAGTCGGGTGGCGTTTTTCTGCGCAAAGTCTTCAAACTGCAGGAGAACGTTGGGCCAGCGCGCCTTAACCGTGCTGATAAACATATCCATAAACTCAGCGTACTGGTCGTCGCTGATGCGCGGGTGACGCCAGCCCATGTACATTGGGTCGTCGAGGTGTTGCTGATTATTGGTGCCGACATCCAGCATAATCGGCAGGGTGGAGGCCGGATGGATCCCTCCGCAGGCGGTATACAGCGACAGCTTGCCAATCGGTATGCCCATACCGCCGATACCCTGGTCGCCGAGGCCTAAAATGCGTTCTCCGTCCGTTACCACAATCACCCGAACGTCGTTGCGCGAGAAACTTTGCAGCATCTCATCAATGCGGTGGCGGTTAGGCCATGAAATAAACAAGCCGCGCGCGCGGCGATAAATCGTGGAGAAATGCTCGCAGGCTTCACCCACCGTCGGGGTATAGATAATCGGTAACGTCTCTTTCAGATGCGAACGCAAGAGGTTGTAAAAGAGGGTTTCATTGGTGTCCTGAATATTGCGCAAATAAACATGGCGGGAAATGTCGCTTTTAAAATGGCAGAACTGCACCCAGGCGCGCTCCGTTTGCTCTTCAATGGTTTCAACGTTATGCGGCAATAACCCATGCAGATTAAAATTATCCCGCTCTTCCTTAATAAAGGCGAGGCCTTTATTTAATAACGGATTTTCCAGCAGTACGGCGCCATTATAAGGCGTGTACAGAACGTCTTTACGAGACATGGTTAACTCCTGAATATTTAAACGAAACAGAAATAAGACGAGCAAAAACAGTGACTTTAAGGATGATAAAGACACGGAGTTTTCTGTGTTTTGTTGGGGAGCTAATTTAGCGCTTAGCTAACGGAGCAGGAGTGATAAGGGTCACATTATTTCTGGTTTTATTAATTTCAAAAGAATTGCATTGAATGTCATGAATAACTTTAGTTACATAATAATGAATTAAATTATTTAAAAGGAAAGGGCTGTTGTGTTCACATTTCTCTTCGAAAGCCCATGTTAATTTCACGCTGAGCCTGTTTTTGAGAAAAGGCCACCAAAGTCATTATTTTCTATTTAAGAACATTTATTCGAATCAGGAATAGTTTTCCGCTTATTCCTTTCTCTGTATATCCGAACACAAATTTCAGGTGATTATATGAAAGATAATCCTGTACCGACTTCCGCGCTGTCGACCTCGCGTTTTGCTTTTGGGCTGAACACGACCGAGGTGGGCGCGGTTCCGCTGATGCTGTTCGTCGGGATTGCCGCGATTGTGGCGACGTCCGCCTGGGCAGGGCTGCTGCCGAAAAATATGATTGGCGGACTGGCGGTCATCATGACCCTTGGCTTTGCGTTTGCCAAAGTGGGCCGTCAAATCCCCGTGCTGAAGGACATCGGCGGCCCGGCGATCCTGTGTCTGATGGTGCCTTCCGTGCTGGTCTATTTTGGCGCATTCGGGAAACAAACCCTTGATACGGTGCATCTGCTGATGAAGGAGGCGAATCTGCTCTATTTCGTCATCGCCTGCCTGGTGGTCGGCAGCATTCTGGGGATGAACCGGGTGCTGCTGATCCAGGGCATGATGCGCATGTTTGTTCCGCTGGTGGCGGGAACACTGATGGCCGTGCTGAGCGGGCTTATTGTGGGAACGCTGTTTGGGTATACGCCTTACCACACCTTCTTCTTTATCATTGTCCCTATTATTGGCGGTGGAATTGGCGAGGGGATTTTGCCCCTGTCTCTGGCCTATTCGGCAATCCTGGGGCAGACGCCGGACGTCTACGTGGCGCAGCTGGCTCCCGCTGCGGTCGTCGGAAATATCTTCGCCATTATTTGTGCCGGCTCGCTGGCGCGTCTCGGGACGAAACGTCCTGCGCTTTCAGGAAACGGCATGCTCACGCGGAGTAAAGACGACGCCAGCCTGTTCGCCGGGGCGCCTGGCGCTCAGCAGACGGATTTTCATTTGATGGGCGGCGGATTGCTGATGGTGTGCGCGTTTTTCATCGTCGGAGGCTTGTTTGAAAAACTGGTCCATATTCCCGGCCCGGTGCTGATGATCCTGATTGCCGTCCTGTGTAAATACTTCAGGGTGATCCCGGCCTCAATGGAGCAGGGGGCGCACAGCTGCTATAAATTCGTTTCGGCTGCGCTGGTCTGGCCGCTGATGATCGGCCTCGGGATGCTATACGTGCCGCTCGAAAGCGTGGTGTCGGTCTTCTCGGTGGGCTATGTAGTGGTATGCGGATCGGTGGTGATTGCGATGGCGCTGAGCGGCTACGTGATTGCGTCGCGTCTGAATATGTATCCGGTGGAAGCGGCAATTGTGACCTGCTGCCACAGTGGGCTGGGCGGCACGGGAGATGTGGCCATTCTGTCCGCCTCCAACCGCATGTCGCTTATGCCGTTCGCGCAGATCGCGACGCGTATTGGCGGTGCCTCAACGGTGATTTTCGCCACGCTGTTGATGGGCTGGATTATGGCGCACTGATTCGAATCGTCAGGATACTGAATCGCAACGACATTTACAGCGTGTGGCTGCGGTTCAGTCCTTTATAAAACTCACCGCGCTGTATAGAATTACCGCAGCCACAGCGACGGGATACCACACGATGACCGGAAGAGTTGATTATCAGATTGAAAAATATCTCCTGACCGAAGCTGCCGAACCGGAGCGCCTGACGCGCCAGTGGGCAGAGGTTCTGGAGGAGTGTCGTGAGCAAAAGGCCGGTGCAGAGGAGCGGCTGCGCCTCGCGTTGCTTAATGTGGATTACGTCACCAGCTTCGAGCTGCCCTTCAGGCTGCTTCTCACCCGTGCGCCCCAGTGGATGATGCCGTCAGAAAAGAGCTTCAGCTCAGTCAGAAAAATGTTCTGTTTAACGGCAAGCGCTTTGGCTGCGTCTACAGCCTTAAACGGGATCTGGACGGCATACCTGACGAGTTTACCTATCACCTGAAGACGCGGATCCAGCGCAGTGACGCCACGGGTGCGACGGAAGCGTCCTACCGGCAAATTGCCCAGCAGGTGAAAGCGCCAAAGGAACGCCTCAAACTGGCGCTGGACAACGGGCTGTCTGTAACCGCGCTCGACGGGCTTTTCTGGTTTGGCATTCAGCGCATCGCGGCTGATGTACAACGGTTACGCAAAACAGGGATGCGGATCGTGACGTCCAACGCCGAGGTGTTCGATACGCTTACCAAAACAACCCGGCAGGTCCCGGTCTATCGCCTGGAAGGGACTGAAATTACTTAACCTGCAGCAGGATCGCCATCAGCCCCGGAAAGCGGGTATCCAGATCGTCTCGTCGCAATGAAATCATGTTTTCGCGTCCCTGCGGACGCTGCCAGATGACCCCGCTGTCGCGCAATACGCGCCAGTGATGGGTCATCGTGGACTTCACCACATCTTCCGGGCGCAGCGCGTTACAGCTCAGTTCGCTGCCGTCGGCGAGCCGGCGAATAATCGATAGCCGGAGCGGGTTGCCGAGGGCAAAGAGCACATTTTCCAGCAGTATTTGTTCAGTTTCAGGGTGGTTAGGGATCATCGTTTTCCTGCGTATGGCGTCAGATTGAGCTATATCAACAATAGGTCAACCCTTAAAAAATAGTTCGATAATACTCGTACAATAGGACTATTATAGCAAACGAACGAATGCACGACCATCCTGGTCGTCACAAACACGTCATACTGACTAAGGAAATATCATGCCCCGACCCATTCCTCTCGAACGTTATCGCAACATCGGTATCTCCGCGCATATCGATGCCGGTAAAACCACCACCACCGAGCGCATCCTGTTTTATACCGGGATGAGCCACAAGCTGGGTGAAGTACACGATGGCGCGGCAACCACTGACTGGATGGCGCAGGAGCAAGAGCGCGGGATCACCATTACCTCCGCGGCGGTTAGCTGCTTCTGGCCAGGCATGGACAGAGGCTATGAGCCGCACCGGATTAACATCATCGACACCCCGGGGCACGTGGATTTCACCATTGAGGTGGAACGTTCCATGCGCGTCCTCGACGGTGCCGTGATGGTGTATGACTCCGTGGGCGGCGTGCAGCCGCAGTCGGAAACCGTCTGGCGTCAGGCCAATAAATATCACGTACCGCGTCTGGCCTTCGTCAACAAAATGGACCGTCCGGGTGCCGACTTCTTCCGCGTCGTGCGGATGATGCAGGAACGCCTGAAGGCCAATCCGGTGCCGATTGTCATCCCGGTGGGGGCCGAAGATCATTTCACCGGCGTGGTGGATCTGATCAAAATGCGCACCATTCTGTGGGACGATGCGACGCAGGGCATGGTGTTTACCTATGCGCCCGTGCCGGACGATTTAGCCAGTACCGCGCAAGAGTGGCGCGAAAAAATGGTCTCTGCGGCGGCGGAAGCCAGCGATGAACTGATGGACAAGTACCTGGAAACCGGCGACCTGACGGAAGCGGAAATTATTAAAGGGCTGCGTATTCGCACCATATCGGGCGAAATCCAGCCGATGCTCTGCGGCAGCGCGTTTAAAAACAAAGGGGTGCAGCGCATGCTCGATGCGGTGATCGAGCTGATGCCGTCGCCGCTGGACGTGCCGGCCATTGATGGCGTGGATGAAAAAGGGCAGCACGCGGAGCGTCACCCGAGTGATGATGAGCCGTTCTCGGCGCTGGCGTTCAAGCTGATGAGCGATCCGTACGTCGGGCAGCTAACCTTTATCCGCGTCTACTCTGGCGTGCTGCGTAAAGGCGACGCGGTGTATAACCCGGTGAAAGGGAAGAAAGAGCGCATCGGGCGAATCGTACTGATGCATGCCAACGATCGCCACGAGGTGGACGAACTGCGCGCCGGGGATATCGCGGCCTGCGTGGGGCTGAAAGACGTAACCACCGGCGACACACTCACCGATCCGAACGCCGTCATTACGCTTGAGCGCATGGAGTTCCCGGACCCGGTGATCTCGCTGGCGATTGAGCCGAAAACCAAAGGCGATCAGGAGAAAATGGGCATCGCGCTGCAGCGTCTGGCGGCGGAAGATCCGTCTTTCCGCCTGCACACTGACGACGAGTCCGGTCAGACCATTATCTCCGGGATGGGTGAGCTACACCTTGAGATTATCGTCGATCGCATGAAGCGTGAGTTTGGCGTCGAGGCAAATATCGGTCGTCCGCAGGTGACCTACCGTGAAACCCTGCGTAAAACGGTGAAGGACATCGAAGGCAAATTTGTCCGACAGTCCGGCGGTAAAGGCCAGTACGGCCATGTGGTCCTGAGTCTGGAGCCGCTGGAGCCCGGAAGTGGTTTTAAATTTGAAGATGCCACCAAGGGCGGCGTGGTGCCGCGCGAGTATATCCCGTCCGTTGAGAAAGGGCTGCGGGAAGCGATGAACAGCGGCGTGCTGGCGGGCTATCCGGTCGTCGATGTTAAAGCGACGCTGACGTTTGGCTCGTATCACGACGTCGACTCTTCGGAGATGGCGTTCCGCATGGCGGCGATCCTCGGCTTTAAAGAGGGCGCCCGCAGGGCGGATCCGGCGATCCTTGAGCCGATCATGCACGTGGAGGTGGAAACACCGGAAGAGTACGCCGGTAACATCATGGGCGATCTCTCTTCCCGACGCGGCATGGTGCAGGGGATGGCAGAACAGTACGGCAGCCAGATTATTCGCGCTGACGTGCCGCTGGCGGAGATGTTTGGTTATGCCACGACATTGCGCTCAATGTCCCAGGGACGCGCGACGTATACGATGGAGTTCCATCATTTTGCGGAAGCCCCGCGGAATGTTGCGGATGAGATTATTGCACGGCGTGCGAAGTAGTACGGTCACCCTCTCCCAATAGGGGGAGGGTTTTCTCAATCCAGCGCCTTCACCATCTTCCCGCTCGCCACAAACGTCCCGGCTCCAAGATGATGCAGGGTATTGAGCTTATCCCCGTCAAACTGCCAGCGTCCGGCAATAAACGCCCGCTCATCCGCTGCCGCTGAAACCACTTCACCAAACAGCGTGTCGTATTTCTCTGCCGCGGAGGTCACGGGTAATAACCGGCATTCCATCCACGCCAGGCATTTCTCTTCAATGACCGGCAGGCCGAGCTCCGGGCCATTCACGACCGGGATCCCGTAACAGTTGAATTTGTCCTCGTCGCGCCCGCTGACGCTGCCCACCGCGTAAGTCCAGTTGGCCGCCGCCACGCCGGGAATGACGATGCCAAATTTCCCGCTGCGTTCGATCAGCTCGCGTGACCAGGTACTTTTATCCACGACTATCGCGATGCGCGGCGGTTCAAACTCAACGGGCATGGACCATGCGGCGGCCATAACGTTACGTCTGTCGAGCGTTTCATCACGACTGGTAATCAGTACGGTAGGACCGTGGTTCAGCAGACGGCTGGCATGACGTAATTCAACAGGGCGAAAGTGGCTCATAGGATCTCCTCATCTGTAACGATGAGTATGACGAAAAAGCACGTAAATCAAAGTGAGCGCGTAGAATTAGTTTATAAACACAGCATCACTATCAAAGGAAACTGATATATGTCCCCCTTTCTGACCGCCTATTTCGCCCGCATCGGCTGGAAGCAACCGGCTTCTGCTGATATAGAGACCCTGCGCGCACTGCATTTACATCACAACTGCGCGATCCCGTTTGAGAATATCGATGTCGTCCTGCCGCGCGAAATTCATCTCGAAGACCAGTGTCTGGTCGACAAATTGCTGATTGCCCGTCGTGGGGGATACTGCTTTGAGCAAAACGGCCTGTTTGAGCGGGTATTGCGTGACGTCGGGTTTACGGTGCGCAGCGTGCTGGGACGCGTGGTATTAGCGAGCCCGCCGCAAATGCCGCCGCGCACGCACCGCCTGCTGCTGGTGGAGCTTAACGGTGAGCGCTGGATTGCGGACGTGGGGTTTGGCGGCCAGACGCTGACGGCGCCGATTCGTTTACTCGCTAACGAGGAGCAGGAAACGCCGCACGGTCTGTATCGTCTGCTGAGCGAGGGCAACGACTGGGTGCTGCAGTTCCGCCACCACGAGCACTGGCAGTCGATGTACCACTTTGACCTGACGACGCAGTATTTCAGCGATTACGTGATGGGGAATTTCTGGTCGGCGCACTGGCCGCAGTCGCATTTCCGCCATCATCTGCTGATGTGCCGCCATCTGCCGGACGGCGGCAAGCTGACGCTGACCAACTTCAACTTTACCCACTGGCAGAACGGTCATGTGGAGGAGCAGATCCATTTGCCGGATGCGGAGGCGCTGTATAAGCTGCTGCAGGAGCGGTTTGGCCTGGGCGTTGATGACCCGAAGCACGGCTTTACCCTGGCCGAGCTGACGGCGGTGATGGCGGGCTTTGATACACATCCGCAGGCCGGGAAATAGCCCGGTGGCGGCTACGCCTTACCGGGCCTACGGGTGACCGAACACAGGCCGCCACCCGGCAGGTTAGTTTAAACATCGTCAAAGGCATGCTGATATGGAAATCTTGTTGCGGAATAAATTCAGTTCAGTGGGAATGTTACTCGGGGTTATTGCACTGCTTCTCTCATTAGTGCAGTTCACCTTTGGTCCTTTTTCGACAAAGTCGACGGCGCTTGAAATTGTTGTGGCTGAAAAGGTTTCGGCGGTAAAAAAAGGGATCATTGCTGGCATAAAGGGAGAACAGCCGGCCGTTGAGGCAAAAAAGAAAGCGTTCGATATCGACAGCATTCTTATCAATAGCGGAATCATTTTATCCGTTGTGGCATTAGGGCTTGCCTTCACGGCTGGGATGCGCAAAGAGAACAGATGGGGGGTGAGTGGTGCACTGTTTTTTTCCGGGGCCACGCTCGCTTTTCATGCGGCGTTACTGGCTTTTGGTCTGATTGTCGCAGTGTTGCTTCTGCTGTTGGTTATTTCAGTCGTCAGCGGAAGTACTTTGTTCTGACATTGCGGCCCGGTGGCGTCTACACCTGACCGGGCCTACGTGCGTGTGAACGTAGGTCGGGTAAGGCGTAGCCGCCACCCGACAAATCAACGGCGCGATCTCACCACCTGATACCGCCGCGTAAAGTACTCAAACGGCGCGCTCCACACGTGCACCAGGCGGGTGAAGGGGAAGATGAGGAAGATCGTCATCCCCAGCACCAGATGCACGCGGAAGATCGGCGCCACGCCGCTCAGCATTTCTGATGAACCGCCCTTAAACGTCACAATCCCCTGCGCCCAGCCCACCAGCTTCATCATCTCGCTTCCGTCAGGATATTGCGCGGAGAAAGGAATGGTCGATAGCCCCAGAATGCACTGTATCAGCAGGATACTCATAATGATGATATCCGGCGTGGTGGAGGTGGCACGCACCCGCTGGTTGAACAAGCGGCGAATCAGCAGCATCGACCCACCAATCAGCGTCAGCACGCCGCAGATCCCTCCCGCAATCATGGCCAGCTGCTGCTTAACCGCGACGGGTAAAAACCAGGCGTACATCCAGTGTGGGGTTAACATGCCGAACAGGTGCCCGAAGAAGATCCCCAGAATCCCGATATGAAACAGGTTAGAGGCCCAGTTCATCCCGCGCTTGCTGAGCATCTGGCTTGACGAGGCGCGCCAGGTGTACTGCCCGTAGTCGTAGCGCAACCAGCTGCCGAGGAAAAACACGGTGGCGCAGATGTACGGATAAATGTCATAGAAAAACACGTTCAGGTAGTGTGTCATTTTGGGCCTCCGGCGCTGACGTCCACGTACTGCGGCGCGACGTCCTGGCTAAAGCGTCGTTGATATTGCTGCATCGGCGAGCTGTCGCACGATGTGGCGTTGTCTTCGATAAACTTCACCTGTTCCTCTTCCCACACGGCGTCAAGCGCCTGACGGGTATCATCCCGTTTTTCACCGGACACCTGTTTCGCCACGCTGTCGCTGGAAAGCCGCGTTCCCGCCAGCGCCAGCAGAGCGTCAAACAGCTGATAGTGCGCCACGCCGCGCTGCTTCAGGCGGCCGCCGATCAGCGCCAGGATCGGTGCGACGTTTTGCAGCCCGTCACGCGCTTCGTCGTCGGTGACGATGCTGAGATATTCCAGGTAGAGCGGCAGATAGTCCGGCAGCTCGCGGCAGTCCAGCTCAAGACCCGCTTTCTCATACTGGCTCATCAGGTCGACCATCGCCTGGCCGCGATCGCGGGACTCGGCGTGAACGTGCTCGAACAGCAGCAGCGACGTCGCGCGACCGCGCTCAAACACTTCGCACCATTCGGCCTGTTTATCCAGCAGCGGGGCGCTCAGGTGCTGGCGGGCAAACGGCAGCAGCATGGGCGCGTCCTGCGCAATTAACGAAAGCGCTTCATCACGGTTTTCCCACAGGGTCTCATCGGGATACTCGATCAGCAGCGCGATGATTTTGAGGATCTGCATTACTCTCCCTCCCCATGTTCGCGCACCTCGGTGATGTTGATCGCGTCGATGCGGCTGCTGTTGAAGAGGTTGAATTTCGTATCGGAGCCGTGGCAGCCGTCGCCGAAGGTGAAGCCGCAGCCGTTTTTCTCCGGGAAGGCGTCGCGTGCCATTTCGCGGTGGCTGGTCGGGATCACGAAGCGGTCTTCGTAGTTGGCAATCGCCAGATAGCGGTACATCTCCTCAACCTGCGCTTCGGTCAGGCCGACCTCTTCAATGGCGCGGGTATCGGTCACGCCTTCCACGGTCTGGGAACGCTTGTAGTGACGCATTGCCATCATGCGCTTCAGGGCGCGCAGCACCGGGCCGGTATCGCCCGCGCTGAGCATGTTCGCCAGATACTGCACCGGAATGCGCAGGCTTTCGACTGCGGGAAGAACGCCGTCGCTCTGCGGCAGGCCGCCGGCGTCCGCGTAGGACTGGATCGGCGACAGCGGCGGCACGTACCAGACCATCGGCAGGGTGCGGTATTCCGGGTGCAGCGGCAGGGCCAGCTTCCAGTCCATCGCCATTTTGTAGACCGGGGAACGCTGGGCGGCGTCAATCACGTTCTGCGGAATACCCTGCTTCAGCGCTTCCTCAATCACCGCCGGATCGTTCGGGTTGAGGAACACGTCGCACTGGCGCTCGTACAGATCGGTTTCATGCTCGGTGCTGGCCGCCTCCTCAATACGGTCCGCGTCATACAGCAGCACGCCGAGATAGCGGATGCGCCCGACGCAGGTTTCCGAGCAGACGGTCGGCTGGCCGGATTCAATGCGCGGGTAGCAGAAGATGCATTTTTCTGACTTGCCGCTCTTCCAGTTGAAGTAGATCTTTTTGTAGGGACAGCCGCTGATGCACAGGCGCCAGCCGCGGCATTTATCCTGGTCGATCAGCACAATGCCGTCCTCTTCGCGCTTGTAGATGGCGCCGCTCGGGCAGGTGGCCACGCAGCTCGGGTTGAGACAGTGCTCGCACAGGCGCGGCAGGTACATCATGAAGGTATTTTCGAACTGGCCGTACATCTCCTTCTGGATCTTCTGGAAGTTACGGTCGCGGGCGCGTTTTTCGAACTCGCCCCCCAGCAGCTCCTCCCAGTTGGGTCCCCAGACGATTTTGTCCATCCGCTTGCCGTCAATCAGCGAGCGCGGGCGGGCGGTAGGGAGGTGATCGCCCTCCGGCGCGCGGTGCAGATCCTGATAGTCAAAGGTAAAGGGCTCATAGTAATCGTCAATCTGCGGCAGGACGGGGTTGGCGAAAATCTTCGACAGCACGCCCATTTTGCCGCCGAGGCGTGGGGTCAGCTTGCCGTGAATGCCGCGGATCCAGCCGCCTTGCCACTCCTCCTGATCCTCCCAGTTTTTCGGGTAGCCGATCCCCGGTTTGGTCTCCACGTTGTTGAACCACGCATATTCCATCCCTTCACGCCCGGTCCAGACGTTCTTGCAGGTGACCGAGCAGGTGTGGCAGCCGATGCATTTATCGAGATTCAGAACCATGCCAACCTGTGAGCGTATTTTCATTTTTTCGCCTCCTGGACCTGATCCCGACCTTCGCCGTCCAGCCAGTTAATGTTTTTCATTTTGCGGATCATGATGAACTCGTCGCGGTTGGAGCCGACGGTGCCGTAGTAGTTGAAGCTGTACGCCAGCTGGGCGTAGCCGCCGATCATGTGCGTCGGTTTCGGGCAGACGCGGGTGACAGAGTTGTGGATCCCGCCGCGCCGTCCGGTCACCTCTGAGCCCGGAATATTCAGGATGCGCTCCTGAGCGTGGTACATCATGGTCATGCCCGGCGGCACGCGCTGGCTGACCACCGCGCGGGCGGTGAGGGCGCCGTTGGCGTTGAAGGCCTCGATCCAGTCGTTGTCCTCAATGCCCAGCTCGCGGGCGTCGGTTTCGCTGATCCAGACAATCGGCCCGCCGCGCGACAGGGTCTGCATCAGCAGGTTTTCGCTGTAGGTGGAGTGAATGCCCCATTTCTGGTGCGGCGTCAGGAAATTGAGCGCTTTTTCCGGGAAGCCGTTCGGCGGGATCTCGCGCATATGGGTGACGCTGCGGGTGTCAATCGGTGGACGATAGGCCACCAGACTTTCGCCGAAGGCGCGCATCCAGGGATGATCCTGATACAGCTGCTGGCGGCCAGACAGCGTGCGCCACGGGATCAGCTCGTGAACGTTGGTATAGCCCGCGTTATAGGAGACGTGCTCGCTCTCCAGGCCGGACCAGGTCGGGCTGGAGATGATTTTACGCGGCTGCGCCTGGATATCGCGGAAGCGGATCTTCTCATCTTCCTTGTTCAGCGCCAGATGGGTGTGATCGCGCCCGGTCAGCTCGCCGAGCGCTTCCCAGGCCTTCACCGCCACCTGGCCGTTGGTTTCCGGCGCGAGGGCGAGGATCACCTCGGAGGCATCAATGGCGGTTTCAATGCGCGGTCGGCCTTTCGCCGGGCCGTCGAGCTTGACGTAGTTGAGCTTGCCGAGGAAATCGACCTCGTTCTGGGTGTTCCACGATATGCCTTTTCCGCCGTTGCCGAGCGTGTCCATCAGCGGGCCGAGGGCGGTGAAGCGTTCGTACGTTTCCGGGTAGTTCCGCTCGACGACCGCGATGTTCGGCGCCGTTTTACCGGGGATCAAATCGCATTCCCCTTTACGCCAGTCCTGAATATCAAACGGCTGCGACAGCTCCGCCGGGGAGTCATGCTGTAGCGGCTGTAACACCACGTCGGTTTCGGTGCCGAGATGCCCGACGCAGACCTCGGAGAAGACGTTGGCGATGCCCTTGTAGATCTCCCAGTCGCTGCGGGACTCCCACGCCGGGTCGACGGCGGCCGAGAGCGGGTGAATAAACGGATGCATGTCCGAGGTATTCATATCGTCTTTTTCATACCAGGTGGCGGTCGGCAGGACGATATCCGAGAACAGGCAGGTGCTGGACATGCGGAAGTCGAGCGTGACCAGCAGGTCGAGCTTGCCCTCAATGGCGGCGGTCTGCCACTCCACTTCCTCAGGCTTCACGTCATCGGTTGAGCCCAAATCCTCGCCCTGAATCCCGCTCTCGGTGCCGAGCAGGTATTTCAGCATGTACTCGTGGCCTTTCCCGGACGAGCCGAGCAGGTTAGAGCGCCAGACGAACAGGTTGCGCGGGTGGTTCTTACCGCTGTCCGGCTGCTCGCAGGCGAAGCGGATCTCGCCCGATTTTAACGCCTGAACGGTGTACTCCTGCGGCGTCATGCCCGCCGCGTCCGCGCGGGCCTTTATGTGCAGCGGGTTGAGGTTGAGCTGCGGCGCCGACGGCAGCCAGCCCATGCGCTCGGCGCGGACGTTGAAATCAATCAGGTGGCCGGTGAACCTCGAGGCGTCCGCCAGCGGGGAGAGCAGCTCCTGCGCGGTCAGCTTCTCGTAGCGCCACTGGCTGGCGTGGTTGTAGAAGAAGGAGGTGCTGTTCATCTGGCGCGGCGGACGGTTCCAGTCCAGCGCGAAGGCCAGCGGCAGCCAGCCGGTTTGCGGGCGCAGCTTCTCCTGGCCGACATAGTGCGACCAGCCGCCGCCGCTCTGCCCGACGCAGCCGCAGAAGACCAGCATGTTGATCATCCCGCGGTAGTTCATGTCCATGTGGTACCAGTGGTTCACCCCTGCACCGAGAATGATCATCGACCGGCCGTGGGTTTTGTGCGCCGTGTCGGCAAACTCGCGGGCGATTTTTTCAATCAGCCGGGCGGGCACGCCGGTGATCTGCTCGCCCCAGGCGGGGGTATAGGCTTTGACCTGGTCATAGCTCTCTGCGGCGTTGCTGTCCTCCAGACCGCGATCGAGACCGTAGTTCGCCAGCACCAGATCGTAAACGCTGACTACCCGTTTCTCGCTGCCGTCGGCGAGGGTCAGGGTTTTGCTCGGCACGCGGCGCGTCAGCACCGGCTCCTGCTTCACGCTGCGGAAATGCGGGTTCTCGTTGCCGCCAAAGTAGGGGAAGGCGACATCGGCCACGCTGTCGTGGGTAATGAGCAGCGACAGCGTCAGTTCGGTGTCGTGGCCCGCAGCCTGTGGCTCCAGGTTCCATTTGCCTTTTTCTCTCCAGCGGAAGCCGATGGAGCCGTTTGGCACCACCAGGTTTCCGGCAATATCAAAGGCGACGGTCTTCCACTCCGGGTTATTGGCTTCCCCCAGCCCGTCGACAAGGTCCGAGGCGCGCAGCATACGCCCAGGCACGACGCGACCGTCTTCCTGCTCGTCCAACAGCACCAGCATCGGCATATCGGTATAGCGGCGGCAGTAGTTAAGGAAGTAGTCGCTCGGGTTATCGAGGTGAAATTCTTTGAGGATCACGTGGCCCATCGCCATGGCGAGGGCGCTGTCGGTGCCCTGTTTGGGGGACAGCCACTGGTCGCTCAGCTTCGCGACTTCCGAGAAGTCCGGCGTGATGGCGACGGTTTTGGTGCCCTTGTAGCGCACTTCGGTGAAGAAATGGGCGTCCGGAGTACGCGTCTGCGGCACGTTCGAGCCCCAGGCAATGATGTAGCTGGAGTTGTACCAGTCGGCGGACTCCGGCACGTCGGTCTGCTCGCCCCAGGTCATCGGCGACGCAGGCGGCAGGTCGCAGTACCAGTCGTAGAAGCTCAGGCAGGTACCGCCCAGCAGGGAAAGATAGCGCGTGCCGGCGGCGTAGGAGACCATCGACATCGCCGGAATAGGGGAAAAACCGGCCACGCGGTCCGGACCATAGTTTTTGATGGTCCAGACGTTGGCGGCGGCGATCAGCTGGTTCAGCTCTTTCCAGTTTGAGCGGATAAACCCGCCTTTACCCCGCGCCTTCCTGTAGCTTTGCGCCTTTTGCGGATCGCTCTGGATGGCGTCCCAGGCCAGCACCGGATCGGTATGCTGCGCCAGCGCCTCGCGCCACAGCTCAATCAGCCTGCGGCGCACCAGTGGGTATTTAAGACGGTTGGCGCTGTAGAGATACCACGAGTAGCTTGCGCCACGCGGGCAGCCGCGCGGTTCGTGGTTGGGCAGGTCAGGGCGGGTGCGTGGGTAATCTGTCTGCTGGGTTTCCCAGGTCACGAGGCCGTTTTTAACGTAAATCTTCCAGCTGCAGGAGCCGGTACAGTTCACGCCGTGGGTGGAGCGCACGATCTTGTCGAACTGCCAGCGCTGACGGTAGCCGTCCTCCCAGTCGCGGTTGGTGTTATATACCTGCCCGTGCCCGTTGGCGAAGCTGTCCCCCTTTGTTTTGAAATAACGAAAGCGATCCAACAGTTTGCTCATGACATTTCTCCTGCTTCGGACGTGTAGTTATTCTTGTTTTGCGGATTTGCGGCCATACACCAGCCAGGTAACGAGCACGCAGACGATGTAAAACACGAGGAACACCTTCATGGCGCCGACCGGCGATCCGGTCATTGCCAGCGAGGTGCCAAAGGCTTTGGGAATGAAGAACCCGCCAACGGCGCCGATAGCGGAGATAAAGCCCAGCGCGGCGGCGGTCTCTGTCACCGCTTCGTGCTGCGCCTGCTCGTCCGTGCCGCCCTGCTTTTTGACGCGGTCGAGCGTGATTTGGCGGAAAATAATCGCGATCATCTGGAAGGTCGACCCGCTGCCGAGCCCGGCGGTGAGGAACAGCCCCATAAAGACCAGGTAGAACGCGACGAAGCTGCCGGAGCCAGAGCCTGGGAGCGTCAGGAAGATCAGGGCGCTGAAGAGGGCCATAAAAACGAAGTTAATCAGCGTGACCCGCACGCCGCCCAGTTTGTCAGAGATCATCCCGCCCGCTGATCGCGCCAGCGCACCGATTAGAGGGCCAAAGAAGGCGAGGTGCAGAATGTTGACGTCCGGAAACTGGGTTTTTGACAGCATGGCAAAGCCCGCCGAGAAGCCGATAAACGAGCCGAAGGTCGCCAGATAGAGCAGGCTCAGCAGCCAGAGATGAAAGCGCTTCAGCACCGGGAGCTGGCTGGCGATAGAGGCCTTGGAGCTGGCGATATCGTTCATTCCAAAGAAGGCCGCAAGGGTGGCCAGCAGCAGCAGCGGCGCCCATATCCAGGCCGCATTGGCCAGCCACAGGGTGGAACCGTCATCCTGCGGTACGCCCTCCACGCCCAGGAAGGTAAACATCGGCAGGAAGATCACCAGCGGCGCGACCAGCTGCATCACGCTGACGCCCAGGTTGCCGAGCCCGCCGTTAATACCGAGCGCGCTACCCTGTTTTGCCTTTGGGAAGAAGAAGCTGATGTTGCCCATGCTGGAGGCAAAGTTGGCGCCTGCAAAGCCGCAGAGCAGGGCAATCACGATAAAGATCCAGTAAGGCGTCGCGGTGTTCTGAATGGCCATCCCCAGCCAGACGCAGGGAATGATCAGGATGACGGTACTCAATACCGTCCAGTATCGTCCGCCAAATATGGGCACCATAAACGAATAGGGGACGCGCAATATCGCGCCGGAGAGAGAAGGTAATGCCGTTAGCATAAAAAGTTGATCGGTGGTGAAATTAAATCCGACTTTATTCAGATTGACGGCAATGGCGCTAAATAACATCCAGACGCAAAATGCTAACAGCAAACAGGCGACAGAAATCCACAGGTTTCTTCGCGCGATATGTTTTCCTTTGTTTTCCCAAAATTGCACATTTTCCGGTTTCCAGTTACTTAACAGATGCGGATTACTCTTCTCACTTTGTTGTGACATATCACCCTCTTGCTCGCCAGAATGAAGAGAAAACAAATGAAAACAGCTAGATAGATGTGAGTGCGCTGGTTGGTTTATTGGATGTTTTTGGATACAACTGAAAGGATAGATAAAAAAGCGAACCCCTGAGATTCGAAAGGAAATATGGGTTCGCTTAATGTGTTACTAATTGTAAAACTCGCGGTAAATAATACTCCGTTGGGAGTATTAACCCAATTCGAGGGAGATAAGTTTATCGAGATGCTTATTAAACGCCGCATCGTCCATTTCGGGCATATTTAAAATCGTGATCCCATCAAGCCCGCAAACCAGCCCGATCAAACGCCAGGCAATATTTTCCGCGCGATCGGTAAGCGTAAAGGCGTTGGCCTCCGCCCCGGCGCGGATAATCGCCACGGTCTCCTGATGCCACATCTCCATGGTCAGGGCGTAAGCCGCGTTGATTTCAGGATCCCGGCTGGCGAGAATTTGAGCTTCCCGCCAGAGGCGAATGTAAGGCTCAAGCCCGCCGTCGTCACTGCCGAGCATGCTGTGCAGCCGTTCCCGCCAGCTGGCGTTTTCACCCACCACGTCGGCATCCAGCAGCTCGCGGATCACGCGCACAAAGGCCAGCGATTTTAGCTCGCCGCCGGAGGCGAAGTGGTGGTGGACCTGTCCGGTCGCGACGCCCGCTTCTGCGGCAATTCGCCGTACCGTCATGGCTGCCAGCCCCTCGGCCAGCGCCACGCGCATTGCGGCCTGCAGGATCGCTTCCCGTCTCTCTTCCTTGCTCAAATATTGCATTTTTTCACTACTCTCAATAGGAATGAAACGAGTGTAACAAAAAGCTGGACACGCGTTCAACTTTACGTAGGATCGCAATCTGGACATGTGTCCAGGTTTGAGATGAAAAGGAAATTTATGTTTCGTCAGTGGTTAGCGTTAGTGATTATCGTGCTGGTGTATATCCCGGTGGCGATTGACGCGACGGTGCTGCACGTAGCGGCGCCGACATTGAGCATGACGCTGGGCGCCAGCGGCAATGAATTATTGTGGATTATCGATATTTACTCGCTGGTGATGGCGGGAATGGTGCTGCCGATGGGCGCCCTGGGTGACCGCATCGGTTTTAAACGGTTGTTGATGATCGGCAGCACGCTGTTTGGCCTGTCATCGCTGGCGGCAGCGTTTGCCCCCTCAGCAGGGTGGCTGATCGCGGCGCGCGCCTCGCTGGCGATCGGTGCGGCCATGATCATTCCTGCCACTCTGGCGGGGATCCGCACGCTCTTTACCGACGCGAAAGATCGCAACATCGCGCTCGGCGTCTGGGCGGCGGTCGGTTCCGGCGGGGCAGCGTTTGGCCCGCTGATTGGCGGTATGCTGCTGGAGCATTTTTACTGGGGATCGGTGTTTTTGATCAACGTACCGATTGTGCTGGTGGTGGTGTCGCTGGCCGCGCGTTTTGTCCCCCGTCAGCAGGGCCGACCAGAGCAGCCGCTGAATATCAGCCATGCCATCATGCTGATTGTGGCGATTTTGCTGCTGGTCTACAGCGCCAAAACCGCGCTTAAGGGCGCTCTGGCGCCGTGGCTGGTGGCGTGTACCCTGCTGACGGGTGCCGTGATGCTGTTTATTTTTGTGCGCATCCAGCTGCGCGCCCGCGTGCCGATGATCGACATGCGCCTGTTCTGTCACCGCATCATTTTAAGCGGCGTGGTAATGGCGATGACGGCGATGATCGCCCTGGTGGGCTTTGAATTGCTGATGGCGCAGGAACTGCAGTTTGTCCATGGCTTTACGCCGTTCGAGGCGGGCATGTTTATGCTCCCGGTAATGGTGGCCAGCGGGTTCAGCGGACCGATTGCCGGTGTGCTGGTGGGCCGTCTGGGGCTACGCATTGTCGCTGCGGGTGGCATGGGGCTGAGCGCGGTCAGCTTTATCGGCCTGTCGACGCTCGACTTCAGCACGCAGCAGTGGCAGGCGTGGGGGCTGATGGTGCTGCTCGGCTTCAGTGCCGCCAGCGCGCTGCTGGCCTCGACCTCGGCCATTATGGCGGCCGCGCCGAAAGAGAAGGCGGCTGCCGCCGGAGCCATTGAAACCATGTCCTATGAGCTGGGGGCCGGGCTGGGGATCGCCATTTTTGGCCTGCTGTTGACCCGCAGCTTCTCGGCGTCGATTGCGCTGCCGCAGGGGCTGCATGCCTCGCTCGCCGATAAAGCCTCGTCATCGATTGGTGAAGCAATGAAGGTGGCGCAGGATCTGACGCCGTCCCTCGCGGAGCCGGTGATTGAGGCGGCGAAAAGCGCCTTTATCACCTCTCACAGCGTGGCGCTGGGGAGTGCGGGCGGAATGCTGCTGTTGCTGGCAGTGGGGATCTGGCTCAGCCTGGCGAAAGTGCCGAAGGGGTAAAACACGCCCGGTGGCGCTGCGCTTACCGGGCCTACGGGCGCGGTTGTCCGAGCCGCGCCACCCGGTTTATTGTTCCTGGGCCGCGGCCAACACGCTGTGCAACAGCACGTTTGCCCCTTTCTCTGACCACTTCGGCAGGATCCTTTCCGCTTCGTTATGGCTGATGCCCTTCACGCAGGGGATAAAAATCATGCTGGCAGGGGCAATTTTGCTCACATAGCAGGCGTCGTGTCCCGCGCCGGAGACCATCGGTTTCGCCGAGTAGCCCAGTTCCGCCACGGCCTTCTCCGTGCGGGCCAGACATTCGGCATCAAACGCGATGGGCGCGTAGTCAAAGATGCGCTCAACGACAGCCGCCACCCCGCGCAGGCTCAGGCTTTCAGCCACCTTATGCAGCGCTGCCTCCATGGCTTCCAGCGCCGTCTGCGCCGGATGGCGAAACTCCACGCTGCAGACCACCCGAGACGGCACGACGTTGCGCGAGTTTGGCGTAACCTGCGCCATACCGATCGTCGCCCGTCCGTCCGGCGCATGCCGATAGCCAATCTCCTCCACCTTCAGCGCCAGCTCCGCGAAGGCGGTCAGCGCGTCGCGGCGGCTGTGCATCGGCGTCGTTCCTGCATGGGCGGCAAATCCGTCCAGCGTCAGGGTGAACCAGCGCTGGCCCATTGCCGCGCGGACGAGCCCGATATCCAGACCTTCGTCCTCCAGAATCGGGCCCTGCTCGATGTGCAGCTCGTAGCAGGCGTGAACCGGAAACGCGCGGGCAGGGGCTTCACCCCGGTAGCCGATGCTTTCCAGGGCTTCACCCACGGTGATACCGTTGCTATCCGCGCGGGCATGGGCGTACGCTTCGCTAAATTGCCCCGTCCAGACCCCTGAAGAGAGCATGGCTGGCGCGAAGCGCGCGCCTTCTTCGTTGGTCCAGTTGACCAGCACAACGTCACGTTCTGTCTCAATGTGATGGTCGTTGAGGGTTCGCAGCAGCTCCAGCCCGGCCAGCACGCCGTAAACCCCGTCGTAGTTCCCCCCCAGCGGCTGCGTATCCACGTGCGAACCGGTCATGACCGGGGCAAGCTGCGGATTTTTCCCCGCACGACGGATAAACATATTGCCCATGCTGTCGACGTCACAGGTAAAACCGGCGTCCAGCGCCCAGTCGCGCAGCAGATGACGCGCAACGCGATCTTCCTCGCTCAGTGCCAGACGGGTGACGCCACCGGCGGGCGTGCCGCCGATCTGCGCCATCATCTCAAGCGTTGACCACAGCCGTTCGGCGTTGACGCGGATCATGGCTTGTCCTTACCGCTGCGGTAGCGGAAATCACAGCACGCGCCGCCCTGCATAATGGTGGTGGTGCGGGTTAGCTCTACGTCGGGTGCATAGCCCACGATGAATTTTTCATCGCGCGCGCAGGAGAGCAGGTGACCAATTTCGCCCAGCCCCATCTCGTGGTACATCTCCGCGTAGCGACAGCGGGTCACGTTGTAGTTGTACTGCTGGTCGTCGGCGTCAATCACCTTCACCTCCAGGGCGTTATCTTTCTCCCACAGATACTGCAGGGCGATAAAGCTCTTGATGTTTGCGCCGTTGGGTTCTTTGCTGGCAAACCCTTTGCCAGCGTCAATCGCGGCTTGCTCAATGGCCTCACCAATCACCGCCTGGGCGCGGTCTTTCCCTATCTCGCGCACCAGGATTTCATAAATTGGCTTAATAATTTCGGCTTCAATTTTGCGGCGGGCGAGAATGCCCAGCTCGTTATTATCACTCATCACATTGCCTCGCTGCGTTACTTCGCTTTTGCGCCGCCCAGCACGGTCTGCGGCTGCCATTTGCCGTCGACAACCTTATAGACCGTGAACGACGGCGATTTCAGGTTGCCCTCTTTATCAAACGCGATCTGTCCGGTAACCCCGGAATAGCTGATGGCGCGCAGGGCGGGCAGATAGTCGGACGGCTCAACGGAGTCTGCTTTTTCCATCGCCGCCACCAGCACGCGGGTGGCGTCATAGGCGAACGGGGCGTGCAGTTCGATATGGGTGTGGTAGCGGGACTGGTACGCCTGCTCGAACGCTTTACCACCCGGCATCTGGTCAACGGGCAGACCCGGCTCCAGCGCCACAACGCCTTCGCCTTCTTTCTGCGCCAGCTTGAGGAACGTCTGGCTGACGAATCCGCCTGCGCCCATCAGCGTGGCGTTCATGCCCAGCTGTTTGATGCGGCGCGCCAGCGGTGCGGCCTGGCTGTCGACGCCGCCGAAGAAGATCAGATCGGCGTTTTTACTGCGGATGGCGGTCAGTACGGCGCTGAAATCGACCGTTTTGTCATCCACGTACTGACGATCGACAATTTTCACGCCCTGGGCTTCCAGCGATTTTATAAACTGGTCTGCCAGACCCTGACCGAAGGCGGTACGGTCGTCGATCACCGCAATGCGTTTGGCTTTCAGGGTGTTAACCGCGTACTGACCGGCGAGCTGACCGCCGTCATCGTCGTGGCCCATCACGCGGAAGCTGGTGTCAAAACCCTGCTGGGTATAGGCATGACCGGTTGCGACCGGCGCCACCTGGGCAATACCCGCATCGTGATAAATGCGGGCTGCTGGAATGCTGGTGCCGGTGTTCCAGTGGCCGACCACGCCCGCCACGCCGCTATCCACCAGACGCTGCGCGACGGCTAGGGCAGTGCGCGGGTCGGACTGATCGTCTTCGGACTGCAGTTTGAAGGTCACCGCTTTGCCGCCGATGGTCGGGTGCTGCTTGTTGATGTCATCGATAGCCAGCTGCGCGCCGTTCTCCAGATCTTTCCCGATACGGGCAGACGGGCCGGTCAGCGGGCCTGCCAGACCGATGACCACGGTTTCACCGTCAGCGGCCCACGCGGACGTTGAGGCAAAGCTGCCGAGCAGAATAGCGGCGCTGAGCGCGCTGATTTTTACTGTTTTCATTGTATTTCCCTGATGTTGGCTGGTGTGGTTAAACGGGCATTTCGCCCAAATAAATCTGTGCAATCTGGTCGTCGTTGAGCAGCGCTGTCGATTCGCCATGATGAACAATGCTGCCGCTGTCCATCACCCACGCGCTGTCGGTCACCTCCAGCGCGAGCCGGGCGTTTTGTTCGATAAGCAGCAGGGCGACGCCGCGCTCGCGCAGCCCGGCGATCACTGCAAAAATGTTCTCGACCATCTTCGGGGCAAGGCCCATTGACGGCTCGTCGAGGATCAGCAGGCGCGGGCGGCTGAGCAGGGCGCGGTTAAGGGCCAGCAGCTGTTGCTCGCCGCCGGACAGCAGCCCGGCAAGCTGATGCTGGCGTTCGCCCAGACGCGGGAAACGCTCGAAAATTTCGTTCATTTCGCGCCTGACGGTGACAGTGTCACGCCTGAGCCAGGCGCCCATCTGCAGGTTTTCCAGTACCGTCATGCGGGAGAAGATCCCGCGGCCCTCCGGGACCATCACCAGCCCGTCGCGAAGCAGGGTCTCCGGGCTCTGTTTACGCACCGCTTTACCGCTGAAGTCAATGCTGCCGCTAAAGCTTTCCAGCCCGGTAATGGCGCGCACGGTGGAGCTTTTCCCCGCGCCGTTCGCGCCGATCAGCGTAGCCTGTTCGCCCTCGCGCAGGGTAAAGGAGACATCGCGTACGGCCTGAATGCCGCCGTAATGCACGTCCAGACGTTCCACCTTAAGTAATTCAGACATGAGCGTTACCTCCAAGCCAGGCGGCGACCACTGCCGGGTCGCGCCGCACGCTTTCCGGAGTACCGCTGGCGAGCGTTTTGCCGTAATCGAGCACCGTCAGGCGATCGCAGATGCCCATCACCAGCTTGACGTCATGCTCAATCATCAGCAGGGTTTTGCCGTCATCGCGGATGCGGATGAGCAGCTCGCCGAGCGCCACTTTTTCCGCCGCGTTCATCCCGGCGGCGGGTTCATCCAGCGCCAGCAGCAGCGGATCCGTTGCCAGCGCGCGGGCGATTTCAAGCCGACGCTGATGGCCATAGGCCAGGTCGCAGGCGCGATAGTGGGCGAACTGCGCAATGCCGGTATAGTCCAGCCAGTGCCAGGCCAGCTCGCGGGTCTGCTTCTCTTCTTCGCGAGCGCGTTTATGGCGGCTCAGCGCGGCCCACAGGCCGTTACGGGTGCGCACGTGGCGGCCCACCATCACGTTTTCCAGCACCGACATCTCGTTGAAGAGGCGCACGTTCTGGAAGGTGCGGGCAATCCCGGCGGCGGTCACTTTCTCTATCTGCTTCGGGAAGTAGGGCTTATCGGCAATCGAAAACTCGCCGCTGTCCGCCGGATAAAGCCCGGTGATCAGGTTAAAGCAGGTGGTTTTTCCCGCGCCGTTGGGGCCGATCAGCCCGTAGATCTCGCCTCTGTTCACGGTAATCGAAACGTCATCCACGGCAGTCAGCCCGCCGAAGCGTTTTGTCATGTTGCGTACGGTTAACAGACTCATGCCTTCACCTCCTTGTGGCGTACCGGCCAGATGCCGGACGGGCGCACCAGCATCACCAGCACCAGTGCCAGACCGTAAAACAGCTGTCGCAACACTTCAGGATCAATCAGCACCGTACCGAACAGCGCCTGCTGCACCGGCGCTGCCTGGCTGCGCAGCAGTTCCGGCAGGGCGGTAAGCAGTACCGCGCCGAGGATCACGCCCGGAATGTGCCCCATACCGCCCAGCACCACCATCGCCAGTACGGCAATCGATTCCTGTAACGTGAAGGATTCCGGGGAGACAAAGCCCTGAAACGCGCCGAAAAGCGCACCCGCCACGCCGCCAAAGGAGGCGCCCATCGCAAAGGCGAGCAGCTTATAGTTACGCACGTTGATGCCCATCGCACGGGCCACATCTTCATCCTCGCGGATGGCGTGCCAGGCGCGGCCGATACGGGAATGCTGCAGGCGCAGGCAGACGAAGACGATCGCGATAATCACCAGCATCAGCAGGTAGTACCACAGCCACAGCGCGGGTACTTTGAAACCAAACCAGTGGTATACGCCGCTAAACTTCAGGCCGAACAGGTTCAGCGTATCCACTCCGGTTATGCCCTTTGCGCCGTTGGTGATGTTCACCGGACGGTCGAGGTTACGCATCAGGATGCGGATAATTTCGCCAAAGCCGAGGGTCACTATCGCCAGGTAGTCCCCGCGCAGCTTGAGCGTAGGAGCACCGAGTAACATCCCGCAGACGGCCGCGACGAGGGCGGCCAGCGGAATAATGAGCAGATACGAGGTGTGCAGCCCGTCCGGGAACCAGACGCTGAGGATCGGAAACACCTCCAGCAGGTGCGGGGAGGCCATCAGTGCCGCGAGGTAGGCGCCGACCGCGTAAAAGGCGATAAAGCCCATGTCCAGCAGGCCGGTATAGCCGACCACAATATTAAGCCCGAGCGCCAGCATGATGTAGAGCAGGGCGAAGTCGATAACGCGCACCCAGTAGTTGCCGCCAAGCTGCGTGGCCACCACGGGCGCAATCAGCAGCGCGAGGCAGAACAGGCTCATGCCTGACCAGAATTTGCGCGTCGTCGCCGGGGTCTGGAGTTGAAGTGTTGTCATGGAATTCCTTACGCCCTGTTCGCCACGCGCTCGCCCAGCAGGCCAGCCGGACGGAAGACCAGCACCAGGATCAGCACCATAAAGGCAAAGACATCCTGATAGTTGCTGCCAAATACGCCGTGGGTCAGTTCACCCAGGTAGCCTGCGCCCAGCGCTTCGATAATGCCGAGCAGGATGCCGCCAATCATGGCGCCACGAATGTTACCAATGCCCCCCAGCACGGCGGCGGTAAAGGCTTTTATCCCGGGCAAAAAGCCCATCGAGAAGCTGGCGTTACCGTAATTGCTGGCCATCATCACGCCTGCCAGCGCGGCAAATACGCCGCCAATGGCAAACGTCAGGGTAATAATGGCGTTTGGGTTAACCCCCATCAGCGTGGCCACGCGTGGGTTTTCCGCTACGGCGCGCATGCCGCGCCCCAGACGGGTGTATTCCACCAGCAGCCACAGCCCGGTCATCACCGCCAGCGCAAGGACAACGGTGACGATACCGGTGACGGTGACGATGGCAGGAGGATGCGCTTCGCTGCCTGACGTGACGGCGATAGGGTCCATCGGCAGGATCTGCGGGAACATCAGCGGGTTGCGCGTCCAGATAATCATCGCCACGGTTTGCAGCAGGACCGAAACGCCGATACCCGAGATCAGCGGCGCGAGGCGCGGGGCGTTGCGCAGTCGACGGTAGGCAAAGCGTTCCACGGCCATCGCCAGCAGGGCGCAGACGGCCATGGCAATCATCAGGGCAACGCCGAGCTGCAACAGCTGCGGCATATGCGGGAAGGTGGTATTCAGGGCGTTAATGGCGGAGAGCGTGGTGAGCGCGCCGACCATCAGAATATCGCCGTGAGCAAAGTTAATAATGCGCAAAATGCCATACACCATGGTATAGCCCAGCGCGATCAGCGCGTAGATGCTTCCCAGCATCACACCGTTGATCAGTTGTTGTATGAGTGTATCCAACGTCTGTACCCGCAAAGTGCTCGTTCTGCGGCTACCATCCAATAAATGAATAAAATTGTAAAATACGCATCTATTATTTCTTATGATAAATAGATATTGTTCTATCTTTATGATTTATATAAATATAATGAAGACCTGTTTTTGTGTGAAAAGCCTAAAGAAATCAACATATGAATAAAACAGAACAATTGGTTGGCCTGCCTGCGTATGCAGAGAGCCGCCTTGCAAACGATCCGCCGCTTCGGGCTGTGCGTGCCTTTGAGGCCATCGCCCGGCTGGGCAGCGTCACGCTGGCCGCGCAGGAACTGGACATTTCTCCGTCGGCCGTCAGCCATCAGCTCAGGGTACTCGAAGGGTACCTGCAAATGCCGCTGACGGAGCGTCAGGGGCGCAGGCTGGTGCTGAGCCAGCACGGGCGTGAATACTACCGCTCGATCCGTGCGGCGTTTAACGTGCTGCGCCAGGCGACGGAGCACCTGGCGGAGCAGGCGCAAACGCGTCAGGTCACCATCAGCCTGATCCCGCTTTTTGGTATGGGGTGGTTTATCCCGCGCTTGCCTGCGTTTATGCGCGCCAATCCCCAAACCGAGATCAACGTGGTGTATGCCAACCATCGTAACTATCTGAGCGACGCATCGGATATGTCGATTCGTTTTGGCAACGGCCAGTGGGCGGGCTATCAGAGTGAAAAGCTGATTTCCGGACAGATGGTGCCGGTGTGCAGCCGCGCATTTTTGCGCATTCACGGCCATATCGACACGCCTGAGCAACTGCTGCAGATGCCGCTGCTGCACGATGAGGAGCGCACGACGTGGGCGCAGTGGTTTGTACAGCAGGGGGTGAAGCGTCCCGTTCGCCGTAGCGGTCCAATGTTTGAGGACGGTCTGCTGACGCTGGCGGGCGTACAGGCGGGTCTGGGGTGTGCGCTGATGCGGGAGCCGCTGATTGCGCCGTATCTTGAGAGCGGCGAGCTGGTGAAGATCTTTGACCTACCGATTGATGACGGACGCGACTATTACCTCTGCGTGCGCTCAGATTCAGAGATGACCGAGGACGGCAAGCTGCTGCAAAACTGGCTGCGACGGGCAGCGGGCGGGGAGTCGTCTGGCGGGTAAAAGAGGGCGATAAAAAAGCCAGCTGTTCAGCTGGCTTTTGGAGAGACAAGATTTAGAACTGGTAGGTCAGACCCAGCGCTACGATGTTGTCGGTACCGATGCCTGCCTGGCGAGTGAACGTGTTGTCATCGAGCAGGTTGATTTTGTAATCCACGTAGGTGGACATGTTTTTGTTAAAATAATAGGTCGTGCCAACATCGATGTATTTAACCAGATCCTGGTCGCCGAAGTTTTCGATGTCTTTGCCTTTAGACTGCAGGTAAGCGATAGACGGACGTAGGCCAAAGTCGAACTGATACTGGGCCACAACTTCGAAGTTTTGCGCCTTATTTGCAAAGCCGTAAATGTCGGTACGCTTGTTGTTAGAGGTACCGAAACGGGTTGCATTGTAGGTCTGAGAGTATTGCGCCGCGAGGTAAATGTTGTTCGCGTCGTATTTCACACCACCGCTGTATACTTCTGCGCGGTCGCCTTCACCGTATACGCCAGCCGCATTCTGGTCAGCGGTACGACGGGAGGAGGACATTGCACCACCTACGCTGAAGCCTTCGCCCAGATCGTAAGTCAGGGATGCGCCATAGCCGTCACCGTTCTGGTTCAGCAGGCTGCGGCCGCTGGTGTTTTCACCACTTACGCTGCCGTTTTTACCCTGATACTGCAGAGCAAAGTTCAGGCCGTCAACCAGACCGAAGAAGTCCTGGTTACGGTAGGTTGCCACGCCGTTAGCACGAGACTGCATGAAGTTGTCGGCACCATAGGTGTCACCGCCGAATTCTGGCAGAACGTCAGTCCAGGAGGTCACGTCGTAAATCACGCCGTAGTTACGACCGTAATCGAATGAACCTGCTTCCGCGAACTTCAGACCTGCAAACGCCACACGAGTCCAGGACTGGTTGTCGCCTTCGTCTTTGTTGCCCTGAATCTGGTATTCCCACTGGCCGTAACCGGACAGCTGATCGTTAACCTGGGTTTCACCCTTGAAGCCGATACGCATGTAGGTTTTATCGCCATCTGCGCCAGCATCATCAGAGAAATAGTGCAGACCTGTCACTTTACCGTACAGATCCAGCTTGTTACCGTCTTTGTTGTAAATTTCGGCAGCGTTAACAACGCCTGCTGCCAGCATGGAAGTGACTGCCACTGCAACTAATTTAAGTTTCATCTTAAATGTTCCTTATAATTTTTTTCGGTATTTCCTGAACCACTTTGAACGATTTCTAAACGAGGCTGTTCGTCAATGGCATGCTATTCTTAAAAATCTCGTAGTCTTATTTCAATAATAAGTTTCAAAATATTAGAGATAATTTCAATTAGTGTGATCTCGATCGTCTGAGAAGGCGATCATTCAAACAATGTGGTTGGAATTTATACGATTAATAGCTATTTAGTCAGTGGGATTATTGCTTTTACTATAATTTCTGATGGTTTTTGTTTATCGCGTTAAATTTCGCAATTTCCGAGGGTTTAATGAGGGTGGTATTGCTACTTTTCTTTAAAAACAATGGGTTGTTTTAATTTTTCAGCGTCTATTCCGCATATTATCATAAAACTGTCAGAGCTGAATTATTGCACGCCATGCTATCCATGGCGTTAATATTCATCACTCACTAATTTCACTGGGTTGTCAGTTTGTGTCAACTCGCTTCAGATGGCTTTACAGAAGGCGTTCAATATAAACCGAACTTAAACAGACGCTCTATTATCATGATAAATATTCTGATGCCTGATCACATTTTAAATTTATGTTAATTATGTTGCCGGGTTGAAATTCCCCCGGCCAGTCGAGCAGCGTTATTTTCGTGTGGCGTACCAGCAGAGCAACGACCCGGCGCAGACCATCAGCGCGCCTTGCCAGAACGAGAATGACAGGGGGGAGCTTAGCACCGCGGCGGCAAGCGCGGCAGAAAGCACGGGGGTAAAATAGGATACGGCAGCCAGAACCGTGACGTTACCGTGCAGGATGCCAATATTCCAGGCGGCGTAACCAAACCCAAGCGCGATACCGCACATAACCAGCTTCACGACTACCGGAAGCGTGAACACCATGTCGGGCTGATCGCTCAGGGCATATTTCACCCACAGACTCAGCGCGGTCAGCAAAACAAACAGGGTGATGCC
This sequence comes from Enterobacter sp. EC_50, assembly GCF_019584525.1. Classification (NCBI taxonomy): domain Bacteria; kingdom Pseudomonadati; phylum Pseudomonadota; class Gammaproteobacteria; order Enterobacterales; family Enterobacteriaceae; genus Enterobacter; species Enterobacter sp. EC_50. The sequence continues at coordinate 168,016 of NZ_VDAF01000001.1, read as the reverse complement.
GTTTTGCCCTTTCGCAAATTTGCTGGTGACGGTGCAATAGGCGGCCCAGATAAAGGCCCCGGCAAACGCCAGCGCATAGCTCAGAGGGCTGGAAACGACATTCCGGGTTATTTCCTCAAGGTGTAATCCTTCTTCGCCGCCCAATACCCAGCACACGCCCAGCAGCGAAATGAGCAAGCCGGGGATCACCCACAGGGTAGACTTTTGCCCGTTGAACAAAATCGCAAATACGATCGTCAGGCTCGGCCAAAGGTAATTGACCATGCCCACTTCAATCGCCTGCGATCGCGTTGCGGCATAGCCCAGCGACAGCGCCAGACATATTTCGTAGCTGACAAATAAAACGCTGCCGGCAATAAGATAGCGGGGAGAAAACCGTCGGATATCAGGAAATCCTACCGTCACCAGACACAGCAATCCGCTGAGGGTGTAAATCATCGCTGCACCGCCAACAGGGCCCAATCCCTCACTCACGCTGCGAATAAGGCCGACCATGGTGCTCCATAACAGTATTGCCGCCAGCCCAATAAGCGTTGCTCTCTTTCTGTCCATTACTCGCCATCACAATAAAAATTAAAGGAAAAATGTATCGCATTACGCCTGTCGCTGTCGTGAATTATTCTCTTAAGCCGTTAATCAAAAAGGGGTAATGAAACGTTGCGGAGGTGACTATTAAGGGGGGGAAGGCTGATGACCTTGATTTGACGCAAAAAAATCAGGGGCTTTGCTGTTAGTTTGCGGCGCGAAGTCTTTTCAGATAACGAGGACAGCAATGGACGTCAGCCGCAGACAATTTTTTAAAATCTGCGCGGGCGGTATGGCCGGAACAACAGCCGCAATGCTGGGATTTGCTCCCAAAATGGCGCTGGCTCAGGCACGCAACTATAAACTGCTGCGCGCCAAAGAGATCCGTAACACCTGCACATACTGCTCCGTGGGTTGTGGGCTTTTAATGTATAGCCTGGGCGATGGCGCGAAGAACGCCAGAGAAGCGATTTATCACATTGAAGGGGATCCGGATCATCCGGTGAGCCGCGGGGCGTTATGCCCGAAAGGGGCGGGGCTGCTGGACTACGTCCACAGCGAAAACCGCCTGCGCTACCCCGAATACCGCGCGCCTGGCTCCGACAAATGGCAGCGTATCTCCTGGGATGAGGCCTTCTCCCGTATTGCGAAATTGATGAAAGCCGACCGCGACGCCAACTTTATTGAAAAGAACGCGCAGGGCGTGACGGTCAACCGCTGGCTTTCCACCGGCATGCTATGCGCCTCGGCGGCCAGTAATGAAACCGGCATGCTGACGCAAAAATTTGTGCGCTCGCTCGGCATGCTGGCGGTAGACAACCAGGCGCGCGTCTGACACGGACCAACGGTAGCAAGTCTTGCTCCAACATTTGGTCGCGGTGCGATGACCAACCACTGGGTTGATATCAAAAACGCGAACGTCGTGGTGGTGATGGGCGGTAACGCCGCTGAAGCCCATCCGGTGGGGTTCCGCTGGGCGATGGAAGCGAAAAACAACAACGATGCGACGCTTATCGTCGTCGATCCGCGCTTTACGCGTACGGCATCGGTGGCCGATATCTATGCGCCGATCCGCTCCGGTACGGACATTACGTTCCTGTCCGGCGTGCTGCTGTACCTGATCGAAAACAACAAAATCAACGCGGAATACGTTAAGCACTACACCAACGCGAACCTGCTGGTGCGGGATGATTTTGCCTTCGAAGACGGGCTGTTTAGCGGCTATGACGCCGAAAAACGTCAATACGATAAAACGTCCTGGAACTATCAGTTCGATGAAAACGGCTATGCGATGCGCGATGAAACGCTCACGCATCCGCGCTGCGTGTGGAACCTGCTGAAGCAGCACGTCTCCCGCTATACGCCGGACGTCGTGGAGAACATCTGCGGCACGCCGAAAGCGGACTTCCTGAAGGTGTGTGAAGTGCTGGCTTCCACCAGCGCCGCCGACAGAACCACCACGTTCCTGTACGCGCTGGGCTGGACGCAGCACACCGTGGGCGCGCAGAACATCCGCACCATGGCGATGATCCAGCTGCTGCTCGGCAACATGGGCATGGCAGGCGGCGGCGTGAACGCGCTGCGCGGCCACTCAAACATTCAGGGCCTGACCGATCTCGGTCTGCTCTCCACCAGCCTGCCGGGCTACCTGACGCTGCCGTCTGAAAAGCAGGCCGATCTGCAAGCATATCTTGAGGCCAATACGCCAAAAGCGACGCTGCCGGATCAGGTGAACTACTGGAGCAACTATCCGAAGTTCTACGTCAGCCTGATGAAATCCTTCTACGGAGATGCGGCGCAGAAAGAGAACGACTGGGGCTTTGAGTGGCTGCCGAAGTGGGATCAGGCTTATGACGTCATCAAGTATTTCAACATGATGGATAAGGGCGACGTCACGGGGTATATCTGCCAGGGCTTCAACCCGGTGGCCTCCTTCCCGGACAAAAACAAAGTCGTTCGCAGCCTGAGCAAGCTGAAGTTCATGGTCGTTATCGATCCGCTGGTGACCGAGACCTCCACCTTCTGGCAGAACCACGGGGAGTCGAACGATGTCGATCCGGCCTCGATTCAGACCGAAGTGTTCCGCCTGCCGTCCACCTGCTTTGCGGAAGAGGACGGCTCTATTGCCAACTCCGGCCGCTGGCTGCAGTGGCACTGGAAAGGCCAGGACGCCCCGGGCGAAGCGCGTAACGACGGCGAGATCCTGGCCGGGATTTACCACCGCCTGCGCGAAATGTACCGCACCGAAGGCGGCAAAGGCGCTGAGCCGCTGCTGAAGATGAGCTGGCACTACAAGCAGCCGGATCGTCCTGAATCCGAAGAGGTCGCGAAAGAGAACAACGGCGTGGCGCTGGCGGATCTGTATGACGCGAACGGCAATCTGGTGGCGAAGAAAGGCCAGCTGCTGAACAGCTTCGCGCTGCTGCGTGACGACGGTACCACGGCATCATCCTGCTGGATCTACACCGGCAGCTGGACGGAGCAGGGTAACCAGATGGCCAACCGCGACAACGCTGACCCGTCAGGCCTGGGTAACACGCTGGGCTGGGCTTGGGCATGGCCGCTGAACCGTCGCGTGCTGTACAACCGTGCGTCCGCCGACGTGAACGGCAAGCCGTGGGATCCGAAGCGCATGCTGATCCAGTGGAACGGGACGAAGTGGACGGGGAACGACATCCCGGACTACAGCACCGCCGCGCCGGGCAGCAACACCGGGCCGTTTATCATGCAGCCGGAAGGGCTGGGGCGCCTGTTTGCCCTCAACAAGCTGGCGGAAGGGCCGTTCCCGGAACACTACGAGCCGATGGAAACGCCGCTCGGCACCAACCCGCTGCACCCGAACGTGGTCTCCAGCCCGGTGGTGCGGATCTACGAAGACGACGTGCTGCGCCTGGGCAAAAAGGACAAGTTCCCGTACGTAGGGACGACCTACCGCCTGACCGAGCATTTCCATACCTGGACCAAGCACGCGCGGCTTAACGCCATCGCGCAGCCGGAACAGTTTGTGGAGATAAGCGAAACGCTGGCGAAAGCGAAGGGCATCGCCAACGGCGACCGCGTGAAGGTGAGCAGCAAGCGCGGCTTTATCCGCGCGGTGGCGGTGGTCACCCGCCGCCTGCAGTCGCTGAACGTGCACGGCCAGCAGGTGGAAACCGTCGGTATCCCGTTGCACTGGGGCTTTGAAGGGGTGGCGCAGAAAGGCTACATCGCCAATACCCTGACGCCAAACGTCGGCGATTCCAACTCGCAAACGCCGGAGTATAAAGCGTTTCTGGTCAACATCGAGAAAGCGTAAGGAGCGATTAAATGGCGATGGAAACACAAGACATTATTAAACGCTCCGCGACCAACCCCATAACGCCCGCGCCCCGCGCGCGGGACTACAAGGCAGAGGTCGCCAAGCTTATCGACGTCTCCTCCTGCGTGGGCTGTAAGGCCTGTCAGGTGGCCTGTTCGGAGTGGAACGATATTCGCGACGAGGTGGGGCACTGCGTTGGGGTCTACGACAATCCGGCGGATCTGAGTGCCAAATCCTGGACGGTGATGCGCTTTAGCGAAACCGACCAGAACGGCAAGCTGGAGTGGCTGATCCGCAAAGACGGCTGCATGCACTGTGAAGATCCGGGCTGCCTGAAGGCGTGCCCGTCTGCCGGGGCAATTATTCAGTATGCCAACGGGATCGTCGATTTCCAGCAGGACAACTGCATCGGCTGCGGGTACTGCATCGCGGGCTGTCCGTTTAATATCCCGCGCCTCAATAAAGAGGATAACCGGGTATACAAATGCACCCTGTGCGTGGACCGCGTCAGCGTCGGGCAGGAGCCTGCCTGCGTGAAGACCTGTCCAACCGGCGCCATTCACTTCGGCACCAAAAAAGAGATGCTGGACGTGGCGCAGGAACGCGTCGATAAGCTCAAAGCGCGGGGCTACGACAAAGCGGGCGTTTACAACCCGCAGGGCGTGGGCGGTACGCACGTCATGTATGTGCTGCATCATAGCGACCAGCCGGATCTGTACCACAACCTGCCGAAGGATCCGGCGATCGATACCTCCATCAACCTGTGGAAAGGGGCGCTCAAGCCGCTCTCCGCGGCGGGCTTTATCGCCACCTTTGCCGGGCTGATTTATCACTACATCGGTATCGGGCCAAACAAAGAGGTGGATGACGACGAGGAGGAGCATCATGAGTAAGTCGAAAATGATAGTGCGCACCAAATTTGTCGATCGCGCCTGTCACTGGACGGTGGTGATCTGCTTCTTCCTGGTGGCGGTATCGGGAATTTCGTTCTTCTTCCCAACGCTGCAGTGGCTGACCGAAACCTTCGGTACGCCGCAGATGGGGCGCATTCTGCACCCGTTCTTCGGCGTGCTGATTTTTGTGGTGCTGATGTTTATGTTCGTGCGCTTCGTCCATCACAATATTCCGGACAAGCAGGATATCCCGTGGGTGAAAGGGATCGTTGAAGTCCTGAAGGGTAACGAGCACAAAGTCGCGAAGGTGGGGAAATACAACGCCGGGCAGAAGATGATGTTCTGGACCATCATGAGCATGATTTTTGTGCTGCTGGTGACCGGGGTGATGATCTGGCGTCCGTATTTTGCACACTACTTCCCGATACAGGTGATTCGCTACGCGCTGCTGATCCACGCGACGTCGGCCATCATTCTGATTCACGCCATCCTGATCCATATGTATATGGCGTTCTGGGTGAAAGGATCGATTAAAGGCATGATTGAAGGGAAGGTGAGCCGCCGCTGGGCGCAGAAACACCACCCGCGCTGGTACCGTGATGCGGAGCGACTGGAAGCGAAACAGGAAAGTACGGAAGGGATGAAGTAAGACCTGCGCCGTCGGCTTTGCCCGGCGGCGCTGCGCTTGCGCGGGCCTACTCTTCAAATCAGAACCGCTCTTCCACATACCGGAACGGATATTTTGTGGGTTTGACCTTGCCGATTTTGCGCTTCGGTAAATCCACCTTGTCGACGTGAATTTCTTTATACGGGATCTGCGAAAGCAGATGCGAAATAATATTCAGGCGCACGCGTTTTTTATCCTCTGAACGCGCCACAAACCACGGCGCCCAGGCGGTGTCGGTGGCTTCAAACATGGCGTCGCGGGCGCGGGTGTACTCGTCCCAGAGGTTAAAGGATTTAATATCCATCGGCGACAGCTTCCAGATCTTACGCCCATCGTTAATACGGTCGCGCAGGCGGCGCTCCTGCTCTTTCGGCGTCACCTCCAGCCAGTACTTCAGCAGGATAATGCCGGCATCGACCATCGCTTTTTCCATAACCGGCGCGCCGTCCAAAAATTTCTCCGCCTGTTCCTCCGTGCAGAACCCCATCACTCGCTCAACGCCCGCACGGTTATACCAGCTGCGATCGAAGATCACGATTTCGCCAGCCGAAGGCAGGTGGGGCACATAGCGCTGGAAGTAGAGCTGGCTTTTTTCTTTTTCCGTTGGGGCAGGGAGCGCAACAACGCGAAAGACGCGCGGGCTGACGCGCTCGGTGATCGCTTTAATGGTGCCGCCTTTGCCGGCACCGTCGCGTCCTTCAAAAACAATACACACTTTTAACCCTTTGGCGACGACCCACTGCTGGAGCTTAACCAGTTCGACGTGCAGGCGGCGGAGCTCTTTTTCATACTCTTTGGTCTTAAGCGGTGCATTCGATACGACATCAACAGCGACAGGGGTTTTCTTTTTGCTTCCCATGATTGTCATCCTCAGGTTGTCCGGTGCGGAAAAAGCGAGGCCGCACTATGAAGTGTAATCCACCTGAATTAATGGATTAACCTGTCAGCCATCTGATTTGAACTGGCTCACCATACAAGATTATTCAATAATGCCCGCTGCGAGTGATTAACCCGTGGTTGAGGTATGAAAAAGACAATATTTTCGTTGGCGCTTGGCACATTTGGCCTGGGCATGGCTGAATTTGGCATCATGGGCGTGTTAACCGAGCTGGCGCATGACACCGGTATTTCGATTCCCTCCGCCGGGAATATGATCTCGTTTTATGCCTTCGGCGTGGTGATTGGCGCCCCGATTGTGGCGCTTTTCTCCGGCAAGTTCTCGTTAAAAACCACGCTGCTGTTTCTGGTGGCGATGTGCGCTGTTGGCAATGCCCTGTTTACGTTTTCTACGTCTTATTTCTGGCTGGCGCTGGGGCGCCTGATTTCCGGTTTCCCGCACGGTGCGATTTTCGGCGTCGGGGCGATTATTCTGTCTAAAATTGCGCCGCCGGGAAAAGTGACGGTCGCGGTGGCCGGGATGATCGCCGGAATGACCGTCGCCAACCTGGTGGGTGTGCCGCTCGGCACCTGGCTGGGGCACCAGTTCAGCTGGCGTTATACCTTTTTCCTGATAGCCCTGTTCGATGCGCTGGTGATCCTCTCGGTGCTGATCTGGGTGCCGGACATTCATGACAAATCAGAAATTAAACTGACCGAGCAGTTCCAGTTCCTGAAGAAACCGGAGCCCTGGCTGATTTTTGCCGCCACCATGTTTGGTAACGCCGGTGTATTCGCGTGGTTCAGCTTCGTCAAACCGTTTATGGTCAACGTTTCTGGCTTCTCCGAAGGCATGATGACGATCATCATGATGCTGATGGGCCTTGGCATGGTGTTGGGCAATCTGTTGAGCGGCAAACTCTCGGGACGCTTTAGCCCGCTGCGCATTGCGGCGACTACCGACATGGTGATTGTCGCCTCGCTGCTGCTGCTTTTTGCCTGCGGTGAACTGAAAACGGCCTCGCTGGTGATGGGCTTTATCTGCTGCGCCGGGCTGTTTGCGCTCTCTGCGCCGCTGCAAATCCTGCTTCTGCAAAATGCGAAGGGCGGCGAGATGCTGGGGGCGGCCGGAGGGCAGATGGCGTTTAATCTCGGCAGCGCGATCGGGGCGTACTTTGGTGGGATGATGATTACCCTCGGCTTTAGCTGGCGCTACGTCACGCTGCCTGCGGCGTTACTCTCGTTCTCGGCTATGAGTGCATTACTGATCTACGGTTACCTGCGGGCCAGGCAGGCTCAGGCTAACGCTCGCGCGCTAGCCTGATGGAAGTCAGGCAAGCCAGGGCTCGCCCAGGGTCAGCATCAGGCGGTTGGCCCAGGCGAAGAACGCGGCGGACTGCACCAGATCAAGCTGGGCTAAGGTGTCCAGCCCCTCTTTTTCCAGCGCGGCAAGGTGCAGCGGCGTGGCGGCCGGCGGCGTAACCGACAGCGCTGCCGCAAAATTAATCTCCGCCTGCCAGCGCGCAGACTGCCCCTCGCTCAGGGACTGTCCCGGACGCACGGCCAGCAGGGCCTCTACCGCCGCGTCATCCTTAGACAGCTGGCTGGCTTTCCGCGCATGGACAGATGCGCAGTAAATGCAGCCGTTGATTTTACTGGCGACCGTTGCCGCCAGCTCGCGCTCGGCGCGCGGCAACCCCCCCGGCGTATAAAAAATCCCCCTATCCGTTAGCGTGCGCTGTTCAAGCACCGGCAGGTTGCGCCCCAGCAGGCGGAAATAGTCGGAATCGGTGTGGCCAAACTTCGCCAGGATCGCAACCTCGTCATCACGAAAATCCGCCAGCGGTTTGGCGGCGATCCACGGCTCCCAGCCCAGCTCCTGCTGGGTGAAGGCGACGGGAGCCGCCTTCCCGGTGGCCGTGGTGGCGGTCGTGTGCCAGACGCCAGCCGCCACCGGCGCATCGCTTTTGGCGACGGGCCTGTCGTTCAGCAGCCGCAGCCCGGCAATCAGTCGGCTCTGGAAGCTGACAAAGGCGATAAGCTGCGCCAGCGTCACGATGCCTTCCTTGCTCCAACCCGCCTGGGTCAGCGCCCTTAACGATGTCGGCGTGGCTTCGACGGGGGAGAAGGTCAGCAGGCGCGCGAAATTGAGCGCCGGGGTCAGACGGTCTGAGGTCGGGTCTGCCAGGCCAAACCCCGCATAGTGTGCGGCCAGCGCCTCCGCGTTGTGCCACCTGGCGACTTTTGCCGCGACGGCGAAGCGCTCGTCCAGCGCAAAATCGCTATCCTGCTGAGTGAATAAGATTTCGTAGCTGCCCTGGGCGTGGCGCGTGGCGGCGTCCCGCGTGGCGCGCGCCTCTGCCAGAGGGGAACCGAGTTTGATTTCCGCCAGCTCGGCGAGAATGTCGTGACTTAATGACATAGGTGTCTCCTCAAAGGATGTGGGGGGCAATATGTTCGGCGATCAGTTCGATAGAGCGCAGGGTGTCGCGATGGGTGGGCTCGACCGAATGGACCTGGAATGAGATGTCCGTGGCGCGCCGGAGAACGGAATCGGCCTGCAGCGAACGCAGCACCGTCTCGGGCGAACCGATGTGGGCGTCGAACTGGCGACGAAAATCGGTGACGGCGTCACCTTTAACCGTATGTCCGGCAGCGCGATGCTGCTGGGCCTGTCTGGTGAGACCCGGCGTCGCAACCTTCAGCGCGTAGTCATCGCTGTCGGCGACGAATGCCGTACGGGAGGCCAGAATACGCGGTGCGATACCGGCAGGCAGGGCCTCAAGGTAGGCATCCACAATCGGGTTCTGGATCGCGTCGAGCGTGAGATCCAACTGGTCTGCCGGACGCGGCTGCGTGCGGGAGAGCATCAAACCGTGTCCGGCCCGCGCGGCGCAAATGGCGCCGTCGACGGAAAAGGTGGCAATCCAGATCCTGTCAGCCAGCTGTGGCGCTGGCGGGTAGAGGTGGTTATCCGGATGGGTAAGCGAATCCCCGCGCCAGGCGCTCTGGATCACATGTAAATGGTCGGCAAAGGCCGCGCCGCGTTGTTCAAACGTCAGTCCGAACGGCAGGAAAGAGGTCGGCGTGCCGCCCGAACCAAAACCGACTTCGAGACGTCCATCGGCGAGTAAATCCAGCACCGCCGCATCTTCCGCCACGCGGAGCGGGTTTTCCATCGGCAGGGTGATGATGGCCGTGCCCAGCCGAATGGTTTCGGTATGCGCCGCCACGTGGGCCAGAAACAGCAGCGGCGACGGCAGGCCGCCTTCACTTTCGTGGAAGTGGTGCTGGGCAATCCAGGCGCTGTCAAAACCGTGGCGTTCGGCGTGGCGGATCTGTTCAGTTGCCAGACGATAGCGCTCTTTCGGCGTGGCGTCGTCAAGCAGGCGGGTGAAAAATCCCAGGCGTTTTCGCGTCATGCGAACTCCTCCGTAGCGGGTGAAAAATGGGGAATGGCGGCAATCAGCTCGCGGGTATAGTCGTTCTGCGGTGACGTGAATAAGGTCTCGACGTCACCGTGTTCGACCACCTGACCGCTGCGCAGCACCGTGACGCTGTGGGCGATCCGGCGAACGGTAGAGAGATCGTGCGTGATGAACAGGTAGGTTAATCCCAGCTGCTGCTGCAGCTGCTGAAGCAGCGCCAGGATCTGCGCCTGGACGGTGACGTCCAGCGCGGAGGTGGCTTCGTCCAGCACCAGAATGGTCGGCTCCAGGATCAGCGCCCGGGCGATGGCTACGCGCTGGCGCTGCCCGCCTGAAAGCTCTCTGGCGGTGCGGGTCAGGAGTTCGACGGGCAGGGCAACCCGCTGCGCCACGGTTTCCACCCGGGCCTTTCGCTCCGCCTTAGCAAGGCGAGAAAAGTTCTTCAGGGGCTCTTCGATGATCTCGAACAGCGTCTGACGCGGGTCGAGAGAGGCGAACGGGTTCTGGTAAACAAACTGGATCTTCTGGCGCAGCTGACGGCGGGCCTCGCGGCTGAGGTCGGTGGCATCAATATCATCAATAATGACCTGTCCGCTGTCCGCCTGTTCAAAACCCAGCAAAATACGGGCGAGGGTGGTTTTCCCGGAGCCGGATTCACCGACCAGCGCGTGCGTGCTGCCGCGCCTGACGTCAAACGTCACCCGATCCAGCGCCTGCAGCTGATGACCTTTACCCAGCGAGAACCGTTTGCTGATGGTGCGGGCGCGAATGGCCGGTGACGCGAGCGGGAGACCGGCTACCGGGGCGATGGTCAGGCGCTGGCCCTGAAGATCGCTCAGCAGCTGACGGGTGTAGGCGTGCTGCGGCGTGCGGACGATATCGGCGGTGTCGCCGTGCTCCTGAACCTCACCGTTGCGAAACACCAGCAGCCTGTCCGCGCGCTGGGCTGCCAGGGCCAGATCGTGGGTGACAAACAGAACGGCAGTACCCGATTCCCGGCGCAGGATATCCAGCAGGTCGAGAATGCGTTTTTGCACCGTCACGTCCAGCGCGCTGGTGGGCTCATCGGCAATGATGACGTCCGGGCTCAGGGCAATGGCGATGGCAATCAGCACGCGCTGTTTCATCCCGCCGGAGAGCTGATGCGGATACTGCTTCATGCGCTGTTCGGGGTGGCTCAGGCCGACCTTTTTCAGCAGGGCGAGCACCTGCTCGTCGCGTTGGGCGTGAGTCATCTTCTGGTGCAGCTGAATAATTTCCCCGACCTGCGCGCCGATCGTCTTTACCGGATTGAGTGAATTACCCGGATCCTGCGGAACCAGGCTGATTCGCGCGCCGCGAAGGGTATCGAGACGCTTCGCTGACCACCGGCTAATCTCCTCGCCGTTGAGCACGATTTTCCCCGCATCCCGACGGGCGTTATCCGCCAGCAGGCCAATGATCGCCTGCGCCGTGGTCGTTTTGCCGGAACCGGATTCGCCGACAAAGGCCAGCATTTCCCCCCGCCGAAGGGCGAAGCTGACGTTATGCACCACCTCGCGCCACTGGCGCGCGGTACGGTAGCTGATGGTCAGGTTTTCTACCGAGAGTACGGTCATTTCAGGCCTCCGCTGAACTGCTGGCTGATACGGTTGGTGGCCAGCACGACGGCGATGACGACCACGCCGGGGAAGGTGGTTAGCCACCAGGCGGTAGAGAGATAGTTACGGCCTTCGGCGATCAATAAGCCCCATTCCGGTACGGGCGGCGGGGTGCCGTAGCCGAGAAAGCTCAGCGTGGAGAGGGCCAGAATGGCCTGACCAAACTGCAGCGTGGCAAAGGCAAGGACGGCGGTTAAGGCGTTGGGCAGGATGTGTCGCCACAGCACCGCCAGGAACGTCCCGCCGCTGCCGAACGCCGCCTCGACATAATCCGTATGGCGGATGCGCACCACTTCACCGCGCGCGAGGCGGGCGAAGCTGGCAATAGAAGCCACGCCGACGGCAATGGCGGCGTTAACGGTGCCAAACCCGAGCAGAATAATGACCGTCAGCGAGAGCAGCAGAGACGGAATGGACAACAGCACGTCGACAAAACGCATCAGGAAAGACTCGACGCGTCCTGCGAACGCCCCGGCGATCACCCCGAGACCGGTGCCCACCACCAGCCCCATCGTGACGGCAGCGAGCGCCGCGCTCAGGGAGTGGGCCGCACCGTACACAATACGGGTGTAAACATCGCGGCCAAGCTGATCGGTGCCGAGCCAGTGGCCCGCCTGCGGTGCCAGACGTTGCGCTCCGGCGATGCCCTCAATCGGGCTGTAGTGGGTTAACAGGCCGGGCGCCACGGCGGCAAAAACCGCGAGAATAATCACCGCCCACGCCAGCCACAGTCCCGGCTGCCACGCGACGCCCTGCCAGCCGGGAACGCGTTTTCGCGCCGCGGCAGCGTAATCGACCAGGCTCATGATGCACCTCCGGTAACGGTTTGCAGGCGGGGATCCAGCAGCGGCATCAGCAGGTCCACCAGCAGATTGATCAGGACAAAGCCGAGGGCGGAAATCATCACCACCGCCTGAAGCACGGCGATGTCCTGGTTATTTACCGCCTGCTGGGTCAGCTGCCCGAGCCCGCTGCGGCCAAAAACGGTTTCCGTGATCAGCGCTCCGGCAATCAGCTCGCCCAGCAGCAGCCCGGCAATATTGAGTACCGGCAGCAGGGCGTTGCCGGTGACGTGACGCCACAGGACGGCGGTTTCACTCAGCCCTTTGGCGCGGGCCACGGCGACAAACGGCTGCGTCGCCACCTGGTCCAGGCTGCGCATCAGGATTTGCGCCAGCGGGGCGGAGATCGGGATCGCGACGGTCACGATCGGCAGGATCAGCCCCTGCAGCGGCGTCGGGTTAATCACCGGGATCAGCCGCAGCTGGAAAGAAAAGAGCTGGATGAGGGCAATCCCCAGCCAGAACGTCGGTAAGGAGATAAACAGGACCGGTAGAGACTGTAGGGTATTACTTAGCCAGCGCAGACCCGGCAGGCGCGACGCAAAGGCCAGCGCAAACGCCAGCAGGACCGCGAGTAAAAAGGCGGGCAGGGCGAGGCTCAGGGTATCCGGCAGATTGCTGGCAATCAGCTCGCTGACCGGCACGCCTGCCTGTAACGAGTAGCCGAAATCCCCGCGCAGCATCGCCAGCAGCGTGTGGCCGTATTGCTGCCACAGCGGGCTGTCCGCGCCGTAGGCCACGCGCATCTCCTCGATTTGCTCCGGGCTCAAGCCCAGGTCGGGGTTCTGAAATTTAATCAGCACCGCGTCGCCCGGCAGCACCTGGAGCAACACGAACGAGAGGGTAAAGGCGGCCCACAGCACCAGCAGCCCGTGCCCAAAGCGTTGAAGAAGTGCGTGGCGCATCGTCAGCTCCTCAGTGTTTCTCAAGCCACGCGCCGTAGAACGACGGGCGGCCGACCGCTTCAAAATTCACGCCTTTTAGCCACGGCGCACCGGCAAAGACCTGCGGCTCCTCGAAAATCGGAATGACGTAGGCGTTATCCAGCAGGTAGCGCTGGGCATCGCCGGTCAGCTGCAGGCGTTTTTGCGGGTCGACTTCGGCGGAGATATCCACCAGCAGCGCATTCAGCTTGTCGTCACGGAAGCTTTTGACCTTGTCGCTGGAGCCGCCTTTTTGCAGCAGCGCGTCGCGGTTAGCGGGGTAGAACATGCTTTTCACCACGTCAGGATCGGCGCGGCCCACTTCGGAGACGGTTAACGGGGTTTTCAGCGGATCAAGGTTATCCAGCGTGCGGCTGCCTGCGTCACCGGCTTTCACGCTCAGCGCCACGCCCACCTTACGCCACTGCTGGGCAACCAGCTGCAGCACCTCTTTGTTTTGCGGCTGCGGCAGGGATTCATACACCGTCAGCGCCAGCCGCTGGCCGTCTTTGGCGCGGATCCCGTCGCTGCCCGCTTTCCAGCCCGCCTCGTCCAGCAGCTGGTTAGCTTTAGCCGGGTCAAAGGTCAATTTGTCGCTGAGATCGACAAAGCCAGCGGCGGAATCGGCAATCACCGACTTCGCCTGCGTATAGTTAGCCGAGAAGAGGGTCTCAACCACCTGTTTTGCATTGGTGGCGTGCAGCAGCGCCTGGCGCACGCGAATATCGGAGACCAGCGGGTTATCCGGGCGGAAGCTGATGCTGTCGTTCACCCCGCGCGTTGGGGCGGCGTAGATTTTATAGCCCTGATCGGTCGCCTGCTTTTCGTCATACGCCTGCACCTGGCGAATAAAGTCGGCCTGACCGGCCAGCAGGGCGCCGACGCGCACGCTGTCTTCCTGAGTCACGATAAACTTGATGCCGTCCAGATTGGCCGGACCCTGCTGCGGCAGATTTTTTGGCCCCCATTGGTAATCTTTGCGGGCTTCCAGCGTCACTTCGCGACCCAGCTTCTCGTCCTTCACCACAAACGGGCCTGAGCCAATGATATGCCGGGCGTCACCCAGCTCTTCAAAATTGCGCTTGAGCGTGCTGAGCGAGACCAGGCCCGACCCGATGGTGGCGGTGCCCTGCAGGAATCCCGGTGACGGTTTTTTGAAGTAAAACTTCACGGTCAGCGGGTCGACCACTTCGCTGCGATCGTAGTATTGATCACTTCTGACACCGGCAGGCGCTGCGCCTTGTTACCTAAGCCGTAGGTATCAAAGTTTTTTGCTACGGCGTTGGCGTCCAGCGGCGTGCCGTCGGAGAAAGTGATCCCCGGGCGAATTTTGAAGGTGTATTCGGTTTTATCGGCGTTGGTGGTCCAGCTTTCGGCCACCCACGGTTCGACCTGCAGCGTCTTTGGATTTTGCCACGTCAGTTTGTCGGTGATCTGGTTCAGAATGCCGCCGTTCGGGTAGAAGCCGCCGGCGGGCGGATAGAGGTTGGTGTGCGCCTGTTGTTCCAGATAAATCAGCGTGCCGCCTTTGACCGGCGCATCGGCGGACCAGGCTGCGGTGGTCGTCAGAATCAGCGCCGTCAGCAGCGGCAGACGAAATGGGGTTTGCATGGTGAATTCCTTTGTTATCTTCTTGTTAGCGTCGGATTCATCATCGGGCGCGGGGGAAAACAAGGGAACAAAGGAATTAAGATAAGGATTGCCGGAAACTGAAAATATAAACGCCCCGTGAACGGGGCGAAAGCGGGAGCTAAACGAATTTCGCCAGCGGGTCCGCGGCGGCAAACGCGACCGCTTTATCCGCCGCTGGGGGGTAGATCAGCTCGTTAGTGATGGCGATCTTGATCTTTTTGGCGTCATCCCTGACTGACTTAACGACCTGATCCCAGCCCTCGGTATAAACCGCACCCCATCCGCCTAAATCCAGGCAGGTGACATAGCTCACCTGACGATAAGGGTAGGGATCAACGTTCAGCAGGCTGGCGGCAGCGTTATGTCCGGCAAATTTCCCTAGCTGGATCGCGTGCTGGCAGGTCATTAGCGCCGTGTTGCCCGCATCGTCTGTTTTGGCGTGAGCCATATCGCCGGTGGCATAGACGTCAGGATGTGCGGGGATCTGCAACGTCTCTGTCACAACCAGGCGGCCCTGGCTATCGCGTTCACCGTCTATCTGCAGGCTGAGGGGATTTGCCTCGACGCCTGCGGTCCAGACGACGGTCGCAGCAGCAATACGTTCACCGTTTTTCAGCGTTACGCCGTGAGCATCAATGGCTTCAACTTCACTCTTCAGCCGCCATTCAACGCCCAGCGCCTCACTCGCCTCTGCAATTGTTTTACGCAATGCGTCGCTATAACGGCCGCCAATGACTGGTCCTTTTTCAACTACGACTATTTTAATCTCCGTATTGTCGCCAAAACGGGCACGCAGTCGGGCAGGTAGCTCCGTTGCCAGCTCGATGCCGGTAAAGCCGCCTCCGCAGACTACCACGGTGTTGCGCTCGGGCGTGGAGGGACGTAACGCCAGTGAATCAAGGTGGCGCTCAAATACCTGTGCGGATTCCAGCTGGTCGATGTCAAAGGCGCAGTCAGCCAGGCCGGCAATCGGTGGGCGTTTGGTCTGGCTGCCCGTGGCGAGGATCAGCCTATCGTAGGAAGCCGTAGCATGAGCGCCATTGGACATCCGGTATAAAACGGTTTTCGCCGTGGTATCAATTTGTTCCGCGTGTCCGGCAATGAATGTGATATCAAGCTCGGCAAACAGGTCAGTCAACGGGGCGACCAGCGTTGACACCTTCTCCTCATAGAAGCGTGGCCGAACGCGCAGTTCGGGTAAGGGGGCCAGTACCGCAATCTCCAGACTGTTATTACCCTGCTGCTCAGAGAGACGTGCCGCGCTCACGGCTGCCCACATACCCGCAAAACCACTGCCTACGATTAAAATCTGCTTTTTCATATTCGATCCTTTCTCCCGCCAGGCTTCGTGCCTGACATAACTGCCACTATACTTGTCGGAGTTAACTCCGACAACTTCTTTCTGAGTTAAAAATCGTTATAATGCTCCGAACACTAATTCGGAGTTAACCATGGCGTTTTACAGTTCCGGTGTGGAATACGGCATTCACAGCCTGATGTGTATGGTGGATGCGAAGGGCAACGAGCGTGAGATGAGCGTCCGGGAGATGGCTGCCTTGCAGGGTGTCCCGTATGACTACCTCGGCAAAATCTTCACGCGCCTGTCACGTGCCGGGCTAGTCATCAGTACGGAAGGCAAGGGCGGGGGCTTTAAGCTGGCGCGTCCGGCGGAGCTGATCAGCGTGCTGGATGTGGCGCATGCCATTGACGGCGAGAAAAATATGTTCGAATGTCGTGAAGTGCGCCAGCGGCTGGCCGTGTTTGATGAAGCTCCGCCTGCCTGGGTCTGCGACGGCCCGTGCGGAGTACGTTCAGTCATGGACAGCGCGCAGCAGCGGATGGAAGAGGAGCTCGCGCGTCATACTATTCTCGACCTGGCGCGTAAAATGTACCGAAAAGCGCCGGACACCTTCCAGATTGAGGTTCAGGAATGGATTTCAGTTCGTCGTTCGTCGTAGCAATGAGCCGGGTAAGGCGTAGCCACTACCCGGCAAAAGGTGTTTACGAGCGTAAGTCGATCACCATACGGCCACGGATCTGGCCCTGTTCCATCTCTTTAAAGATGGCGTTGATGTCCTCGATAGGACGCATCGTCACTTTCGGCACCACTTTGCCCTCGGCCGCAAACTGGAAGGCCTCCTGTAGATCCTGACGGGTGCCAACCAGCGAACCCACCACCTGAATACCGTCCAGCACCAGGCGCGGAATGTCGAGGCTCATCGCTTCCGGCGGCAGGCCAACGGCGACCACGCGGCCACCGGCACGCACGGCATCTACCGCCGAGTTGAAGGCCGCTTTTGCGACGGCAGTGACGACTGCGGCATGCGCGCCGCCGGTTTTTTCCTGCACAATTTTAGCGGCATCTTCGCTGCGAGAGTTGATGGTTAAATCCGCACCCATGCTGGCTGCCAGCTTCAGCTGTTCGTCGTTCACGTCAAGGGCGATGACTTTGGCGTTAAAGACGTTTTTGGCGTACTGCAGCGCAAGGTTGCCCAGCCCGCCCAGACCGTAAATCGCAATCCACTGGCCCGGTTTAATACCCGACACCTTCACCGCTTTGTAGGTGGTCACGCCAGCGCAGGTAATGCTGCTGGCCGCCGCCGAATCCAGACCGTCCGGCACTTTTACCGCGTAATCCGCGGTGACGATGCACTCTTCCGCCATGCCGCCGTCGACGGAGTAACCGGCGTTTTTCACGTCACGGCACAGGGTTTCGTTGCCGGAATTACAGTATTCGCAGTGGCCGCAGCCTTCAAAGAACCAGGCCACGCTTGCGCGGTCGCCGACTTTCAGCGACTTCACGCCAGGGCCGACTTCTTTCACGATACCAATTCCTTCATGGCCCAGGATAACCCCGGTCTTGTCGCCAAAATCACCGTTCTTCACGTGAAGATCGGTATGGCTTACGCCACAGCACTCCATCTTCAGCAGGGCTTCCCCATGCTTAAGCGGGCGTAAGGTTTTTTCGGTGACGTTGACCTGGTGGTCCTGAGTGACAACAGCAGCCTTCATGTGTATCTCCTTGTTCATGATAAGAATCTGCATAGCAGGTGTAATACCCCTTAAGGATTAATACATTAGCCTGGTAATGCAAGGCTGCGGCAACATAATGTCATCATTTGATTCGATTTCAGATTAAGAATACGGCGATCCTCTAATAATTAAGGGGGGAAAATGCTGGCCCGGCGAGGCGCTCGCCGGGCGCAGACTTACAGCTGGGCTTCTATCTCCTCTATCTCTTTACGCCATTGTGCCTGGAGCTGCGGCTTTTGATGCTTCGGCTTGCGCGCCAGATCGTCTTCCAGCAGCGTTTCCAGCGCGACCAGGCGCTCAAGCAGATCGTCATACGGCGAGGGGGGAACTTCCCCAGCGGTGACGACGGGCGCGGCGGATGTCCCGAGCCCCGCGCTTTCACGCAGCCGCTCAAACACCGCTTGTGCATCGTGCCACTCGCTCAGGGTTCCCTCTTCAATCAGCCAGAAGCGGTTGCAGCTTTGGCTGATTAACTGACGGTCATGGCTGACCAGCAGCACGCCACCTTCGAACTGCTGAAGGGTGTGCGCCAGCGCCTCTTTGCCTTCCATGTCCAGGTGGTTAGTGGGCTCATCCAGCATCAGCAGGCTGTAGCGGGCAAGCGTCAGGCCCACGAACAGCAGGCGCGAACGCTCGCCGCCGCTGAGCGTGCTGACTTTCTGCCCATGGCGGGACCACGGGAACCCTGCGCTGATGAGCGCCATTTTGCGGTTCTGCGGATCCGGTGCAAAAGGTTCCAGCGCGTCGAGCAGCGTGGCGTCATCCGGCAGCTGATGCAGCGTCTGGTCGTAATAGCCCGGCGACACGCGCGGGTGCAGCTTCAACCCGTCGTGGGTCAGTTCATCGGTAAACTGTCGCCAGATAAGCTTCATCAGCGACGATTTACCGCAACCGTTACGACCGACAATCGCCACGCGATCGCCGCTTTTTAACCGCGCAACGTCGACGCTGAACAACGCAGGCAGGCCCGGGGCAGGGGGCACGTCAAGGTTTTCCATCTCCAGTAAACGGTCGGCCCGCAGCGCGTCGCCGCGTAGGGTTAGCGTCCACGGGCTACCTGCCGTGAGTTCCGTCTGGCTCTCCCTGAGCCGTTCGACCTGTTTTTTCATCTGTTTGGCTTTGCGGGCCAGGTCTTCGTTGTCGTAAACCTTACCCCAGGTCGCCAGACGTTTGGCGCTGGCGGTCACGCGGTCGATCTCCTTTTGCTCCGCCTTGTGGCGCTGCGCGTCGGTCTCATCTTTGGCTTCCAGCGCCTGACGTGCCGCCGTGCAGGGAAGGGCAAAGTAGTGCAGCGTTTTATCGCGCAGGATCCAGCTGCCGTTGGTGACGGCATCCAGCAGCTGTCTGTCATGCGAGACCAGCACAAAGCTGCCCGACCAGGTCTGTAAAAAGTGCTCCAGCCAGAGCATGGTCGGCAGGTCAAGGTGGTTGCTGGGTTCATCCAGCAGGAGCAGGTCCGGCTCGTGAATCAGCGCCCGGGCCAGCAGCAGGCGGGTGTGCTGCCCGCCGCTCAGCGTGGCGGAGTGCAGCGCCATATCCTGCGGCGTAAAGCCCATGCCTGCCAGCAGCGTTTCGGCTTTCCAGCGCAGGCTATCGCGCTCAGCAAAAGGCAGCTGTGCGAGTACGGCATCCAGCATGGTGAGCGGTAAAATAGCGTCCGGGAGATGTTGCTCCACGCGCGCCATCAGGCAATGCCCGGCTAGCGCTACTGTTCCGGCAGCAGGGGAATCCGTGCCGTCCAGCACCTTCAGCAGCGTACTTTTTCCGCAGCCGTTATCGCCCAGCAGGCCAATGCGGTCGCCTTTTTTCAGCGTAAAGGAGAGTGAGTCGAAGAGCGTGCCAAACGCCGTATCAACGCGTAAAGATTGTGCAGTGAGTAAAGTGCTCATTGTTGCTTACCCAAGAGTTACAGGCATGTTTATGCCTCGTCAAACATCGCTGACGATAACTCAGTAAGCCCGAGAGAAGGGATTTCAGGGGGTGGTGTCTTCGCTCAAGCCGAAGTTATCGCAGCACGATACCGATAACGCTTGAGCGGGTGCGATCACCAAATGTATGTGAAACATTGAAAATTTCACGATACAGCATAATTGGCCTCCTTATATATTCAGTGGGTTAATGGATGAAAGGAGTGTAGCGGGGGAAAAGGGGTTTGGCTAGTGGGTATTCGAGGGTGCGGTTTGTTGCCCTCACCCTGACCCACAGAGAGAGAGATATGCAAACTCGCTGGCTATAATTTAATCGCAGAATTGTTGTAACACGCTGATTAAAAAGAAGAGTAAAAATAGCATTTTGAAGTATATAAATTCCGGATTGCAAAATTCAACAATTCGGATTTTATTTAAGTTAATCCAGCATGATATGCATCATAAAGCTGATATTTATTTCCTCTATTGCTGTAGTCATTTATAACGATTAAAAAATAGAGGGATACTATGTTCAGATTATGTGAGATCTATGACTTTGAGCGAGATGCTACTCTTTTGGACTTCGAAAATATAGTGAGTCCAAAGCGGGGCTTGGAATTGGCATGTTATTACTATGTGTTAGACTACAGCGCGTATAAGTCAAGGTTATATTTTGATATACCTAATAGAAAATGGAATGGCGATAGGCATTTTGGTGAGAAATTTAAAAGGCAACCTTTAACGTACTATGATCCGATTTATGATGATTTAGAAAGGGAGTTGTTGCTCGGTCGAATAGTTGCTGTAGATACAGATAAACATTGGACTTGGTATAATAACCCTTTTTCTTTTGATGATAACGGTGAAATAGTTTACGAGCCGTTTATGCCTGGTTCTTGGGAATGTTCATTCCGTGATTCAGTGTTGAGCGCATATCATGTAGTGCTGGAGCGTAATCAACGTATCAAACCACGTCCTACACAGAAAATACAGTATGGCGCACCTGGATATGTTGAACCTGAGCAACATGCTCAGTCAGCAAAGACCATAAATAACAAGAATGTAGGGCGTCTGTTAGCCGCTGGCGGCGTTTATAATGGTAACGTTGAGGGATTTAGAAAGACTGCTGAACAACTGGGTGGAGAAGCTTTAGAAGGTTATAAAGGCGTTATGACCGATACTAACATTGGAATGGGTATAGCTGCTGCATCAATTCTTTTGGTAAAAAATCCTGCGATGGCTGAAGAACTAACAGGATTTTTAGGGAAAACAAAAAATACAAAAGTCTTCTTACAGAATGTAAAAGTTGAACAAATAAATTACTTACGCAGACCACGTGATGAATATTTATCACTTAGAAAAGAATTTGATAATACAGTCAGAAAAAATTTTATGAAAAGCTTATCAGTCGAACCAGGTATTGATCATTACTTTAATACTTCTCAAATTGAATTAATGGCACATGGAGGTGTTCCTGATTCCTGGCAGGTTCATTATAAATTACCTCTTGATGATGGGGGCGACAACAGTTTTGGAAATTTGATACTAATACAAACAAAGCCATATCATAATGCATTAACTGGGGCACAAAAATCCGTTACTAAAGATTTGATGCCAGGTCAAAGCATTGATACATTATGGCCTATGCCAAATGGAACATTTTTCAGTAAATAGGTGATGGAAATGGAAAATATAAGTTTTCAAGATATTGATAAATCAGTTGAAATTTTAAAAAAGAATATGATTAAATATCATTATAATATTGCAGCACCGCTTCCTCAAGAAATACAGGAATTTATTCAAAGCGACGTGCCTCCCGCAGACTGGAATGAAATAAAGAAAAATATACACAAAGACATAAAAACATTATTTGACGAAGTGGAGGAGGTTAAATATTTTTATACAAAAATTGATGGTTTAGAATTTAATGCAGCGACGATATATGGGTTCAGTCAGATTGCTGATGGGGAAATGCTGTGGTCAAATATCTATACAATGAACTTTTATAATAGAGATAATGAAATATTCATTGATCCGGACTTAAAAGATAACATTGTTATTGGTGAAGATAGTATGTCATATTTTTTATATAATATGGAATGTAAAACCTTTGAAATTAGAGATAAGATTGCCCCTGGCGTTCTAGAATCATTCATTGAATTCAACGGCATTCTGAAGTATATAATTAGAACGACAGAACTTTGAAGATAAAAAGGGACTCTATTGAGTCCCTTTGCTATTTTATTCCAGCGCACCATATATTGGTTCAGCAATCCAGCCATACGTAGCTGCCGGAAGCAAGCCACTAACCCCGTAAGGACGCAGCAGGGAACACTCCTGGGCTGGCGTGAAGATGAGTATCAGAAATTTGTTTTAACGGGCCAGGTTGAAGGTTAATAAAAATCCCGCCATTTTGGCGGGATTTTATTTTTTCAACTTTTAATAGAAGCTTTAACTTCTCAACATCATCATTGCTTAAAGCTCTTTTGAACTCCACACTTCCACATCATAAACAATCATAATGCTCATTTAGTAAACCGTTGCAGTGGGGACTTACCGATTTATGTACACTAATTGTTTGTTGCTTCTTCCAGCAAGAAGAATGAATATTCACTAAGATGAATGCATACGATAATGAGGCATTACAACACCCACAACAGCAGCCATTCAATTTTTTTTCAATGACTATTATTCGAGTAAGTGATTAAAAATATAAGCCTTTGTTTTAAATTTGTCTTATACGACCCTCTCCCACCGGGAGAGGGAACGGTCAAAGCGGATCAAATCGACGTACGGCGATAGCTGCGGTATTCAGGCTTCCAGAAGTTGTCGTCGATGGCCTGCTGCAGCGCGTCGGCAGAGGTTTTCACCGCCACGCCCTGCTGCTGCGCCATTTTACCCACCGCAAACGCGATAGCGCGCGACACCTTGTGAATGTCCTTCAGCTCGGGCAGAACCAGACCTTCGCCGTCGTTGACCAGCGGCGAGTGGCCCGCCAGGGTCTCGCTCGCCGACATCAGCATTTCGTCGGTGATGCGGGACGCGCCGGAGGCGATAACGCCCAAACCAATGCCCGGGAAGATGTATGAGTTGTTGCACTGGGCAATCGGATAGGTTTTATCCTTCCACACCACCGGATCGAACGGGCTGCCGGTGGCCACCAGCGCATTACCTTCGGTCCAGGCGATGATGTCCTGCGGCGTCGCCTCCACGCGGGAAGTCGGGTTAGACAGCGGCATCACGATAGGGCGCTCGCAGTGCTTGTGCATCTCGCGAATAATCTCTTCGGTGAAGAGACCGGTTTGCCCGGAAACGCCGATCAGAATATCCGGCTTCACGTTGCGCACTACGTCCAGCAGGGAAAGGACTTCGTTGTCGGTATCCCAGTTTTTCAGGTTTTCGCGTTTCTGCACCAGCTTCGTCTGGAACGGCAGCAGGTTGGGCATGCCGTCGGTCAGCAGGCCGAAACGGTCCACCATAAAGACGCGGGAGCGGGCCAGTTCTTCGCTTAAACCTTCGCGCTGCGTCTGGGCGATAATCTGCTCGGCGATACCGCAGCCCGCGGAGCCTGCGCCCAGGAAGACGATTTTCTGGTAGCTCAGCTGGCTTCCCGCCGCACGGCTGGCGGCGATGAGCGTACCCACCGTCACGGCCGCGGTGCCCTGGATATCGTCGTTAAAGGAGCAGATCTCATCGCGATAGCGGTTCAGCAGCGGCATCGCGTTTTTCTGCGCAAAGTCTTCAAACTGCAGCAGCACGTCCGGCCAGCGGTGCTTCACGGCCTGGATGAAGTCGTCGACAAACTGATAGTACTCGTCGTCGGTAATACGCGGATGGCGCCAGCCCATATAGAGCGGGTCGTTGAGCAGCTGCTGGTTGTTGGTGCCGACGTCCAGCACCACCGGCAGGGTATACGCCGGGCTGATGCCGCCGCAGGCGGTATACAAAGAGAGTTTACCGATGGGGATCCCCATCCCGCCAATGCCCTGGTCGCCGAGGCCGAGAATACGTTCGCCGTCGGTCACCACAATCACTTTGATATTGTGGTTCGGCACGTTCTGCAGAATATCGTCCATGTTGTGACGGTTCTGATAAGAGATGAATACCCCGCGGGAGCGGCGGTAGATCTCGGAGAAACGCTCGCAGGCGGCACCCACCGTCGGGGTGTAGATCACCGGCATCATCTCTTCGAGATGGTTTTGCACCAGGCGATAGAAGAGGGTTTCGTTGGTGTCCTGGATGTTACGCAGGTAGATGTGCTTGTCGATTTCCGTTTTGAAACCCTGGTACTGGATCCACGCGCGCTCTGCCTGTTCTTCAATGGTTTCAACCACTTCGGGCAGTAAACCCAGCAGGTTAAAGCTGCTGCGCTCTTCCATGCTGAAGGCGCTGCCTTTGTTGAGCAGGGGGAATTCGAGTAAAACCGGTCCGGCGTATGGGATGTATAAGGAACGATGTTTTTTCAGTTTGTTGTCCATGTCACTCACTCTTTTTATGAAGATCCGTCCCTGACACTGCTGTTTGTCATCTTTCTGGCCTGTGCGATGGGGTGCGGTCCGGCGGTATTATAAAGGAGCTAAATATTAATTACCGCAACACATAAACAAAAACACCACCGGGATTACCGATGGTGTTCTGGATCTCAGTCTGGAACTTACTTGCCCGCGTGGCGTTTTCTGCCGGTGGCGTGAGTGACTTGGGTTTCGTGGTCGCCTTCAATCACCACTTTGCGCTGATTAGAAAGCTTGTAGTTCAGTCCCAGAATATGGCGTGCCTGACGGTTCGATTTCATATTAACTCCTCAATCCTGTTGATAGTTTTAAGGACCACTTTGCTTACGCAAACGAAATGTAACCCCTTAGGTTGCAGATCCAGCTTAGCAGGTTTTTACAAGGGTGCGTTTTGCCCGCTGACGACGTAGTTAATGGTCTGCTGGTAGATGTCACTGAGGATGTCATTATCTGTGGATTCCACCCACTTGGTGAGTTCCATCAAAATGTCATCTTCAGTCACAGCACCGTGCTCGGCGTGAAGACCCTGTGCAATCGCGTTAACGAGTTCAGGTTGTGCTGCTGCGGTATTTGCCGGGTAATAAGTAAACATGCTGCCTCCGTGTCGTTGTCTGTTTAATGGTACGGCTCGCAAAAAATTTAATTCACAAACAGAATGGCAAATATTTTCACGGTTGTGGCTCAGATTCATCTTAGAAATAAAAATGACATAAGTGTATGCTTTTGTGTGCTTTTGAAATGCGGGGGTAAATCGACGTGGCGCTGAGAGAATATTATGACGGTGCTCCTGCTATCTCGAAAAAATAGCAGGAGCAGCGTTTAAATTACCACTTCATTTCGCCGGTATTCACCTTAGCGCTTAATTCCAGCGAGCTCTCTTCAGCCAGATTCGGATACTGTTTTTTCAGGGTGCTGATGACGCCCGCAGAATCTTTATGAACGGATAAGGCCTTTTCAAAGCGCTGGAGATAGTCACGGGTAAAATCAATCGCACCCGTCCCGGCTGGCGGGGTACCCAGATAGTGACCCGGGATCACGCGCTCGGGTTTGTGCGCCGCCATGTTCACCAGCGTTTCCTGCCACTGCTTACGGCTTTCCGCTGTCTGGGTGTCCGCCGTCCAGACGTGAATCCCCCAGGCTACGCCAGTGCCGCCGAGGATGGTCTTTGCGGACGGGATCCATACATAGGCCGCATAGCTGTCAGGCTGTTCGATGTCGATCTTCTCCCCGTCAACCATAAACGTGGTGGAGGCGAGAACCTGCGGGACGACCAGCTCCGTTGGCGCGCCGTCTTTCATCTGCGGACCCCAGAAGGCGAGCTTGGCGTCTTTGGTAGCCTTGATGTGATCAACCACGTGCTGCGTGGCCACCACTTTGGCGTTCGGGAAGGCTTTGACCAGCGGCTGCAGGCCAAAATAGAAATCCGGATCGCCGGAGGTGATCACAATCTTGTTCAGGGTCTTACCGCTTTGACGAATTTTCTCTACCAGCGCTTCGCCATCCTTCACGCTGAACTGCGCGTCAAACAGCACCGCCTCTTTCGGGCCGGAGACCAGCGTGGAGGAGACCGCGAAAATGCCTTTCTCCTGCGGGTTATAGGTATCAATGCTTAACGGCGCGGCAAAAACAGCCGGCGTGAAAAGGGAGGAAAGCAGGGCAAGGTGAGTGAATTTCATGCTGTTGTCTCTGTTGTTCAGGAATATCTCTATTGTACGGAAATTCGCATTTGCCAGAATTCCTGAAACAAGACATGCTTAGTTTCATAAATCGAGCAGATGGAGTTGATATGGATCGCGTGATTGCCGCTCAGGTTTACAACCGCATATGCGAGCTGGGAAGTTTGAGCGCGGCGGCCCGGGCGCTGGGTATTTCCCGCCCAATGGTGAGCCGCTACCTTGAACAGATGGAGAAATGGGCGGGCACGCGGCTGGTAAACCGCTCCACGCGCAAGCTGACGCTGACCGCGGCAGGCGAAAAGGTGCTGCAAAAAACGCGCACGCTCTCGCAGATCTCGCAGGAAATTGAAGGCCAGTCGGAAAAAGATCTCCCGTCTGGCACCCTGCGGGTGGCCTGCGCGCACTTTACCGCCATGCACCTGATTGCGCCGGTCCTGCCCGGTCTGCTCTCGCGCTACCCGCAGCTGCGCATCGAACTGGATGTGAACAACCATCCGGTCAGCCTGGTGGGAGAGCGCATTGACGTCGCCGTACGCATTACCGATAACCCTGAACCCGGCATGATTGCCCGTCGGCTGGGGGAGTGTCGCTCGGTCCTTTGCGCCTCGCCGGACTATCTGGCGCAGCATGGTACGCCCGGCAGCCCCGAAGAACTAGCCCGGCATAACTGCCTGCACTACAGCTTTTTTGCCGGGCAGTCCTGGCACTTCCTGACGCCGGAAGGCGAAAGCCTGAGCGTGGCCGTCAGCGGCAACCTGAGCGCCAGCATCTCTTCGCTGCTGATGGACGCGGCGATTAAGCACTGCGGTATCGCCATGCTGCCGGAGCGTGAGGCGCGAACCGCGCTGGAGCAGGGATGGCTGGTGCCGGTACTGGAGGCGCTGGAGCCGAAGCCGCTGGCCATCCACGGCATTTATCAGTCCCGGGAATACCAGCCTGCCGCGCTGCGGGCGTTCCTTGATGAGCTGGCCTGCTATCTGGCATGAGCGCGGCGTTTGCCGTCGTTTACTTAGCCTTTAGCCAGGGGGAGGCCGTGCTCCAGAAAATAATATCCGCCCCGAGATAATTTTCCGCGAACCGATCAAATTCTGCTTTGGTGAAGGGCTTGCCGGTCTCAGGGTTCTTATAGGTCAGGGTCGGTTCCTGAACCGCCATGGCGATAAGCGGCAGCGTCTGTTTATTTTTATGGAAGAAAGGATAGGCATTCTTCATATGCGCCTTGCGGTTGGGAACAATGTCCGGCCCACCGAGGCCGACACTGTTGGCGCTGGCATACGCAAAAAGACGCCCCATGTAGTTGTGGTCATTATCCCATTCGCACGGCCAGAAGTTCACGTATTGCACCACGTGTGATTTCTGAAAAGCCTTGCGCGCAAAGGCCAGGTTTTCCATTTCTCCCGCAAAATAGCTGTCGCAGGTAAATCCGGCGGGCAGATTTTTTTCGTCAAGATCGATGGCGGTTTCAGGCAGGTTTACGCCATATACCTCGCCATCAAAGCGTTTCGCGAGGGCGGCCAGCAGCGCCTGGTAGCGCTGGCGCACCTCGGGATCCCACTGACGCGCCACCCAGCCTGAACCGACCGGCTTGCCTTCGCCGGGGTTATCGAACTGCGGCGCAATCCCGCCTCCGTATTGCTTATCGTGCATCAGATAATCCGGCACGTAGCGCGCGTCCGCCTCAAAGAAACGGTCCTGAATCTGGATAAAAAGCTTTTTCCTGGCAGCCTTAAGACGCGCGAGATCCCGTTCAATGCGCGAGAAATCGTAGCGATCCTTCTCAGGCTCAAGCGCGCGCCAGTTGTAGACGATCTGTACGCCGCCGATATCGCTTCGCATAACGAGCGGGAACGCCGCGTCGAGCTCGCCGGAGCTGGTATAGATAAAGTTCTCGGGCGTTTTCGCCTGCAAAGACAACGATAGAGCGAGGGTAGCGATCGCAACGGCCATCCTGATTTTTAGCGCCATAGGTTTATCCTTTTTGTCGGTACAGCAGGTGTAAGTCCCGGAATTGTCTGTGTTCCAGGGGCAGTCAGATGCGTAGTCTATACTTAACCCTTTGTAAGCCAAAAGGAGAGCAAGAATGACTATTCATAAGCACGGTTCGGCACACTGGTCTGGCGACATTAAGCGCGGTAAAGGAACGGTTTCCACCGAGAGCGGCGTTCTCAATCAACAGCCTTATGGCTTTAATACCCGTTTTGAGGGTGAAAAGGGGACCAACCCCGAAGAGCTTATCGGCGCGGCACATGCGGCCTGCTTCTCGATGGCGCTGTCGCTGATGCTCGGCGAAGCGGGCTATACCGCCGACGCCATTGATACCACCGCGGATGTCTCCCTCGATAAAACGGACGGTGGTTTTGCCATCACCAAGGTTGCCCTGAAGAGCAAGGTGACCGTTCCCGGCATCGCCCCTCAGCAGTTCGACGGTATTATTCAGAAAGCCAAAGCGGGCTGCCCGGTTTCGCAGCTACTGAAAGCCGAAATTACGCTGGACTATACGCTTAACTAAGCCTCAGCCGGGCTGGTGCCCGGCTATCCCTTCAGCGCGGCGGGAAACACCTCCGCCAGCCAGGCAATAAACACCTTAAGACGGTGCGTCAGATGTCGATTCTGCGGGTATACCACGTGAAACGGGTACGCGGCAGGGCGCCAGTCGCCCAGGATCGGCGCCAGCGTTCCCGCCTGTAAATACGGCTTTGCCGAATACTCAAACGTCTGCACGATCCCCAATCCTGCCACGGCCGCCGCCAGGTGGGCATTACTTTCATTTATGCCGAGATAATGGGGGATATTGATTTCCATCGCCTCGCCATGCCGCCTGAAGCGAAAGGGAAACGCACGCCCGGTGACGGGCGAGAGGTAGCTAATGAGCTTGTGGCCGTTGCACAGCTCCTGTGGATAGGCTGGAACGCCATGGTTTTTCAGGTAGCCCGGCGTCGCGCAGGTGACCATTTCGGCGTTACCAATATGGCGAGCGATAAGGGTCGAATCGTCCAGCGGGCCGCCGCGGATCACGCAGTCTACGTTACCGCCGATCAGATCCACCGGACGATCGGCCACGCCAAGGTCGATGCGGATATCCGGGTAGCGCCGCATAAAGTCCGGCAGCAGGGGGATGAGCACGTCCCGGGCGGTGGAGCCGCCCACGTCAACCCGCAAATGCCCTTTGGGCGTCGCGCGGGAAACGCGAAACGCGGTGTCGATGTCTTCGATATCTATCAAGACCCTGAGCGCTTTTTCATAGTATTCCATCCCTTCCGGCGTCGCGACCACCCGGCGAGTCGTCCGGTGCAGGAGGCGTATCTCCAGATGCGTCTCAAGCGATTTCACCAGCTTACTCAGCGTGGCGATCGGCATGTTCAGCGAGTCCGCCGCGCGGGTAAAGCTGCCGGTTTCCACCACCCGGGTAAAGGCGCGCATCGCCATGAGCTGATCCATGAGATTCCCTCTGATTATTTCTGTATGTGAATAGTCATTTTCATTTTTGCTGGTTTTTCACTAATCCCGCAAGGGCTAAAGTTTGTCCAACGCAAACCCAACAAAAGGTAAATGACATGAACACGACTCTCTCAGGAAAAATCGCACTGGTCACAGGCGGCAGCACCGGCATCGGTCTTGCCACGGCGCAGGAGCTGGCGGCACAGGGCGCGAAGGTGTACATCACCGGACGACGTCAGGCCGAGCTGGACGCGGCGGTGGCTGAAATCGCTTCAACGGCAGTGGGCATTCGCGCTGACGTGTCAAAACTGGCGGACCTGGACGAGGTCTATGCCCGGATAGCCAAAGAAGAAGGCCGCCTCGATATTCTGTTCGCCAATGCGGGTGGCGGCGATATGCTGCCGCTGGGCGCGATTACCGAAGAGCAGTTTGACCGGATTTTCGGCACTAACGTCCGCGGGGTGCTGTTTACGGTGCAGAAGGCGCTGCCGCTGCTCTCCGCCGGATCCTCGATTATTCTGACCGGCTCGACGGTGTCCATTAAGGGGACGGCAAACTTTAGCGTCTACAGCGCCAGCAAGGCCGCCGTGCGCAACTTTGCCCGCTCCTGGGCGCTGGATTTGCAGGGCCGCGGGATCCGCGTCAACGTGGTGAGCCCGGGCCCGATCAAAACCCCGGGGCTTGGCGACCTGGTGCCGGAAGAACACCGTCAGGGGCTGTACGACGCGCTGGCCGCTCAGGTGCCGCTCGGCCGTTTAGGCGCGCCGGGTGAGGTGGGTAAAGCGGTGGCGTTTCTGGCCTCCGATGCGGCCAGCTTTATTAACGCCACCGAGCTGTTCGTGGACGGCGGGATGGCGCAAATCTAACCCAGACTGCGCCAGCAGCGGACGTCACGGCCCTCGCGAGAGGGCTGTAACGGCTGAGGACGCTCGCAGCCCTGCGCGGCCATCGGGCATCGGTCGCGGAAAAAACAGCCTTCGGGCAGACGGCGGTTGCCGGGAAGCTCCGTTTTGCGTAAGGCCAGCGTTTCATCCAGCGGTTCACCGGTGCGCGGAACCGAATCGAGCAGCAGGCGGGTGTAAGGATGGCGCGGCTCGCCAAGCACCTGCGCGGCGCTGCCCAGCTCCACAATCTGCCCAAGGTACATCACCGCCACGCGGTCGCTCATGTGCCGGACCACCGAGACGTTATGCGAGATCAACACGTAGGTCAGATTCCGCTGCTGTTGTAGCGTCACCAGCAGGTTGAGGATCTGCGCCTGCACGGAAATATCCAGCGCGCTGGTGGGTTCATCGAGCACGATGATATCCGGATCGGACGAGAGCGCCCGGGCGATGGCGATGCGCTGGCGCTGCCCGCCGGAGAAGGCGTGCGGAAGCCGGTCGAGATATTCCGGGCGAATGCCCACCTGCAGCGCCAGGTTTTCAGCCAGCTGGCGGCGGTCGCGCTCGCTGCTGCGCTTTTGCACCCACACCGGCTCGGTGATGATTCGCCAGACCGGCAGGCGCGGGTCAAGCGAGGAGAGCGGATCCTGAAACACCATCTGCATGCCGCCCGCGTGGTGCGCCCGCTGGCAGGCGCCGGTGCTGGGCTTAAGCATGCCCATCAGCAGCTGGGCCAGCGTGCTTTTCCCACAGCCGGATTCCCCGACAATGCCAAGCGTTTCTCCCCGACAGATCTCAAGGTCGAGCCCGTTGAGCGCATGGACCCGTTCCGTCACGCGGCCCAGCCAGTTTTTGCGCGCCGCAAAGTTCACGTGCACGCTATCCAGTTCCAGCAGTACATCAGACATGGGCTTTCTCCCGTTGTGGATACCAGCTGGCGGCCTGTTGGCCCTCTGCGCCGGTGGGCGCTAGGTGCGGCGTTTCGCTGCATTTCGCCCCGGCGGCAAAGCAGCGCTCGCGGAATGCGCATCCCTGCGGAAGCTGGCTGAGGTTGGGCACCGTGCCGGGGATGGCGGGAAGCAGGGCGCGCGGCTGGCCGTTTTCCGGCGCGCACTGCAGCAGACCAATAGAGTAGGGATGCACGGGCTGGTGGATCAGCGTTTGCGTGGTGCCGCTCTCGATCACGCTGCCCGCATACATTACATACACTCTGTCGCAGAGCTGGGACACCACGGCCATATCGTGGCTGATAAACAGCACCGAGGTGCCGCTGGCCCGCGCCTTGTGCTTCAGCAGGCGCAGCACCTGCAGCTGAACGGTGACGTCCAGCGCGGTGGTCGGTTCGTCGGCGACGATCAGCTCCGGCTCGCAGGAGAAGGCAAGGGCAATCATCACCCGCTGGCGCATGCCGCCGGAGAGTTCAAACGGATAGCGTGCCATGACCGCTTTCGCGTCCGGGATTTGCATCTCTTCCAGCAGGGTAATCGCCTTCTGCTGCGCCTCACGCCGGGAAAGCGGTTGATGCTGGCGGATCACCTCGACCATCTGTTTGCCAATCCGCCGCGTCGGGTTGAGGGCGGTCATGGGCTCCTGAAAAATCATCGCGACCTTTGCACCGCGCCACTGGCGAAGCTGTTTCTCGGACGCCGTCAGGACATTTTCGCCGAGTAATTTCACCTGACCATGATGAATGCGGTAGCTGCCTTCCGGCAGCAGACGCATGGCGAGCATGGCGGTCACGGATTTACCCGAACCGGATTCGCCCACCACGCCGACAATTTCACCCCTGCCGATCTCCAGCGAGACGTGGTTCAGCGCGTGGACCTCGCCGCGGAAAATCGGGAAGCTCAGATGCAGGTCTTCAATCTTGAGAACCGGGTCGGTCATCACTGTTTACCTCCTGACTTCGGATCCAGCAGATCGCGGATGCCATCCCCAAACAGGTTAAAGCCCACGGCGGTAATCAAAATCGCCGCTCCGGGAAACGCGCAGTACCACCACTGGTCCAGAACGTAGTTACGGCCGACGGCCACCATCGCGCCCCATTCGGCGGTCGGCTGCTGCGCGCCCAGGCCAATAAACCCCAGCGTGGCGGCCATCAGGATGGCGCTGCCGATGTCCAGCGACGCCTGCACGATCAGCGGCGGCAGGGCGTTGCGCAGGATATGCCAGCTGATCACATGCCAGCGGGATGCGCCAAAGGTGCGGGCCGCCTGTACGTAGGTAAACTGGCGCACCACCAGGGTTTGGCCGCGCGCCAGGCGGACGTAAAACGGAATGCGGACAATCGCAATCGCCAGCATGGCGTTAAACAGGCTTGGCCCGAGCGCGGCGGCCAGCGCCATGGTCAGCACCAGGGAAGGTATCGAGAGCATAATGTCCATCACCCGCATAATAATGGCGTCGCCGCGCCCGCCCAGCACGCCGGACAGACAGCCCAGCAGCGAACCGATGCCGCCCGCAATTACCACCACCGCCAGCCCGGCGGTAATGGACTGCTGGCTGCCCGCCAGCACCCGGCTGAACAGATCGCGGCCCACCTCGTCGGTACCAAACCAGTGCTGCGCGGACGGCGCCTGCAGGCGCGCGGTCAGATCCAGCGCGTTCGGGTCGTGCGGCGCGATCCACGGTGCGGCCACCATAATGAAAAGCATCACCAGCATAATGACGCCGCCAACCATCGTGAGCGGACTTTGGCGCAGCATCCAGAACAGCTTTGCCCAGTTGATGCGTTGTCTGGCGGTTTTCACCGGGACGGGCGTTTCCTGCGTTAACATCATTCGGCACCTCCGCGCCCGATTCGCGGGTCAATCCACAGGTAAAGCAGATCGACCACCAGATTAACCAGCACGTAGGCCAGCGAAACAACGACCGCAAAACCCATCACGGCGGGGAAATCGAGCGCCTGAATGGACGTCACCACCCAGGCGCCCATGCCCGGCCAGGCAAAGACGGTTTCGGTCAGCACGGCCCCATACAGCAGATCCCCCAGCGCCAGCCCGAGCACGGTAATCGACGGGATCATCGCATTCGGCAGGGCGTAGCGCAGGACGATATACCAGCCGGGCAGGCCGCTGGCGCGTGCCGTGCGGATGTAGTCCTCGCTAAGCTGCTCCAGCATCGCGGAACGGACCTGACGCGCCACGATGCCGAGATGCACAAATGCCAGCGTCAGCGAGGGCAAAATCAGGTGCTGCAGCGCATTGAAAAAGACCTCGCCGTTGCCTTCCAGCAGCGCGTCCAGCAGATAAAAGCCGGTGACGTGCGTCGGCGGATCGAGCCAGTCGTCCAGCCTGCCGCCGCCCGGCAGGATTTGCAGGTGCCCGTAGAACAGCACAATGACGCCCAGCCCAAGCCAGAAGGCCGGGGTGGAGATCCCGGTCATCGCCATTAAACGCACCAGGTGATCCAGCCAGCGGTTGCGGTACACCGCCGATAAAATTCCCAGCGGCACGCCGATGACCAGCGCCAGCAGGAGGGAACAAAAGGCCAGCTCCAGCGTGGCGGGGAAAAAGGCCTTCAGGTCTTCCGCAACCGGGCGTCCGGTCCGGATGGAGGTGCCTAAATCACCGTGGGCCAGGGCGTCCACGTAGCGGCCAAACTGAACGTAGAGCGGCTGATCCAGCCCCAGCTGCTGGCGAATGTTCTGCACGATGTCGTCGCTGGCGCGGTCGCCGGCCAGCAGACGGGCCGGATCGCCGGGGATCAGGTGTGAAATAATAAAAGTGATAATACAGACACCGGCCACCACCAGGAGTAACCCCCAGCAGCGCTGGCGCACGATGCTCCAGAACGTCATACACTTTCCCCCGGCGAAACGGTTACTTGCTCATGGTGGCGATGTTAAACACCTGCTCGAGCATCGGATTAAAGGTGAAGCCTTTGACCTCTTTGTTCATCGCCAGCTGGTAGTTCTTCTGGAACAGATAAACGTAGGCCGCCTCGTCGATGACCACCTTTTGCGCCTGCTGGTAATCTTTGGTGCGTTCCGCCTGGTCCGTGGTTTTCAGCGCGGCCTGCAGCAGGGAATCGACCTCTTTGTTCTCATAGAACGAACGGTTGCCCGGCAGACCTTTCTTGTCCGATTCGAACCAGTAGTTCATAAACATGTACGGGTCGGCAAAATCCGGGCTCCAGTTGCCGATGGCGATGTCGTAATCGCCTTTGCCGACGCGGTCTCGCATGGTGGCGTTGGCCAGTTTCTCCAGCTTGACGTTAATGCCGATCTTGCCGAGGCTGGCCTGAGTCGAAAGGGCGATAGGCTCCCAGTTTGGATCGTTGTCCGAGTAGAGGAAGGTCAGGCTGGCGGGCTTGTCTTTAACCTTCTCCAGGGCCGCTTTGGCTTTGGCCTCGTCGAGGCTGTACTGCATTGCCGTGGCGTCAAATCCCCACATGCCTTCCGGGATCGGGCCGCGCATCTGCTTGCCGTTGCCGCTCAGAATGCCTTTCACCATCCCCTCATAGTCCGTCGCCCAGGAGACCGCGCGGCGTAAATCCACCTGATTGAGCGGCGCTTTGCTGTTGTTGAGATAGAGATAGGTCACGCGCAGGGAGGGGTATTCCGCGACGGCGACTTTGCCTTCCTGCTTCAGGGCCGCCAGCTGATCGACCGGCAGGGAGTCGGCAATGTCCAGATCGCCGCGGGAAAGCTGCAGACGGCGCGACGCGCTCTCACCGATAATTTTCACCGAGACGCGCTTGAAGTGAGGCTTGTCGCCCGACCAGTGCGGGTTCGGCACCAGGATCAGCTGCTGGCCTTTCTGCCAGCTCTTCAGCATAAACGGCCCGGAACCGGCGGTGTTTTGCGCCAGAAAGCCGCGCGCGTCGTCCGCGGCATTGGCCTTCAGCACCGTCGGGTTAATGATGGAGGCGCCGTCGTTCGCCAGGGTGTAGAGGAAAGGCGCGAACGGCTGGCTGAGGGTGAATTTCACCGTGTGCTCATCAACGGCCTCCACTTTCAGATCTTTCGGGAAGGCCTCAGACGGCCCCTGGCCGAGCTTCAGCAGGCGCTCAAA
This sequence comes from Enterobacter sp. EC_50, assembly GCF_019584525.1. Taxonomy (NCBI): domain Bacteria; kingdom Pseudomonadati; phylum Pseudomonadota; class Gammaproteobacteria; order Enterobacterales; family Enterobacteriaceae; genus Enterobacter; species Enterobacter sp. EC_50. The sequence continues at coordinate 132,828 of NZ_VDAF01000001.1, read as the reverse complement.
GGAGAGTTTGACCGCCTCGGCGGTGACCGGCGTGCCGTCGGAGAATTTGGCGTTATCCGCCAGGGTAAAGGTCCACTCTTTCTGGTCGTCGGACGCCTTCCAGCCCGTCGACAGATCGCCCTCCACCTCGGTAGAGCCGGGCTTGTACTTGACCAGACGCTGGTAGGACGGATAGGTGACGGTCCAGTCGTTGTTATCGATGGTGATGGCAGGGTCGAGCGTTTGCGGGTCGGCGGCTTTACCGATCGCCAGCATGTCTTTCGGGACGGCGGCCAGCGCCAGCGGGGCGCTCAACGTCAGCGTGGCGGCAATCAGGGTCGTGAGAAGCGATGTTTTCATGGCAGTGCTCCATGTTAAAGAGGGGTGTGCGTCAGGGGAAAACAGGCAAAACGGTCATCAAGCAGCGGGTAGCTGGCGGCGTTCGGCAGTTCGAAGTGCCACCATTCGCTGCCGATCCCGACAAAACCGCCGCCGAACATGATGGCGTTCAACAGCAGACGGTTGCGCTGGGCGTGCGGCGGCACGGAAGGGTGATACGGATGCGAGCGGTCATGCATTTCGTCAAAACCGGCGCCCATATCCAGCACGGCGTTATGCTCGTCCATCAGGGTCACGTCGATGGCCGTGCCGCGGCTGTGGTTGGAGCCAATCGCCACGTCGACCACATATTCCGGGTTCGGGCAGGCCTCCCACAGCTGGGCCTGCGCCTGCTGCGGGCGATAGGCGTCGTAGACCACCAGCTTCAGCCCGGCCAGCGTGGCAATGCTGATGGCTTTTGCCAGCGCGGTAGCAGCATCGGTATGCAGCAGGCACAGCGCCTCCTGATAGATCGGGCGGCCTGTGATGTTGTCGGCGGTGGCGTACTTCAGATCGATATGCAGCGTGGGGAACGTCTTCGCCACATCAATCAGTTCACTCTCTACGGGCATAGCTCCGCTCCTTTAGCGTTCGAATTGACCAAACTCTTGTTGTAATTGTCGGTTTACCGCCAGGCGCGCCGGGAGCGCATCGCCCAGCGCTTCCACCACGCCCGACAGCAGCAGGTTGAACAGACAGCTCACGGGGGCAAGTGAATCCCAGAAATGACCGGTATCGGTTTTCACCTGCAGTAAATCCATCGGGTAATCCCGCGCCCACGGGCACCAGATGTCGGTGATTAAGGCCAGCGGAATGCCTTTCTCACTCGCGACGCGGCAGTACTGGCGGGCCATCGTGGAGTAGGTGCGCGTATCGGTCAGCACGACATAAGGGTGAGCAAACCCGGAGTTAAGGGATTCTACCCAGCTGCCGGAAGCGCCTTCGGCATAGCTCACCCGCGGGCGGAGGTATTCAAGGTGGCTGAAGAAGGCGTTGGCGATCCCGCGCGTGGACTGGATCCCCAGCACAAAGACCGCGTCCGCGTGGGCCAGATGGTGCACCACCTGACGAAAAGCGTCCGTTTGCGCCAGCTGATACACCTGCGTGATGGCGTCCACTTCCAGCGACAGGGCGTGCTGAAGGCGGTTGGGCAGGGGGCGCTGCTGCTGCCAGGAGTCGAGGCGCTCGTTCATGCCCCAGGGCTGATACGGATCGCGCAGGCTCTTTTTGGCATCTTCCAGGTTGCGATATCCCAGCTTGCGCAGGAAGCGTCCGACGGTGATCCCGCTGGTCCCGCTTGCTAGCCCGACGCTCTCCGCCGTTTCAAACGGGATTTGCGCGGCGTGCGCCAGCAGCCAGCTTCCGACCCGCTTTTCGCTGGGCGTGAGCTGGCTGAAGGTCGCCTCGATACGGCTTAACATCTCGGGTTTCGTCGTCATACCGCCTCGCTGTTAACAGGCTGTCAAAAGCTGAATATGTGTTACCGGGTTAACAGTGCATGACGCGTGCCATGTTCACAGAAGGGCGAAAACCCGCTGCGCAGTAAACTTCATGCAATATTTGGTTAACCAATGATCAACATTTGTGCAGCGTAGTTCACTTTTGGTGCACTGGCTGACCTGGCAGGGATGAATTTGGTGAATACGTCAGCCCGTTCACATTTTTGATAAGATAGAAATACAGTGAACATAAAAGGGATCCCGGCATGGCGAATTGGCCCTGGCGAGTCAGCGTGCGCCTGGTGGCGCTTGCAAAGAAAACAGGGATGGTCGTGGGGATCGTCCTGGTCGTCCTGCTGGCGGTGCGGGTCTATCTCTCGCAGCAGGGGCCGGAACTGCACCCGTGGCACACCTGGCGGGGAGATGAGATGTCCGTTCGCGAGCTGGATAACGCCGATTTTGCCGGGTACCTCGCCCGTGAAAAGGCGATTTTCACCGATCTGGATAACGCGGTGACGGCGAAAACAGCGGGCGAGGATCAAACTCCGTTAAACCGCTACTACCGCCAGAGCCTGGTGTGGCCCGGCCAGTTTGCCCCCGATGCCAACCGCTCCTTTGTGCTGATGCCAGCCGGGAAGCCGCGCGGCGCGGTGGTGCTGCTGCACGGCCTGACCGACTCGCCTTACAGCGTCAGGCACCTTGCCGTGAACTATCAGCAGCGCGGCTTTGTGGCCGTGGTCCCGCGTCTTCCCGGACACGGCACCGCGCCCGGCGCGCTGACGGACGTGGACTGGGAAATGTGGCTGGCAGCGACGCGGCTTGCCGTGCGGGAAGCCACGCGTCTGACGGGGAATAACGTGCCGCTGCATCTGGTGGGCTACTCCAACGGCGGGGCGCTGGCGATGAAGTATGCCCTCGATGCGCTGGAAGACCCTGCGCTGCGTAAGCCTCAGCAGATGATCCTGCTCTCACCGATGATCGGCGTGACGTCCTTTGCGCGGTTCGCCGGATTCGCCGGGCTACCGGCGCTGTTGCCGCCGTTTGCCAAAGCGGCCTGGCTGAATATCTCCCCGGAATATAATCCGTATAAATACAACTCGTTCCCGGTGAACGCCGCCCGCCAGTCGTGGCTGCTGACAAAGGCCCTGCAGGAGCAGATTGGCCGTGAGGCGCGGGAAAACAGGCTGGCGAATTTGCCGCCGGTGCTGGCGTTCCAGTCGGTGATGGACTCCACGGTCAGTACCCGCGCGGTGGTCAGCGGCCTGTTTGACCAGCTTCCGGCAAACGGCAACGAGCTGGTAGTGTTTGATATCAACCAGGCGGCGAGCTTCCGTCCACTCTTTAAACCGTCGTCCTGGACGGCCACCACGGCGCTGCTGCCGGTCGCGCAGCGGCGTTACGGTGTCACGATTATCACCAATGCCGGCGAGCACAGTTTCTCGACGGTGGCGAAAATCACGCCGGCAGGCAGCACGCAGGAGACGGTCGTGCCGCTTGCCCAGTCCTGGCCGCAGGATGTTTATTCCCTGTCGCACGTTGCGGTGCCGTTCCCGCCGGATGACGATCTCTATGGTCGTGAACCACGCGTGAAAAACCGATATGGCATCAGCCTGGGGACAATTGCGCTGTGGGGAGAGACGTCCGTGTTGAGCGTCGGGAAAGAGGCGCTTATGCGGGTCACCTCGAACCCGTTCTACGACTATTTGCAGGAGAGGATTAACAGCCGGATCGGGGACCAGAAAAAGTAATGTTCCCTTGTGGCGTGAATATGTTAGGTCGCATTGATTAAGTATGTTACATAGTAGCTTCAAGGCACCTCTCTTTATCACTGGAACCCCTTTTTGTGCTGACGACGCTGATCTACCGAAGCCACTTGAATTTATCCCGCCCGTCCACCGAACTGCGGGAGCTGGTGGAGCGCGCCAGGGGCCGCAACGTAAAACTGGACATTACCGGCGTCCTCCTTGCTAAAGGCAACGACGTTCTGCAGATCCTCGAAGGGTCGGAAGAGAGTGTGGTCAAACTGTTCCATAAAATCCGCGAGGACAAGCGGCACAGCGGGGTGGTAGAACTGCTGCGGGACTATGGTCCGCGCAGACGCTTCGAAAACGTCGGCATGCTGCTGTTCGACCTGCAAACGCAGTCGCCGAAAGAGGTGCTGCAGTCGGTGCTGCGCTATAGCAAGCTGGACAGCTATCTGACCTCCGACGATCGGGTGTTCAAATTTATTCAGACCTTTATAACCGGTAAACGTCCGGCCCCGTCGGGGGCACGCTACACCGCGGACAAATGGACGCTCTCGACCGAAACGCTACCCTTTGGCGAACATCTGGGCCTGATTGCCGGGCAAACCTGTCAGTTTGCGCTGCAGCCTATTGTCGAGCCCTCGGAAGGGAAAATCAGCTCCCTTGAGGCGCTTATCCGCGGCAACGACGGCGGCAGCCCGGAGCATTTCTTCAGCACCGTCGACCCGGACAACGTCTACGAAGTCGATCTCCAGACAAAAGCCTATGCCTTTGCGCTGGCGGAAAAGCTGGGCATTGGTAGCCATAAAATCGCGGTCAACCTGCTGCCCATGTCGCTGGTGAATGTCCCAGGCGCGGTGGAATTTCTGGTCGATCAGATTAAAAAACATGGCCTTCAGCCGGAGCAGGTGGTCATTGAAGTCACTGAAAACGAGATGATCTCCGGGCTCAACCAGTTTAACAGCGCCATCAAGCAGCTTCGCGGCGAGGGGATTGGCCTGGCGATCGATGATTTTGGCTCGGGCTATGCCGGACTTTCGCTGCTGACCCGGTTCCAGCCGGATAAAATTAAAATCGACCGGGAAATTGTCAGCAATATCCACCTGAGCGGCCCGAAGCAGGCGATTGTGCGCTCCATCATCAGCTGCTGCTCCGATCTTGAAATCACCCTGGTGGCGGAAGGTATCGAGAAAATTGAGGAGTGGTGCTGGCTCGAATCGGCCGGAATCCGCCGCTTTCAGGGATTCCTCTTTGCCCGGCCGCAGCTTAATGGCGTCGGCGATATCCACTGGCCGCATCTGGTGCGGTAAGCCAATTTTCCCTCCCGTTATTTCCCCTTTGCCCGGCCTGTGCTTAAATAGCTAAAACGGTTTAACATGGTTTAGCTACGAGGATCACATGAAGAAAATCTGGGTACTTGGCGATGCGGTAGTGGATTTGCTGCCCGATGGAGAAGGTCGATTACTGCAGTGTCCCGGCGGCGCGCCGGCGAACGTCGCGGTCGGTATTGCCAGGCTGGGCGGCCAGAGCGCCTTTATCGGCAGGGTTGGCGACGATCCTTTCGGGCGCTTTATGGCGAAAACGCTCGCTGACGAGCGGGTTGACGTGACGTGGATGCGCCTTGACCCGGCGCACCGCACCTCAACGGTGGTGGTCGATCTCGACGACCACGGCGAGCGCTCGTTTACCTTCATGGTGCGCCCGAGCGCCGATCTGTTTCTCGAACCCGCCGACCTGCCGTCGTTCAGCGCCGGGGAGTGGCTGCACGTCTGCTCCATCGCCTTAAGCGCCGAGCCGAGCCGGACTGCGACGTTTCAGGCGATGGCCGCCATTCGTGAGGCGGGCGGTTACGTCAGCTTCGACCCCAATATTCGCCCGGACCTCTGGCCGGATGAGAACGCACTGCATGGCTGCCTGGAGCAGGCCCTGCAAAGCGCCGACGTGGTGAAACTTTCGGTAGAAGAGCTGGCCTTTTTCACCGGCAGCGCGGAGGTCAACGTTGGTCTGGAGGTGCTGATGCAGCGCTGCCCGGCGCGTCTGGTGCTGGTTACCCAGGGAAAAGCGGGCGTAACCGCGTGGCATGAAGGTAGCGTAAAACACTACCCGGCAACGCCTGTGCAGTGCGTCGATACGACCGGTGCGGGCGATGCCTTTGTGGCGGGGCTGCTCTACGGGCTGGCCGCCGGACAGGACCTGACGCCGGTTATCGCGCTCGCCCAGCGCTGCGGCGCGCTGGCCACCACCGCCAAAGGGGCGATGACCGCGTTGCCCTGGCAGCACGACCTGTAATTTCTCCTCTCCTGGCCGCCATCCGGCGGCCTGAATTGTCGCCTCGATCACACTTACTAAATCGGTTTAGCAAAAAAGATTGCCGATCCAAAATTCACAGGTTTAGTATCAGCAACCTAAACCGGTTTAGCAATTTAGCACGTTTAATGACTTCTTTTAGGGATGCGACAAAATGTATAAAAAACGCAGACTTGCCGTGATGATAGGCATGCTGGCCGGAAGTACCTCTGTTTTTGCCCAGACGGATATGTCCAGTATTGAAGCGCGTCTTGCCGCGATGGAGCAGCGCCTTCAGGACGCGGAAACGCGCGCGCAGGTGGCCGAGAAGCGCGCTGCGGCAGCAGAACAAAAAACGCAGCAGCTGGTCGCCGCCCAGCAGCAGACGCAAACCACAACCCAGGCGGTGGCGCAGCGTACCGCCGCGCTGGAGAAAAAAGCGGATCAGAGCAGCGGGTTTGAGTTCCACGGCTATGCCCGCTCTGGCCTGCTGATGAACGATGCCGCCTCCAGCAGCAAAAGCGGCCCTTACCTGACCCCAGCTGGTGAAACCGGCGGTGCGGTGGGGCGTCTGGGTAACGAAGCCGACACCTACGTCGAGCTGAACCTGGAGCACAAGCAAACCCTGGATAACGGGGCGACCACGCGCTTCAAGGCGATGCTGGCCGACGGTCAGAGAACCTATAACGACTGGTCAGCCGATACCAGCGACCTCAATATTCGTCAGGCCTTCGCGGAGCTGGGCAACCTGCCTGATTTTACCGGCGCGCTGAAGGGCAGCACCTTCTGGGCGGGTAAACGCTTCGACCGCGACAACTTTGACATCCACTGGCTGGATTCCGACGTGGTGTTCCTGGCCGGTACCGGCGGCGGCGTTTACGACGTGAAGTGGAACGATTCGCTTCGCAGCAACTTCTCCATTTACGGCCGCAACTTCGGCAGCGTGGAGCAGACCGACAACAACGTTCAGAACTATATCCTCAGCATGAACCACTTCGCCGGCCCGTTCCAGCTGATGGTGAGCGGCCTGCGGGCGAAGGATAACGACGACCGTAAAGACACTAACGGCGATCTGATTAAAACGGATGCCGCCAATCACGGCGTTCATGCCCTGGTAGGCTTGCATAATGAGAGCTTCTACGGCCTGCGTGAAGGGACCGCCAAAACGGCGCTGCTTTATGGTCACGGGCTGGGTGCGGAGGTGAAAAGCATCGGCTCCGACGGCGCGCTGCTGTCTGAGGCGGATACCTGGCGCTTCGCAAGTTACGGTGTCACGCCGATCGGCGGTGGCTGGAGCGTTGCGCCCGCCGTTCTGGCACAGAGCAGTAAAGATCGCTACGTCAAGGGCGATAGCTATGAGTGGGTAACGCTCAACACCCGCCTGCTCAAAGAGGTCACCCAGAATTTCGCGCTGGCGTTTGAGGGAAGCTACCAGTACATGGATTTAAACCCGGAGGGCTATAAGGACCGCAACGCCGTGAACGGCAGTTTCTACAAGCTGACCTTTGCGCCGACGTTAAAAGCGAGCAAAATCGGCGATTTCTTCAGCCGTCCTGAACTGCGCCTGTTTGCCACCTGGATGGACTGGAGCAGCAAACTGGATAATTACGCCAGCGATGATGCCTTTGGCAGCAGCGGCTTCAACGCCGGCGGGGAATGGAACTTTGGGGTCCAGATGGAAACCTGGTTTTAACCCATCACGCTCCCGCCAGGCGGGAGCGTTTCGCACATCATAAAAAGAAGTCAGGCAGAGGTATTTATGGATTTTAATCAAATCGCCCGCGAGCTTATTCCGCTGCTCGGTGGCAAGGAAAACATCGCCAGCGCGGCGCACTGCGCAACGCGTCTTCGTCTGGTGCTGGTTGATGACGCGCTGGCGGATCAGCAGGCGATCGGCAAGGTCGACGGCGTAAAAGGTTGCTTCCGTAACGCCGGGCAGATGCAGGTGATTTTTGGCACGGGCGTGGTCAACAAGGTGTACGCCGCATTTATTCAGGCGGCGGGGATTAGCGAATCCAGCAAATCGGAAGCCGCGGATCTGGCGGCGCGCAAGCTGAACCCGTTCCAGCGCATTGCCCGCTTACTCTCCAACATCTTTGTGCCGATCATACCCGCGATTGTGGCGTCCGGTCTGCTGATGGGCCTGCTCGGCATGGTGAAAACCTACGGCTGGGTCAATGCGGATAACGCCATCTACATCATGCTGGACATGTGCAGCTCGGCGGCGTTTATCATTCTGCCTATTCTGATTGGCTTTACCGCCGCGCGCGAATTTGGCGGTAACCCGTACCTCGGCGCGACGCTGGGCGGCATTCTGACCCACCCGGCGCTGACCAACGCCTGGGGCGTGGCGTCGGGCTTCCACACCATGAACTTCTTCGGCCTTGAGATTGCGATGATTGGCTATCAGGGCACGGTATTCCCGGTGCTGCTGGCCGTCTGGTTCATGAGCATCGTCGAGAAAAACCTGCGCCGCGCGATCCCGGATGCGTTAGACCTGATCCTGACGCCGTTCCTCACCGTGGTTATCTCCGGCTTTATCGCCTTGCTGATTATCGGCCCGGCGGGGCGCGCTCTGGGGGACGGTATCTCCTTTATTCTGAGCACGCTGATCGCCCACGCGGGCTGGCTCGCCGGGCTGCTGTTCGGGGGACTTTATTCGGTGATTGTGATCACCGGTATTCACCACAGCTTCCACGCGATTGAAGCCGGGCTGCTGGGCAACCCGTCGATTGGCGTTAACTTCCTGCTGCCGATCTGGGCCATGGCGAACGTGGCGCAGGGTGGCGCCTGTCTGGCGGTGTGGTTCAAAACCAAAGATGCCAAAATCAAAGCCATTACCCTGCCGTCGGCGTTCTCTGCAATGCTGGGCATCACCGAAGCGGCCATTTTTGGTATCAACCTGCGCTTCGTTAAGCCGTTTATCGCCGCGCTAATCGGCGGTGCGGTGGGCGGGGCCTGGGTGGTCTCCGTGCACGTGTACATGACCGCCGTCGGGCTGACCGCCATTCCGGGTATGGCCATCGTGCAGGCCAGCTCGCTGCTGAACTATATTATCGGCATGGTGATTGCCTTCGGCGTGGCGTTTACCGTCTCACTGCTGCTGAAATATAAAACGGATTCTGAATAATGACGTTACCTTCCCGCTGGCCTGCGATCCTGCAGGCCGTTATGACAGGTCAGCCGCGGGCGCTGGCGGACAGCCACTATCCGCAATGGCACGCCGCGCCGGTGACGGGGCTGATGAACGACCCGAACGGGTTTATCTGGTTCGCTGGCCGCTATCACCTGTTCTATCAGTGGAACCCGCTGGACTGCGAGCACCGCTTTAAGTGCTGGGGGCACTGGAGTTCGGCGGACCTGGTGCACTGGCAGCATGAGCCGCTGGCGCTGATGCCCGACGAGGCGTATGACCGCAACGGCTGCTACTCCGGTAGCGCCGTCGATAACCAGGGCGTACTGACCCTGTGCTACACCGGCAACGTCAAGTTCGATGACGGCAGCCGCACCGCCTGGCAGTGCCTGGCCGTGGAGCAGCCGGACGGGACCTTCAGGAAGCTGGGGCCGGTGCTGGCGCTGCCGGAAGGCTACACCGGCCACGTGCGCGACCCGAAGGTGTGGCGGCACGACGGGGACTGGTACATGGTGCTCGGCGCGCAGGATGTGCAAAAGCGCGGCAAGGTGCTGCTCTTTAAATCAGCCGATTTGCACGCCTGGACATCCTGCGGGGAGATCGCCGGTCACGGGGTTAACGGCCTGTCGGACGCGGGCTATATGTGGGAGTGTCCGGACCTGTTTGCCCTCGACGGGACGCACGTCCTGATCTGCTGCCCGCAGGGGCTGGCGCGCGAGCCGCATCGCTACCTTAACACCTATCCGGCTACCTGGATGAGCGGGGCGTTTGACTATACAAGTGCCGCATTCGATCACGGCGAGCTGCACGAGCTGGACGCTGGCTTTGAATTCTACGCCCCGCAAACCACGCTGGCGGAAGATGGACGCCGCATCCTGATCGGCTGGATGGGCGTACCGGACGGGGAAGAGATGCTTCAGCCCACGCGGGCGCACGGCTGGATGCACCAGATGACCTGCCCGCGAGAATTGCGCTTCCGCGACGGCAGGCTCTGGCAAACCCCGGCGCGCGAGCTGGCGGCGCTGCGTGAAGATGAGCAGCACTGGCAGGGGTGCGCCAGCGACGCGCCCGAACTGGACGCGACGCGCCTGGAGTTTGAACTGGGCACCGCGCACGTGAGCGTCGATTTTGGCGGCGCGCTGCGCCTCACGCTCGATGAGCAGGGCGTGCGCCTGGAGCGCGCGAGCCTGAAAACCGGTGAAACATTGGCCCGCTACTGGCAGGGCGACGTCCGTTATTTGCGCGTCCTGTGCGACCGCTCCAGCGTCGAAATCTTCATTAACCACGGCGAAGGGGTGATGAGCAGCCGCTATTTTCCTGACCATCCGGCTCGGGTGCGATTCGAAGGTGCGTCCGATATCACATTACGCTACTGGTCGCTGCGCGCCTGCATGATAGAATGAGGGTTTTGGCAGCCGGATCTAAGTCGTTGTGAGAAAAACAAAACGCGTCACCATTAAAGACATCGCGGAGCTGGCGGGGGTGTCAAAAGCCACCGCCAGCCTGGTCCTGAACGGTCGCAGCAAAGAGCTTCGCGTGGCGGAAGAGACGCGCGAGCGCGTGCTGGCAATTGCAAAAGAGCACCACTATCAGCCCAGCATTCACGCGCGGTCGCTGCGCGATAACCGCAGCCACACCATTGGTCTGGTGGTCCCGGAGATCACCAACTACGGTTTTGCCGTCTTTTCTCACGAGCTGGAAACGCTGTGCCGCGAGGCAGGCGTGCAGCTGCTGATCTCCTGCAGCGATGAAAATCCGGGGCAGGAGACGGTGGTGGTGAACAACATGGTGGCGCGTCAGGTGGACGGGCTGATTGTGGCCTCCAGCATGCTCAACGACGCGGACTACCATAAGCTGAGCGAGCAGCTGCCGGTGGTTCTGTTTGACCGTCACATCAACGACAGCGCGCTGCCGCTGGTGATCACCGATTCCATCACCCCGACGACCGAACTGGTGGCGGACATTGCGCGCCAGCATCCGGATGAATTCTACTTCCTCGGCGGCCAGCCGCGCCTTTCTCCGACGCGCGACCGCCTGGAAGGGTTTAAGCAAGGGCTGCGTGAGGCCGGCGTGGCGCTGCGCCCCGAGTGGATCATTCACGGCAATTATCACCCGAGCTCCGGTTACGAGATGTTTGCTGAACTCTGCGCCCGCCTGGGGCGTCCGCCGAAAGCGCTCTTCGCCGCCGCCTGCGGGCTGCTGGAAGGGGTGCTGCGCTATATGGGCCAGCATAACCTGCTGCAAAGCGATATCAGGTTAGCCAGTTTTGACGATCACTATCTCTACGATTCGCTGACGATCCCGGTGGATACCATCCGCCAGGATAACCGACAGCTGGCGTGGCACTGCTTTGATTTGATTAGCAAACTGATCGAGGGAGAGGCTCCTGAACCGTTGCAACGCAAGCTGGCGGCCACCCTGCAGCGGCGCTATAAGTGAGCAATATAGCCCGGACCGATACATCAATAACTTTAATTAATTTAAGTTTTGGAATGGCCGATAACCATAAGGAATAATTCTCCTTGAGGTATTGGTTTATGTCGTTGAAAAAGTCGTCCCTGATAGTCCTGTTCTCGCTGCTTTTCTTCTTTGTTGTCAGCACCGTCACCAGCGTTGGCATCATCATTAAAAGTAATAATTCCCTGGATAACGTCAACAAAGAGATCCAGGTTGTGCTGTCCATTATTGACCCCATCAACCACAGCCGTACGCTGCGCGTGCGGGTGATGGAGTATGTGAAGATGGTGGAAGCGGGCAACGCGGCGGACGGCGCTGCAAAGCTGACCGCCGTGAAAGAGGCGCTGACCAAAGCGGACCACGCCTTTGCGGCCTTTATGGCGTCGCCGCGCCTGAGCGATGAAGCGCCGCTGGTCACTGCCTATCAGGATGCCTGGCAAAACTACCGCAACCAGGGGCTGGCGCCGCTGATCGACGCCGCCGAGGCGCACGATGTCGTCAAATTTAACGCGCTCATCCCGGAAGTCTCCCGCCTCGACCGCCAGTACGAGATCGTTCTCGACCAGGTGCTTTCCGTCCACCAGAAATACGCCAAAAGCCTGAACGAAGATGCGAGCAGTAGCTTCGTCTCCGGCCTGGCGATCGTTGCCGCTATCGCCAGCCTGTTTGTGGTGGTGATTATCGCCGTTAGCCTGCTGATGAAGCGCTTTGTCTTTGCGCCGATCAACCTGGCGCGCGAGCACTGCAGCCAGATTGCGGCAGGCAAGCTGGACATTCCGGTGCCGGTGAAGGGGGGGACAGGCAACGAAATCGACCATCTGATGGGCTCGATGGAGCAGATGCGTCAGGCGCTGCTGGCGACCATCGCCCAGGTGCGCGATGCGAGCCATACCGTGACGCACGCGGCCCAGGAGATTGCCTCCGGGAATATCGACCTCGCTTCACGCACCGAGCAGCAGGCTTCCGCATTAACCCAGACGGCGGCCAGCATGGAAGAGCTGAGCGCGACGGTGGCGAACAATACCGATAATGTGTATCAGGCCGGGAAGCTGGTGCAGGACGCGGTGAAAAATGCCCACACCGGTGAAGCGGTAACCCGTGAAGTCATCGACACGATGAATACCATCGCGGCGAACTCGAAGCGCATTGAAGACATCACCAGCGTGATTAACAGCATTGCCTTCCAGACCAACATCCTGGCGCTGAACGCGGCGGTTGAAGCGGCGCGTGCGGGCACGCAGGGCCGCGGCTTTGCGGTGGTGGCCAGCGAAGTGCGCACTCTGGCGCAGAAAAGCGCGGTGGCGGCGAAAGACATCGAAAGCCTGATCGCGCAGTCCGTTTCCAGCGTGAAAAACGGTGCGGAGCTGGTCAGCAGCTCGGGCGAAGTGATTGATTCGATCATTTCGTCGGTGAACAAAGTGAATACGCTGATGGAGCAGATCTCCGTCGCCTCTGAAGAGCAGAGCCGCGGGATCGGCCAGGTCGGGCAGGCGGTGACCGAGATGGACGGCGTCACCCAGCAGAACGCCGCGCTGGTGCAGCAGTCCGCGGCGGCAGCGGCCTCGCTGGAAGAGCAGGCGCAGCAGCTTTCACGGAGTATTTCGAGTTTTAGTTTGTCGGTGCAGGCTTGATGGTATTAAGGAGGCTCCTGAGGGAGCCTTTTATATTACTGTCATACATAAAGTCTTGCCTGCTTACTCTTTGAATTTGTTTCAGTACCACTTATTGTATTTCACATATATAACAGAAATAACAATCACCCAAACGACGCTGAGTAAAGCAGCATGCCCCGGTATAAACCGTACAAACAGATATATTCCAATTACAATAAGCAACGCAGGAACCAGATAAAAAAACGACTTCAAAAGCCATAAAATTGCTTGTTTCATTTCCGCAGTATCTCGTACAAGGCGTCGCCTATCACTTGCTCGTTATTATCCCCAGAGTTTACCTGATAAATGATTTCAGACATTTGTGGTTCGATTAAGAAGTATAACATCTCGATATTTTCTTTATAAAGTGCCTGGTAGTACTGCGGATCCTGAAATTTGAGTCGATTAGCCGCAGATGCTGCTACCTGAGCCTTTGAGTAAAGCGTTGCACCATTAACGAACCAAGTCGAGAATGAGTTCACAAGCCTGATATGATTTTGCTTAAAATCTTTGCTGTTGATGATCAGGTTCGCAAGAGTAAAGGAGAGGGCTAGCTTGCTGGCTTTAGCCGATGCATGGTCAGCAGCTTTACCCAACAAGTTATGGATATTAGTAATCAGGTCTGTGCTCTTTTGTTCGCCAAGTCTAATAAGAGTTTTCCTAAAATAGATTTCAACCATGTCTAAAGTGACATCTTTTCGGTTGTAAATTTCACCTAAGGCAAGGACTAAGCGTTTGTCTTCACGCCAGGTATCACGGCATGCGTTACGATAATACTCGTCTGGCATCAAACATGCCCCGTAGCTAACCAGGCGCTGCGTTCCCTGTTTCACCTTTTCCAGAGTTGCCATATGATCTTCATGCATGTCTCTAAGCGAGTTTGTTAGTGCAATAGCTAACTTTTTATTCGACTGCATTTTCAGTTGCAAATAGTTTTGTGCCATTTTATATAACCTTGCAGTATCATTACCTTATTATCATTGATCATGTTTGATAGAGGGGCAACATCGAAAATGGGAAAGCGCAAGAGTGCTCTGGTTTATGTCCTGACCGTCATTATTTTTTTGCTTATTATCCCTGAGATCATTCTGCGTGTATGCACGTCCGAGCAACTTGGCCGTCTCAGCGACTTCACCAGTTTAGGTGGCTTGTTAAATCCACTATTATCCTTGCTCATCTTCCTGGCACTGTTGTCAATCATACTGGCCGTCATTGCTATTGCATTGGTTAAGCGACTTCTTGGTACGCGATGATTTTCCTGCAAGCGACTCATAGCATCCGTCAGCCGTTACCGCTATGAGTCCAAATTCTGCAGCACAAAAAATTTTATTCTCCCCAGCAATATTTCCCTTCCTCATCCGTCTACCTCATCACACGCCATAATCAATTACTGTAAACGAGGTAAACACCATGAGAGATTTTGAACTGCACGGCAGAGGTCACGGGCGCGGATTCGGTCGCCACCGTATGGGTAAGGGCTTAATCATCGGCGCGGTAATTTTCATCGTGCTCGGCCTGCTGGTGATGTCCCTGTGGAACGCCTTGCTCCCGGCTATCCTCGGCGTGAAGGCCATCGGGTTTTGGCAAGCGCTGGGCATTCTGGTGCTGAGCCGCATTCTGTTCGGTGGGCTGGGGTTCCGCCCGGGGATGTTTGGCGCGCACCGCCGGATGCACGAGCGCTGGATGAACATGACGCCCGAGCAGCGTGAGGCGTTTATTCAGCAGCGCCGCGAAGGGTTCGGTCGCCACGGACGCGGCCACTGCGGCTGGCACGGTCATCGTGACGATAAGCGCGATGACGCTACGCCAAAAGCGCCGGACGCGGAGTGAGCGAGATGAAAGCCGGGGAGGCGGGCGGATCCATGCTGATGTCGGCGCTAAACGCCTGTCGCGCCCGGCTGAAAGCCTTCATTCGCGGACGGACGTCCGTGCGCGATGATGCCGACGACATTTTGCAGGAAGTGACGTATCAGCTGATGAAAGTGGAGCAGCCGGTCGAAAACGTTGCCGCCTGGCTGTTCCGCGCGGCGCGTAACGAGATGACCGACCGGGCGCGCAAAAAGCGTGAGGTGTCGCTCTCCGGCTATTTTACGGGCGAAGACGAGGGTTTTCCGGAAGACGAGCTGGCCGAAACCCTGTTCGGCGTACCGCACACGCCGGAGGAGGAGTACCTCAAGACGCTGCTGTGGGAAGAGCTGGGCCAGGCGCTGTCAGAACTCCCGCCGCCGCAGCGGGAGGCGTTTGAAAAGACCGAGCTCCACGGCTACAGCATTAAAATGCTGGCAGAGGAGACCGGCGCCAGCGAACAGGCGCTGTTATCCCGCAAGCACAAGGCGGTGCTGTTTCTGCGCACGCAGCTGCGGGACGTCTATGACGCGCTGACGGGCGAATAGCGGCGGCAGACAAAACCTTACACTTCCGGCACTTGTAGATTCATCACTATCGTTTATGATCGGGGCGTCTTGTCACTCTGGAATGTTATGCGCAACCGTCAGCTCCTCGGAAAATGGCTTTTGATTATCACCTGTCTCGCGATGGCGCTTTGCCTCGTGCAGCGTGCGGTGATGCTCAACCATTTTTTACAGGGACTGGATCCGCAGATTTCGCTGAGTACAGATGCCCCGGCTCAAACCAGCAACACTGAACAACCCGGCCCGTCGCCGTGTCAGCTCGGCGCGCACTCGCTGCTTTGCGCCCAGCCGCTGTTCTTCGACGGTGCGTTACCGGCCATTATTATCTTCTTCGCGCTGCTGCAGCTGTTGACGCAAGGGCGGGCACTGGCTCCCGCGGAACAGCCCGTTCAGGCACCACCTCCCCGAATACACCTTAAAAACTGCGTTTTCCGTGAATGAAAAACATCGTCACCACACGATAATTTTTCACTGTTCACGGAGTACAACATGGTTAACCTCTTCAGGGGATTCGTCTTCCTGTGGCTGTCCTGCATCGGCATTGTCCATGCGGCGGACACCGGCTGGCTGGTCTCCCCACAAAACGATCACGCCCGCATCCGCTTTCAGGCGGAGAGGGAGCAAACGCACATTAAGGGTCTGCTCACCGTTGAGCTAAAGCCCGGCTGGAAAACCTACTGGCGATCGCCGGGCGAGGGCGGCGTGGCGCCGAAAATCACCTGGCCGGACGGCGTAACGGACAGCTGGTCCTGGCCGGTACCGTCGCGTTTCGATATCTCCGGCATGACGACGCAGGGCTATCACGATAAGGTCACTATCCCGATCGTTCTCGACGGGGTGAAGAGCGACGCGCTCAATGGAACGCTCACGCTCTCCACGTGCAGCAACGTCTGCCTGCTGACGGACTACCCGCTGCATCTCGATTTTACCCAGCCGGTGGATGAGGGCTCCCGCAGCGCCTTCGAGCAAGCGATGCGCGCCGTGCCCGGCACGTCGGGCGTGTCTTCCAATCTGTCCGCCTGGCTTTCCGACGGCAATCTGGTGATTACCGGCACCACGGACGGGAAATGGGATAATCCGGGGATCTACTTTGACCCGCTGGAGGGTGACATTCTGCCCGGCGAGCCGGTCATTAAACATGACGGCACTGCGCTTCGGGTGACGGTGCCCGTGACCGACGAATGGGGCGATAAACCCGCCTCGCTGGCAGGCAAGTGGCTGTCGTTTGTGCTGACCAACGGCGATCGGGCGCAGCAAACCACCATGACCGTTGGGACAACGCCCGAAGAGACCTCCGCACCGGACGGGACGGGAAAAATGGTGCTCTTTGCGCTATTAGGCGGGCTGATCCTCAACCTGATGCCCTGCGTGCTGCCGGTAATGGGCATGAAGCTTAACAGCATCCTGCAGGCGGGCTCGGACAGGCGTGCCATCCGGCTGCGCTTTCTGGCCACCAGCGCCGGAATCCTCACCTCCTTCATGCTGCTGGCCGGGATGGTCACCGCGCTGAAGCTGGCCGGAGCGTCGCTGGGGTGGGGCATTCAGTTCCAGAACCCGTGGTTTATCGGCCTGATGGTTGCCGTGACCTTCCTGTTTGCGCTGAACCTGTTTGGGGCGTTTGAGATGCTGCTCCCTTCTGCCGCCGCAGGACGGCTGGCGACGGCAGGGGGATCGGGGATTGGCGGCAGCTTCTGCGAAGGGATGTTCGCCACGCTGCTGGCAACGCCGTGCTCCGCGCCGTTCCTCGGTACGGCGGTCGCCTTTGCCCTTGGCGCGCCGCTGCACGCCCTGTGGCTGATCTTCCTGATGCTCGGCGTGGGCATGAGCCTGCCGTGGCTGTTCGTTGCCCTGGTGCCGAAAGCGGCCATGCTGCTGCCGAAACCCGGCCGCTGGATGAACACGCTCAGGGTCATCCTTGGCCTGATGATGCTGGCCTCCAGCCTCTGGCTGGCGACGCTGTTGAGCGTGCATCTGGGCGAGGCGGTCAGCCAGATCGTGATGCTGGGGCTGACTGCCGTCGCGCTGGTGCTGTTTGCGCTAAAGGGGCAAAAATCTTCGCCGCTTTTCTGGGTGGTGGTCATCGCGCTGTCGGCGTTCGGCGGGTATCAGGTGCGCGGTCTGCTTAACGCGCCGCCTGACGCTCCGGCACAAAACGTTGCGCAGACTATCCCGTGGCAGCCGCTCAGCGAAGAGGCTATCGAGAACGCGCTGGCGCAGGGGAAACGGGTGTTTGTGGATATCTCCGCGGACTGGTGCGTGACGTGCAAAGTTAACGAGCACCGCGTACTGAGTCAGCCGGACGTGATTGCCGCGCTGCGCCAGCCGGACGTGGTGGCCCTGCGCGGGGACTGGAGCCAGCCGTCCGCGTTTATCGCGGATTTTCTGGCGAAGCGAAACCGCTACGCCATTCCGTTTAACGCGGTGTATGGCCCCGGCCTGCCTGATGGCGAGATCCTCTCGCCGCTGCTGGACAAGCGCACCCTGGTCACCACCCTGAACAACGCAAAAGGCTAACTGTGTCATGAAAAAATTCCTTATTACGCTTCTGCTCCTGCTGGCCCCGCTTCAGGTATTTGCCGCGCAGCCGCTGACGCCGGACCAGGAGCAGCGCGCGCAGAAGACAATCGCTGATTTCCTGTTTAACGATCCGAACTCCCCGCGCATCGGCGCGAAAAACCCAAAGCTCACCCTGGTGGTGTTTACCGACTACAACTGCCCGTACTGTAAAAAATTCGATCCGTACCTGGAGAAGATTGTCGAAAAACATCCGGATGTGGCGGTGGTCTTTAAGTTTTTACCTTTCCGCTCGGAAAGTTCGCTGACCGCCGCGCGCGACGCGCTAACCGTCTGGCGTGCGCATCCTGAGCAGTTTATGAAGCTGAACCACACCCTGATGGCGAAAAAGGGGTACCACGATGACGCCAGCATTCAGGAGGCGCAAAAGCGGGCGGGCGTGAGCGTGACGACGCCGGACGAGGAGAGTTTTCTGACGATCAGGCGCAGCCTCATTGTGGCGGAAAAAATGGGGATCCAGGGCACGCCTGCCACGCTTATCGGCGAGGGGCTGCTTCCCGGCTGGGTGCCGTTCGAACAATTCGACGAAATGGTCAGTGAAGCACTGAAAAACCGCTAACCTGAAGGGGGCGTAATGCCCCCGATAAACCGGAGAGGGAAATGAAAAAATTACTGTTACTTTCGGCGCTGGCGACGTCAGGGCTGGTACAGGCGGCTGAAGCCATACCGGAAGTGGTGAAGCAGTTCAGCGAGCAGCAGCAGATCAACATCATCAAGAAGCTGGATGCGCCGGGCGGGGCGCCAGCCTGGCTGGGGCAGTATCAGGATATGGGCGTGACGCTCTTTTTAACCCCGGACGGCAAACACGTCATTTCGGGCTATCTGTACGATGACAAAGGAAAAAACCTCAGCGAAGGCTATTTCCAGAACGAGATCTACGCCCCGATGGGACGCGAGATGTGGAAAAACCTCAACGCGGCGCATCCCCTGAAGGAAGGGGCGGATAGCGCCCCGCGCAAGGTCTTTGTCTTTGCCGATCCGTTCTGTCCGTACTGCAAGCAGTTCTGGTCCGAGGCGCAGCCGTGGGTGAAGGCCGGTAAGGTGCAGCTCAATACGCTGCTGGTGGCGTTCCTCAACCCCAACAGCGGACGCAACGCCGCCGCCATTCTGAATGCGAAAGATCCGGTTTCGGCCTGGCGCGAATACGAGCTTACCGGCGGCAAAAAACTGCCCAAGCCTGAAGGCGAGGCTTCCCGCGAAACGGTTGCGATCCTACAGAAACATCAGGCGCTGATGGACAGCCTCGGCGCTAACGCCACGCCTGCAATTTACTATCTGAATGCGGAAAACGAGCTGCAGCAGGTGGTGGGGATGCCGGATGCGCAGCAGCTCGAGGCGATGTTCGGGCCGAAGCCGTAAAAAACAGGCAGAAACGGGCGTTTCTGCCTGATCGTTACTTAGCTACCCCAGCGTCCACGGAGATAGTTTACCGCCTGCTGGGTCTGCGGCTGGTTCAGGTAATCTTCCCGGAACAGGATGGTGCCGTTGACGTTGGGCAGCGAATCGTTGAGATCGAGCTGCTTTTTCAACTCCGGCACGCCGCCCTGAACCGTCCAGTCCGGCTCTTTTTTCGACGGCTCGCCAACCTTGTAGAACGCAATGCCGATATACAGGCGAGTGTGGGTCGGCTTCACCACGTCGGCCCACCATCTGGTCAGCACGTCGTAGCGCGCGGCATCCCGGGAGAAGGGCCAGTAAATCTGCGGCGCGATGTAGTCCAGCAGGCCCTGCTGCACCCACTGACGCGTATCGGCGTAGGATTCATCATAGGCCGCGGCGCCGCGGGTGTCGGAGCCTGCCGGGTCAAAGGAGCGGTTGCGCCACACGCCCGCCGGGCTGACGCCAAACTCCACGTTGGGTTTTGTCTGCTTGATCGCGCGGGAGACCTGGACAATCAGCTGCTGCGTATTGTGTCTTCGCCAGTCGGCTTTTGAGGCAAACCCCTGGCCGTACTGCCGCCAGCTCTGCGCGTCATTGAGCGCGGATCCCGGCGATTCGGCATAGAAGTAATCATCAAACTGCACGCCGTCTACCGGGTAGTTCGCCACCACTTCGGTGACCACTTTGGTTATCCAGTCGCGCACCTCCGGAATGCCCGGGTCGAGCACAAAGCGGTCACCCGAGATGCGGACCCATTCCGGGTGCTGGACATAAACGCTGGACGGCGTCTGGTATGACGTCCGGTTCAGGGCGGCGATGGTGGACGGTTTGGTATTGGTCGATACGCGATAGGGGTTAAACCAGGCATGGACCTTCATGCCGCGCTTGTGCGCTTCATCAAGCATAAACTGCAGCGGATCGTACCCCGGATACTCACCGATGTTGCCGGTCAGCATATCTGACCACGGTAAAATTTTGGATGACCAGAGCGCCGTGCTGTCCGGCTTCACCTGAAAAAATACCGTGTTGATGCCGAGCTGCTTAAGGTTGTCGAGCTTTGCGATCAGCGCCTGCTTTTGCATCGCGATGCGCTGGTCCGCGCTGCGGCCATTCACCGAGGCCACCGGCGGCCAGTCGAGACGCGAGACGGTCGCCAGCCAGATCCCGCGCATCGGGGCGTTTGCCTGCGGCGTCGGTTTACTGACGGTGGGAAGAGGGGTAACCAGTGATTTGGGTGGTTTTGAGGAGCAGCTTACAAGTAAAAGCGCGCAGGCAGCCAGCGCACCAATCCGTTTTACGTGTCGCGTCATTTGCGTATTAGCTCTTGATAATCCTGCTGTTGGCCCAGGGATTAAAGGCGGGCGCCGCCTGCTCTGTATTTCCCTCATCGCTGAGAGAGTCCAGATACAGGGCTTCAACCTCCGCGCGCGCCCACGGGGTGCGGCGCAGAAATTTCAGGCTCGATTTAACGCTGGGGTCTTTTCTGAAACAGTTAATTTTGATGCGGTCACCCAACTCGCTCCAGCCATATTTCGCCACCAGGGCGTTGACCATCATCTCCAGCGTTACGCCATGCAAAGGATCTTTGGAAATATGTGCAGTCATAGGCGTCCGGATGTCTCGATTTTTAGGGGATTGGGGTAAACGCTGAAAGGGTACAAGAAAGCAGGGGAAGCGGCAATTTTCCTTTTCCCCTCGCTCACTTTATGACGGACTCCGTGCGCTGATTTTCGCCGACAATTTTTCCCGCGCTGTTTTCAATCGTAAACCGAATCGACACGTCGTCCTGGCCCGCGGGCGTGGCCGTGACCGCTTTTAGCATCGTTCCCGAGTCTGCTGCGATCGTCATCGTCGTCGTGCCTTTTGCCAGCACCTTATCGCGCTGGGTGATGCGCCAGCTCAGACGGCATTCGCGGCACGGTTTCCAGGTGTCGTTGATGGCCCACAGACGCACGGTCGCCGCCGCCCCGGATTGCCACTGCGCCGTGACGGGTTCAATGGACGGCAAAACAGGCTGGTAGGCGCGTTTTAAGGCGTAAAACCCGGCTTTAGGCTTACGCAGGTAGTCCACCACGCCCCAGTTGATGGAGGGCCAGGTTTCTACAAACATGAAGTGGAACAGGGCCGTCACCGGCTGGTAGCGCTGTCGACGGTAGCTCTCTGCCGCCGTGGCCACCAGCTGCGACTGGTACGCCTGAGTATTGCGGATCATCGCCTGAATGTTGTCCCCACGCGAAATACCGGCAAACTTAAAGGTCTGGAAGGGCTGAAAATTATGGTATTTCCAGACGGTCCAGCCGGGATCGTCAGCGGCGGTCGTTTTGGGCCAGAGTGACGCCGCCGGGATGATGGTTTTTAGCGTCGATAAGCGGGGAAGCGCCTGCGCGCCGAACTCGGTGATGATCCCCGTTTTGGCCGGAGCAAGCAGGTCGCGTACGGTACCAAAGTACCAGCCTGCCCAGTAATGCTCCTCAACGGCGGAGAAGCGGTGCACGATGCGCGAGGTATCTTCGACAAGCGTATCCGCCACCTTTTGCGTGAGTTCGCGATTCAGATCTTTATTCCAGTCCGGGAAGCGTTTTTCCATCCACGGCGAGTTCCACGGCGGTTCGTTATGCCCGCCCCAGACGATGATGGCGGGGGAATTGCCAAACTGTTCGATCATCTCCCGCGTCTGTCGAACCGCATTTTCCGTGAAAGCCGCACTGTTGTTGTAGCCCCACTGCAGCGGAACATCCTGCCAGATCATCATGCCCATCTCATCGGCCACGTCATACAACGCACGTCCGGCAACGTGTCCGTGCACGCGTATGGCGTTGGCATTCATGGCTTCCACCAGACGAAGATCGCGACGGTATTTTTCTCGCGTCATGGTGCTGAGCCAGGGGGAACCGATGTAATTACTGCCCTTAATGAAAAGGCGTTTGTCGTTAATGAGCCAGCCCTTATTGTCGGGCTGCTCGACGATCTTGCGCAGCCCGGTGCGGGTGACCGCCGTATCCATCAGGCCGTTTTCATCCCGAAATGCCACGCGAATGGTATACAGGTGGGGTTTTCCGGTACCGACGGGCCACCACAGTTTTGCCTTCGGCATGGGCAGCGTCAGCTGCACGGAATGGGCGCCGCTTTCGAGGGTAACCGGAAAGTCAGCCTGATAGCGCCTGCCGCTGAAGTTGGCGGGCGTGGCGGTGAGCCGCACGGTCGCCGGGCCCTGACCGAGCGCGCGATAGCGAATGTCTGCTTTCAGCGCGGGGTGCGTCAGCCCCTGTGACCAGTCTGGCCGCAGGATGGTCTCATCAAGGGTAGCGCCCCGGCTAAGATGCAGCCTCACCGGCGCCCAGATGCCGCCCGAGTTGGCGTCCTGTCCTTGCGGCGACCAGGCCCCGCCGGGACGCGTGTCATGCTGGTTAAGGATCCCCTTCATGACCGTTTTATGCAGCGGCCAGACCTTAGTGGGATCTTCGTAAGGGCTGTCCACCCTGACCACCAGTCGGTTGTGACGTTGTAACGCTTGACCGGCATCCAGCGAAAAGCGCTGAAAATAGCCCTCATGCTGGCCCAGCGGTTGGCCGTTCAGGGTGACCTCGGCCAGGTAGTCGACGCCGTCAAACACCAGGGTGCTCATTACGTCGGGCGGCTGCACGGGCAGGGAAAACGCGTGCTTGTACCACAGCGCGCCCTGGTGATCGTACCCGGCGCTGTACCAGTTGGCGGGGACCTGAAGCGGGCGCCAGCCTGATGCGGCAGGACGCGCGCTATCATTGGCGTCCTGAACCTGCCATTCTCCGGCCAGAGACCAGCTGACCGGCGCAGCGTTCGCCACCGTGTGGGTGGTCAACAGGGCAACGAGCAGCGCGCAGTTGCGAGTCATCATGCGTTTACCCCGCGCGCGTTGAGCCACGCCATCAGGCGCAGCGATTCCTTTTGAAGCTGCTGGTTTAGCGCCGCAAGCTGTTGCCCCTCCAGCGTGTGCGCCTCGCTCTCCAGCACCTGCAGCTGACGGGCGAGTCGCCCGAAATCCAGCGTGACGGCTTCTCCTCGCAGCTTGTGGGCGGCGCGGCGCAGCGCTTCACGATCGTCGCTGTCGATAGCCAGGGTGATGGCCTTCATGGCCTCCTCCAGCCCTTCGCCAAACAGGGCCAACAGCTCCTGAACCAGAACAGGGTCGTCAGCACACTGCTTCAGCAGGCGTGCTTCATCCGGGAAGGCGGAAGGGTCATCGTGGCGCGGGAGCACGCGAGCAATCTCCTCAGCGAGACGCTCCTGGCTGATGGGTTTGGCAATGTAGCCGTCGAACCCCATCTGAAGACAGCGCTCTTTATCCCCCTGCATGGCGTGTGCCGTCATGGCGACGGTGGGCTGCGCCGGTCCGGGCCGGGCGCGTTCTTCTTCACGCAGCAGGCGAATGGCGGTTTCACCGTCCATCTCTGGCATCTGAAGATCGATCAGCAAAACGTCCCACACGCCCGCGCGCCAGCGTTCCAGCAGTGCGACGCCATTATCGACGATCTGACAGGTGTGCCCGAGCCGCTCAAGCAGGCGCGCGGCGACCTTCTGGTTGACCAGATTATCTTCCGCAAGCAGGACCCTGAGCCCGGCTGTGTCCGGCGCGACGGTGGGCGCGGGCGCGCTTTCACTCACCGTCTTTGGTGCACGTTCAAACGCCGCGGCAATCGCCTGATGCAATTCATTCTGGGCGATAGGTTTGTGCAGGTAGTTCTGGATACCGATCCGCTTCAGCATATTGATATCAAAATGTCGGCTCATGGAGCTCAGCATGATGATATGGCTCTCAGCAACCTGCGGCAGCACCGAAAGTTCGAGAGCCAGCGACACGCCGTCCATATCCGGCATCTGCGCGTCCAGCAGGATCAGGGGCCATGCCGTTCCGGTTTTAACCCGGTTGATGGCCTCGCTGGCGTTATTAACGCAGGTGGGTTTCAACCCCATCTGGCTAAGCATGGCGGCCAATAGCCGCAGGTTGGTCGCGTTATCATCAACCACCAGCACGGGTTCCCCGTTAAAGCGATGGCTATGCCGGCGTTCCTCCGGGCCAGGCGCCTGGGCCGCAAGCGGTAGCACGAAGGAAAATTCGCTGCCTATCCCCGGCTCGCTGGAGACCGTTAATTCGCCGCCCATCGCCGCGACCAGTCGCGCTGAGATGGTTAGCCCGAGCCCCGTACCGCCATAGCGTCGAGTGGTGGAGTTATCCGCCTGGCTGAAGGCTTCAAAAATGGCTTTCTGCTTATCTGCCGGTATGCCAATGCCGCTGTCGCACACCCGGAAACGCCATCGATCCGCGCTATCGTCGGGCTCAACAATCAGGATAACTTCCCCTTGATGGGTAAATTTCAGCGCGTTACCCAGCAGATTGGTCAGGATCTGGCGCAGCCGCGCGCCGTCGACCAGCAGCACGTCGGGAACGTCGGGCGCAATATCGACCAGCAGCTCAATGCCTTTTTCGCTCGCCCCCGGCATGTGGGGGCGAATAAGCGACTGAATGAAGGGGCGGACCGGGACGGGCTCCGCCTCCAGCTCCACTTTGCCGGCTTCGATTCGGGAAAAGTCGAGAATGTCGTTGATGATATGCAGCAGAGACTGGGCAGAACTCATCACCAGCGTCAGGTAATCGCGCTGATCGGCACTGAGAGAGGTATCGAGGCACAGCTGGGTCATGCCAATAATGCCGTTCATGGGGGTGCGAATTTCATGGCTCATATTCGCCAGGAACGCGCTTTTCGCCTCATTGGCTTTTTGTGCCTCAATGGCCGAGGCGAACGCCTGAATTTCAGCCTCCTTGCGGCGCGTAATATCCTGCAGCGTGCCAATCACGCGCTCGGCGTTTCCCTCAATGGAGAGCGTGACCACCTGGCCGGAGAGCAGCATCCAGCGCAGACCTTCGGTAGGGTGATGCACGCGAATTTCGCATTCAAAGACCGGACGATGATCCTGCTTCGACGCGTGCAGCGCCTTGCGCAGCGCAGCGCGATCGTTCTCGTGGACCTGATTGAGCAGAAAACGCACCGGATATCGCCACTGGGTGCGCGACTGGCCCAGCATGGCAAGCAGGGTATCGTTGACCTGGAGCGTGTCGCCAGACACCTGCCAGTCCCAGATCCCGATATGGATGGATTCTGCCGTCAGCAGAAAATCGTCATGCAGCTGATGACGCGCCCGCTGTGCTTCATCCAGCTCCGTAACATCGCTGTGCAGGCTGACAATGCCGCCGTCCGCAAGGCGCTGGTGCTGGACGAAGATCCGCCGCTGGCCTGCCTGCCGCACTTCGCAGTGTTTATCCTGCCGACAGTTGCGCACGATCGACTCGCGCAGCGTCTGACGAAGGCCAGGGTCGACGTTGTAAACGGCGTCGATAAAGCGTTCCGCCAGCGACGCCAGCGTTGTGCCCACCTTCAGCCACGGGGTAATGACCGGATAAAAAAGGGCCACGTTGTGATTCCAGGCCTGCAGGCGTTCCTCGGCGTCATAAATCATGACGGCGGCCGGCAGCGCGTTAAGATCGTACGTGAATGCGCTCATCGTGATCCTCCTACGCGCGGTAGTGCAGTTCTGCCTGTCGGCGCAGGTATTCCAGCCCGGGCGCGATCGCCATGGCCCAGGCCGTCAGGATCTCATCGTCGCACTGCGGATCGCGCAGGCTCACGGTGTTCAACATCGCTTCGCGCCACAGGGCGAAAAAACGCGGCGGGAGGTGGAGACCGTCGTCACTTTGCTCCCGCGCCAGGCGCTCGAGAAAATCAGGCACGATTAACGCGCCGTCTACCGCAAGCATGGCGAAGAAACTCTTAAACAGAGTCTGCTGACCCTCGCTATCCGGCAGGCGAGAAAAATGCTGCTCCGTCTCGGGTGACATATGGACGAAGGCGTCATAGAACGTCTGAAAAAACGCCGTTTTATCATTATCCGGAAAGACGCGGTTCAGACTGGATTCAAACAGATCGCGGTAAAATTTCACGGCGTCCTCCTTACGGCATTTTCGCCCGGTAGACAGTGCCCGACGGGCGTATAGTCATCTGCCACACGGCGCGTAAAGTAGCTCTCTTTTTTAGCCCGGCGGGCGTCAAACAGGGGGCCCGCGTTGTGTTTAAAGAACAGGGCTTCCAGCACCGTGGCATTGGTAGAAAGGGTGAGCGCAGCGTTAGTATCGCCCGTGGCTTCCTGGCGGCCTTCGTACCAGCCTTTTTGCGGATCGTTAAGATGCTTTGTCACCGCCATCAGCACGTCGGTGTACGGGGTGTCCCACAGGGCCCACAGGGCAAAGACCGCTTTGGTCGATACCTGCGCGAAACGGGTGTAGTCCCGGCCATCGTCGCCGACAGAGTTCCAGGCATAGCCATTTCCCCAGACCGTATCCTGGATATGCCAGGGCGCCTGCGGGAGCGAGAAATCTGCCCTGGCCGTCAGGATCTTATCGGTCTCCCAGCGGCTCTTCTGGCTCAGCCAGACGTTTTCGGCCTGCTTGCGCAGGTGCTTTTGCCGATCGGCCGCAACGCCTTCGGGCTCCCAGCCAAACTCCAGGCCCGGCAGCATATAGGGAAGGGTGGTGATCAGGGAGGGCTGCCACGTGGTGCGCGGATCCCGGGCATCAACAGCCAGACGCCGTTGGGCGATGATGACGTGGTGCGCCGGGGGCGTAAACGCTTTCTCCGGGGAAAACCCCCACAGCTGAAACGCCGTTGCGGCATATTCGCTCTCGCCCAGGCGCAGCTCCTCGCGCACCACCGGCTGGCCGTTTTGCAGGGAAGATGACCACAGTTCGCCTTCACGATCGATGACCGGGCAGAAATTCCAGCGCAGGATGATTTTATCGAGGTATTCGCTGTACTGCGGTTCCCGCTCTGCGGTGAGGCGCAGGGCGAGCATCAGACGCGCCATGTCGCGCGCGGACCAGCCATTTTTAACCGGCTTGCCGCTAAAGTCGATCGGCGTCGCCGTCTGGCTGGAATAGAGTCGCCCGGGCGTCCGGGCCTCGGTCAGCATCAGGCGGTTGAGGGTGCCCATCAGCCGCGTCAGGCGAGCGTCATACTCGGCCTCCTCAATCAGCCCCAGCTCTTTGGCCGCCAGCAGGGCGATAAGCGTATCGCCCATTTGCCAGAGCGTGACGCGAGGCTGTTTGTCGCTGCCGTTGACCAGCCCGGTTTGCGGCTGGGTATTATTGACGAAATAGCGCCAGGCGATCGCCGCCCACGTCTGCTCTTCCGGCGTCAGGGCGGCAATGCGCGCGCTGGAGTGCCAGCCGCCACTGATGAGCCAGCGCCAGCCTGCGCCCTGATGGGCAAACAGCGCAAAGACGATCGCGCCTGCAAGGAGTAATCCCGCAAGCCCTCTGGCTATGGTTTTAAGCATTGCGCAGTCACCGGAGGCAGTTTAACGGGCTCGTCCACGCTGCATGACGCGCACTGACAGGCCTGGCAGGCGGGTTTGGTGCGCTGCGTGACGCCGGTCCGGTCGCACCAGCTTTTTACGGCCGGGGTGCTGGCAAGGAACGGGCGGCTGCGCAGCGCGTTGTTCTCTTCAAACTGATCGAGCAGCTTTCGATCCCACAGAGACGGGGCAAAATCCTTGCTCTTCGGGTTGTCGGTGTTGAAGGCCAGCAGTTTTCCCTCTTTTTTGAACAACAGGGCCTCCAGCATGATGCCGTTATTGTTCGCGGTGAACTCTTTAATCGGCCCGTCGCCGTTTTCATACAGCCCTTCGTAGTAGCCTTTTCCCTCTTCGTTGGCATTCTCAATGGTGTTCAGCAGGCGGTCGGTATAGGGGGAGTTCCACAGCACCCACATGCCCAGCGCCGCCTTCAGCGAAATCGCGGCAGCGTTAGGGACAAACTGGCCTTTATCGGTAATGGTGTTCCAGTTGTACCCGTCGCTGAAGACGGTGTCATAGACGAAGTAAGGGGCCTTATCGAGCTGGTGCTCGGAGCGCGCGGTCAGGACGCCGGTAATGGTATAGCGGTTCTCCTGAGCCTGATAAACGCGGTCGGCAAAGTTTTTCATCCACGTCAGGGAGTAGTCGCGCGGGGCGTTATCCCGGTCGGTCGGTTTATCAAAGCCGAACTCCAGCCCGTAGAGCAGGTAGGATTCCGTCACCACGTAGTTATGCTGCGACGTGTTGCGCGGGTCGCGCGTATCGTACGGGACCAGCACGCAGGAGATCTCGGCCAGCTCGTAAGGCTGCGGACGGCTGGCTTTGCAGGTATTGAACCCCCACAGCTGGAAACCGGCCGCGCCGTACTCTTCATAGCCCAGTCGACCTTCCTGAACGTACTTTGGCTGGCCGTTCTCCAGATAGGCTCCGTACAGTGTGCCGCAGGGGTCGATCGCGTGGCTGAAATCCCAGCCGAGCACCACGTTATCAATACTGTTGCCGTATTCCGGGTAACGCTCCTTGATGATTTTCAGCCAGACCAGCATTCGCCCGATATCCAGCGCCGAGAAGCCAATTTCGCCGGGCTTGTTGGTGTAGTCCACCTTCTGACCGCTGATGGTGTTATAGGCCTTGTTGGGCAGCTCGTTGCGGAACAGCACCAGGGTGTTTAACGTGGCGAGAAACTTCAGCATCCGGCGGTCAAATTCCGCTTTATCAATGATCCCCAGCTCGCGCGCCGCCGTCAGGGCGGCCAGATAGGAGGCGCTGTCCCACATGGTGGTGGAGGGATATTTGTTGACCGCATTCACCAGGCCCGTCGTGGGCTGATAGTTGGTGACGAAATACTGCCAGGCGTTTTTGGCGATGGTCATCTCCCGGGCCGTCAGCTCGCCGCTGCGCGGGGAGTAACCTGATGCAGGCAGCTCGGTGTCCGCACGCACGGTCGATAGCGCCAGCCAGCAGATCGTTATTCCCGTGAGCAGGTGGAAAAGGATCGGGGATCGTGGCTTCATGGCGTTGCTCCTGCTGAGGGGGATGTGTAGAGGCAGGCCAGACAGAGCATCTGGCCATGCGCGATGTAAGACAGACTTTCCAGCACAATGGCATTGGTATCGGCGTCCACGACGCCATTGACGCTGTTGTTGAGATTTAACCCGCGCTGCCAGCCTTTACCCGGCACCTGAAGCGGCAGAACCTGCTGGCGCAGCGCTTCGCTCCAGCTGTTGCGGAACAGGGCATACCAGGCAAACGCGGTGCGGGTGGAGGTCATCGCCACTTTCTCCGGCGCCTCGTCGCGCAGGTTACGCGCCTGTACCGGCTGCCTGTCCGGCAGATCGTTAACGTAATCCGGCGCGGGTTCGGCATAATCCGTGCTGACGGGGGGTTTTGGCGCGCGCAGGCCGTGGCGCCGCTGCTGGATCTGCATAATCCGCCACGCAATTTCAGCGCTCTGCGCATCAAAGCCCAGCTCAAGACCGGTTAACAGATAGGGGAGACTGATCAGCGAGGTTTGCTTGCCCCAGGGCGTGCGAAGCCCTTCATCGGGCACCATTACGCCATCCAGATCGATCATCTTTTGCCCTTCCGGCGGGTTGGTCACCGCGAGTCCTGCCGCGCTGTCAATCAGGCGCAGCGTATGGCTGGCATAGAGACGGTAGCCAAAAGTGTCCCGCTGTTCATCGTCGGCCAGCGTCCAGTGGTGGAGCGGCACCGCAGCCTGGCTTTGGGTGTTATTTTCAATCAGCGCCGCGGTGCGCCACACGCTCAACAAATCGCGGATGGCCGCCGCGTGCTGGGGATAGCGCCACAGCAGGGTCTGTAATGCCGTCAGCAGCCGGCTCAGACCGATTGCGGAGGCGTCAGGTTTGCCCAGGATCTTGAGCGTGTCCGCATGGTAATAGGCGGCGGGGAGACCTTTGTCATTGAGCGGCAGTTGCCCCAGCGTGAACACGGCGGTGCTGACCCTCTCGTCAAACTCATCGGTGGAAATGATATTGAGCTGCTCTGCGGCAGCGGTCGCAAAGAGGTAGCTTCCCACGCTCCAGAGGCTCAGCCAGGGTTCACCGTCGCTGGCGTTCGCCAGGCCGTTTGGCTGGGTATTATTCACGTAGTATTGCCAGGCGACCCGCGCCCAGATGGCTTCGTCATAGGTCAGCGCCCGTTTTGTGGGCAGCGGCGGGAAGTCTTTACTGAGTGCGATGCCGCCGCTGCTTTCCACGCGCGTGGGCATCTGTTTCTCCACCCAGACCACAATGGCAAAGCCGATCAGGAAGCCGAGCAAAATGGTGAGGTAGCTGCGCGCGGGCAGCAGGGCGTCACGTATCCTCATTGAGTGACCTCGTCCTCTTCAGCGGGCGTCCACATGGCCGCGAAAATCAGCGGCAGCATGGCGGCGATGTTCACCCCTCCCCAGAAAATATTGGTGACGTAGCCGGAGGGGTCGTCCACCTGCCCACGCGCCACCTGAATACCGCCCCAGATAAGCCCTGCGAGGGTCAGCACCACGATGGCAATCTGCGGCTTCACCAGGTAGAGAAAACGGCCCGTCTGCCGCTCTTTTGGCGTGACGTGAAATTTGATCTGCTCGCCCCGCAGCACCGTATTAAGCGCGCGCAGGTTCATGGAAAAGAAGGAAAGGTATGAGGCCCTGCCGTCCCAGGCCGAGATCCCCCAGGTGCCGAACATAAACGCCAGTTCAGAGAAGATAAAAAAGGGGAGAAAGTGGAGATAGAACGGCGTCGACCAGGCGGACACCGGCGGAATGCCGGTAAACAGATAGATAATGGGCGAAATCAAAAACACCGTGTTCCACACGCAGGCCATGTATGACCAGAAGGTGGTGGCATACATCAGCGTCTGGGGGAGTGAAAGCCTGAAGCGGCGACGGCTGAAGATGTTGTCATGAAACAAAATATCCAGCGAACCGGCGGCGTACTTAAAGCGCTGGATCATCCAGGTTAGCATATCCTGCGGAGAGAGCATCTTCGACTCAACCCGCGGATGCATAACCGAGCGCCAGCGCCGTGCGGCGTCACCGTGCAGCAGCACCGAGGTGTAAATATCTTCCGAGACGTGGAATTTGTAGGGGGTAAGCTCGGTGTCAAACGCCACGTGCGGACGCATTGCATTCTGCAGCGCGTCCCGGGTCTCCTCATCGCGAATGTCGCGCGTATGACGATGGATCTCCTCTTCGACGGACCAGACATAGCTTCTCAGCGCGGCCTGCATGACCGCCTCGCGACGGTGAATGGACGCTGCGCCGCAGCAGAAAGCCGCGTTCGCCCAGTTGCGCCGCCGCAGGATCACGTCATAGAACATGCGCGGATCGTTAAAAAACGGGTCGCGGCCAATCGTGATCGGGCCAACACACTTTTGAATCAGCCAGCCCAGGCCGTAGCCCACTTTTCCGGCTTTTCGCTGGCCCCAGCGCGACAGGTTTTCTCCTTCCGGAAGATCGAAGAACCACTGCGGCGTCTGCACCCAGGCCACGTCCGGATCGCGAAAATAGCCCAGCGTATGGCTGAGCAGGGTGGGAAATACCCGGGTGTCGGCGTCGCAGATAACAATAAAATCGCCGTCGGTTTGCTCAAGGCCGTTGCGCAGGTTGCCGGCCTTAAAGCCGATGTTGGTCTGGCGAGTGATATAGTTAACGCCTTCCTCTTCGCAAACGGCTTTCATCTCCGGGCGGCGGCCGTCATCAAGCACGTGGATGCGGTAGTCAATCGGGAACGGGTACGTCATCTTCAGGGCATCGCGAATGGACAGCCTGACCAGCTCGGTGTCTTCCGAGTAGGTGGCAATGAACAGATCCACCTTGACGGGACGGGGCTCTACGGCCTCCTCAGGCGACAGGCATTCGTTAATTTCGCCGGGCGGCGGACTCTGAGGCGGATCCTGTTCTTTCCACAAATTGATGGTAAACAGCACGGTGCCAATCCACGCCAGGGTTTCGGCGAGGACCAGCGGAATGGCATACCATAATGCGTCAGTATTCAGGGAGGCGGTCCAGCGCCAGTAAATATAATTAGCACCCAGAATAAGCGCCGCGACCGCTAACACCTGCCAGGTGAACATGACCCAGCGCGGTGTTGTTAACGGTTCCGGAGGACGACGATGTTCAAAACGGGAAAAATAAAAATCCATAGTTCCGGC
Source organism: Enterobacter sp. EC_50 (assembly GCF_019584525.1). Classification (NCBI taxonomy): domain Bacteria; kingdom Pseudomonadati; phylum Pseudomonadota; class Gammaproteobacteria; order Enterobacterales; family Enterobacteriaceae; genus Enterobacter; species Enterobacter sp. EC_50. Next base: position 100,359 of record NZ_VDAF01000001.1, on the reverse strand, counting down.
GTTCCTGATTCCGTGAAAATGCAGACCCATTCTGCTGCGCAGACAGTTGCCCAAAAGCGAAAGAAAATAGCGATTAAACAAGATTTAAGATAAGTGTAGAACGCCGAATAAAAGTGTCCAGCCACGTTTTTATTAATATTTAGCGATGGTTAATTCAGCTTAAATTCTGCTTAATGATGTTTCATCGGTCGTCGATAAATTTCGGTTACTATTCCTTTAGGCTATCTACTTTATTTAGACCTTAATTTTCGTTTTCAGGCAAAGGACACCCTATGAGCCATGTTGCGCCGTCGGTAGCGCAAGAAGATGACGCTAAATCAACAGCATGGCGGTATGCCGTTGCAGGTGCCAGGGACCTGAGAATCGACTTTATGCGCGGCATTGCCCTCGTCATGATGGTCGTGGCGCATACGGAGGTGATGTCGGTATTTAATATATTCTCCTGGGAGCGTTTTGGGTTAACAACCGGTGCAGAAGGTTTTGTTATTCTCTCGGGGTTTATGCTTGGCATGCTGAACCGCGCGCGTCTGCAAAAAGTGGTTTTGCTCACGGTTTCCTGGGGGCTTTATCTCAGGGCATGGAAAATATATCGTGTAAATATCATTATCATAGTGTCGTTTATTCTTCTGGCCTATATCCCACATATTAATGTTTTCGAGGTCACCCATTTTACCGACCGTTTTTCGGGTGAAAGCTGGTCGCTTTATCCGGTTACGCCGCAAATAAAAGAGACCTGGTTCAACATTATCCTCTATTTGCAGATTGGCCCTCATCAGACGCAAATTCTGGGGCTGTATATCTTTTTGCTGCTACTCAGCCCGCTATTTTTGGGGATGCTGCAGAAAGGAAAAGTCTGGTGGCTGCTGGGGCTGTCGCTGCTGGTGTACAGCCTGTGGCAGCGCTGGCCGCTTCGGCTGACGCCGTCGGAATTCGAATTTGCCTTCCCGCTGCTCGCCTGGCAGTTCATCTTTGTGCTGGGCATGGCCAGCGGCTGGTATAAAGCCGAACTGCTCTCTTTCGCCCGGACGCCTCCGGGGAAAGGGGTGGTAGTGGCGCTGGTCATGGTGTCGCTGGTGCTGGGATTTGTCGCCCAGAACCATACCAACCCGTTTATGCCGCCCGCGCTGCTGATGCACGTCATCCCGCCTGACAGCTTCAATTCGTTTTATCACACCTGGGCGGCGAAGAACGGGCTGGGCCCGGTGAGGGTGCTAAACGATATCGCCCTGATGGTCACCGTCTACCTGGTGCTGACGTATTGCTGGACGCCGCTCAATCGCCTGCTGGGATGGTTCCTGATCCCGCTCGGCCAGCACTCGCTTTATACCTTTATTTTGCATGTGTACGTGGTGCTGCTGGTGAGCCAGTTCATCACCTTCGACTTATGGCGACATGCCTGGATAGAGAACACGTTAGTGCATGCGGCGGCACTGGGTATTTTGTGGCTGATGGCAAAATACGACGTCGGCGCACGCTGGATACCTAACTAAGGATGGCGGTTATGCGCGAAAAATGGCTTCTGGCGGGCGTGCTGCTCGCCGCGATCCCCGCCGCAGAGGCGGCGAAAAGCAGTGAAAATGAATCCCTGCGCGATAAGAACGGTGAACCTGTTCAGGCTGGCGTCTTTACCAGCCGCTGGGGGCGCCTGTTCTCGGGTAACGACAAGAAATTCTCAGGTGCGCTGAGCTTTAGCTCGGGACTGAAAGAGCAGTGGATGAGCATTCCCAACAGTTCAGACACCGCCACGGAAAAGAAAAAGATTAACCAGACGCTGAATCTCAGCCTTCAGTATTCCCCCTACAGCTTCTGGTTTGCCAACATTACGTCCCGACTGCCGGTCAGAGACACCAGCCGCTACACCGCCGATTTTCGCTACAGCTTCGGCTACGATGACTGGCACGCCAACACCGTCAGTCTGGTTTACAGCAACTACGGCGATAACCATTTCTGGACATCGGGCAGCCGACGACACACCTATTTCGAACAGGGCGCCTTCACGCTGGCCTACAAGTTTTCGCTACCGAAACCGGTCGAAAACACGCTCCTGATTAATAAAGGGGATTCTATCATTTGCCAGGTCGGGTACAGCTGGGTGCCGCGCTACTACGACCTCAGCAGCGATGACATCCGCAAAAATAAAAACGTCATGCTCGGCGGCTGCGGCTACACCTTCAAACAACATTTCTTCGTTCGCGCGACGGCATTCTGGTTCCCGGACAGCAGCCAGCAGCAGCCCTGGAACGGCGATTACAGCTACAGCTTCGGTTATGCCGGCTATACGCCGGGTTCGTTCTCCATCCAGTACGCGAACTATGCGGGAACGCGCTATCCGGGGCACGGCAACGGGAATGCAAAATTCAGGGAAGGGACCGTGAGCCTCATCTGGTTCTTACCGCTTTAGGAGGGATGTATGTCGGCGCTGCACGTGTTAATCGTTGAAGATTCGCTGATTTATCGTCGGTTACTCTCCCGAATGCTCACCCAGTGGGGGTATATCGTGAGCGAGGCGGAAAATGGCGTCGCCGCGCTGGAAATACTGTCCAGCCAGCCGATCAGCATGGTGATAAGCGACTGGGACATGCCGGAAATGGATGGACTCACGCTCTGTCAAACCATCCGCAACCGTCAGTTTGGCCACTACGTCTATGTCATTCTGCTCACGGCACGCGAAAATGCCGGGGATTTAACGCAGGGCTTTGATGCCGGAGCCGATGATTTTTTAAGCAAGCCGGTCGAGCAGGATGAACTGCGGGCGCGTCTGCACGCCGGGGTCCGTATTTTAACGCTGGAAGCGACCCTCGCGGCGCACAACAAGCGCCTGAGTGAAGCGTTGCACCAGATTGAACAGGATCTTGAACTCGCGGCGCGCGTTCAGCACTCCGTGCTGCCTTCGCACCGCTTACGCTTTGGGAACTACTTTTCCGACTGGCTTTTCATGCCGTCTGCGTGGGTCTCAGGCGATGTGTTCAATATTTTTCCACTCGATTCTCACATTGGGTTCTATTGCGTGGATGTGTCCGGTCACGGCGTGGGGGCCGCGATGATGTCCCTCGTGGTGGCGCGTCAGTTCTTACATGGCCGGGTGGTAGACCGTTTTTTGTTTACCGATCAGGGCGGCATTCAGTCGCCTGCGGAGGTGATCGGAATCCTGAACAGCCGCTTTTGCAGTGAAGAGAGCGACATTACCAGCTATTTCACCATTATCTACGGGGTGATCGATCCCGAGAGCGGACGAGGGGTGTTGTGTCAGGCCGGGCATCCTACTCCCGTCATTGTGAACGCAGACAGCGCCGTCACGTCCGTGGGCAACGGCGGCCCGCCGGTGGGGCTGATGCCTGACCTCAGCTGGGAGGACGTCGCGTTTACCCTCAATCCGGGGGATCGCTTATGCTTATTCAGTGACGGTATTACGGAGTGTGAGAACGTCAGCGGCGAGCAGTTTGGCCCGCAGCGTCTCGAACGCTGGCTTCATGACCATGCGCGACTTCCGGTTGACCAGCTCCTGGCGCGGTTCGGTGACCACCTGACCGGCTGGCGCAATGCAAATCGTGATGAACCGACCGCCTTAACCGATGACGTTTCACTGCTCGTGATCGAGCGTCAGGGAGAACAGAATGATTATTAACACTGAACGACTACCGCATGCCAACATCCTCACGCCCGCAGTCCGGCGGCTGGATGCCTCCGTTGCCGCGACGTTTAAAGCGTCCGTGACGGAAGAAATTGGCGACGATCGCAAGGCTTTGATTGTCGACTTCAGCAAAGTGGATTTTATCGACAGCAGCGGGCTGGGAATGCTGGTGTCGTTGTTTAAGCTGATGAACGGGAAAGGCGACATGGCGCTGTGCTCCCTGAACCCCGGGATCATGAACATGTTCACCCTGACCCGCATGGACCGCATATTCCGCATCTATCCGGACAAAAGCAGCGCGCTTGCGCAGCTGGGGCAGTAGATGCAGACGCCGGTGCAGGCAGAATTTCCGGCGGTGCTCGGTTCCCTGACGCCGCTGGCCGGCTGGCTGGAAGCGCGGCTGAGCGCGCTTCCCGTAGATGATGAGTGGCGTTTCGCGCTCGATCTCGCCGTCTGTGAGGTGGCGACGAATATCATCCGGCACGCGCTGCATGAGGATGCCTCACGCACATTCAGCGTACGCTTCGATATCCGCGACAGCGACGTCTGCATTGTTTTTACCGACGCGGGCGACGCGTTCCCGCTGGCGCGGCTTGAGGCCGCCAGGCGAGACCGTTTTTGTGAAATCTCGCCGCTGCTGGAGAGCGGTAGGGGGCTGATGCTCATTTTGCTGAGCGTCGATCGTTTCTCGGTGGAGCGCGCGGCGGGTGAAAATATTGCCACGCTTGAAAAGAAAATCAGCGTATGACCCGCGGGCCATACGCGCGTGATTTTATTTCTTATCGGCAAACAACTCCGGTGCCCACGGACGTGGATCCACTTCCATAAACGGCGCCCGTTCGAAGCGATCCTTCAGCGCCCACGGCACCGTGCAGTCGAAGATCGTCTTGCAGGAAATGCCGTTGCCGCGAATCGAGGTGCTGTAATCCGGCGACTGGGACGGATCCAGCTGGTGGCCGCGGATCCCAGGAATATTGGTGATGCTCACATCGCCCTGCATGCGGGTGGTCATCGCCCACAGGATGTCGTCGCTGTCGAAAATATCCACGTCCTCGTCGACCAGAATAATGTTCTTCAGCTCCGAATAGGTGGCTAAGGCTATAAGCGCCGCCTGGCCCTGACGTCCTTCGTCTGACGGCTGGCGTTTTTTCACCTGCAATATCCCGAGGAACTTGCCGCCGCCCGCGGTATGGGCATAGACGTTTTGCAGGAAGCCCGGAATAGCCTCCTCTACGGCATTGCGGATGCTGGCCTCAGTCGGCAGTCCGGCCAGCGTGGTATGTTCTTCCCCCGGTCCCACCAGCGTTTGCAGGATCGCGTGGTTGCGCATGGTCACGGCTTTCACTTTGATCACCGGCAGGGAGGGATTCGCCTCGCCGCAGTAGCCCGGGAACTCCGGCATCGCGTGGCCGGTGTTGGTGTGCTGATCCTCTCTCACGCGCAACCCCGGCAGCAGTTCACCTTCGATGATGATCTCCGCTCGCGCGATGGCTTTCTCTTTGACCGCCACGCCCTGCACCAGCTCAACCGGCTGCTGGCGCAGCGCCCCGGCGACGCCCAGCTCGTTGTAGCCAAACGGCGTGGTAGGGGCCTCAAAGCACGCGCCGATGTAGATGGCGGGGTCGAGACCCATGTTGATCGTCACCGGCAGCGGTTTTCCTGCCTCCTCCGCTTTTTTGCGGAAGACTTCGATATGGCGCCCGGCGGCAAGGAACATGGAAAGCTCGTCGCGCTCCTGAACGCAGAGGCGGTGGATGGTGACATCCGTCAGCGAGCTGTCTTCCGGATCGCTTGCCAGCACCAGCCCCAGACAGAAGAACGGACCCGCATCAATCGGCGTGTTGGTTGGGGCCGGAAGCAGCTTGCGCAGGTCGAAGTCAGGATCGTCAGCATAAAAGACCTGCTCCTGGCAGGGGGCCTGCGAGGCCGGAACGACAACCGGCGCAACCGGCTTTTTCACCGCCTGGCCGACGTGTTTTGCCAGTTCAGAGGGCTCGCAGCCTAACAGCAGCGCCGCGCGCTCGCGGCTGGCGTGCATGCCCACCAGGATGCGGGAGTGCGGATAGCCCTTCACGCTGTTGAACATCATGGCCGGGCCCGTACGGGTTGGACGTTTGACCGTGCCGCCTGCGCCGATATGGCGGTAGACGCCCGCCAGCTCCGCATTGGGGTCGACCGGACGATCGGTTTCAATGTACTGCCCTTCGTGGCGCTGCAGTAAGGCGATGGCGCTGCGGAGATCGTTAATCTGGTTTTCCATATTTTCCTCCCTCGGTTGAATACCTCCATTTTTATGGCAATGACCAATAGCATCAATTGCATCATTACTGTTAAATTGATAAGTAAATTGATATCAATTCAGGAGGTCGTCTCGTGCAGTTTCGCCAGATGCGCCACTTCATCGTCGTGGCCGAAGAGCTCCATATGCACCGGGCCGCCGAGCGTCTGAACATGGCGCAGCCAGCGCTGAGCCAGCAGATAAAGGCCCTGGAAGAACGCTTAGGCGTCACGCTTTTCAGCCGGGCGAACCGCCGCTTGACCCTGACGCCCGCGGGCGAAGCATTTCTCGTGAAAGCCCGGCTTGCCATCTCGCTGACCGAACAGGCGGTGCTGGACGCCAGACAAACGGCACGGGGCGAGCAGGGTGTGTTAAACCTCGGGTGCGTGTCGAGCGCGATGTTTGACGGCAGGCTGCCCGCCGCGCTGCGCCAGATGCACAGCCGCTGGCCCGCCATTACCATGTCGCTGATGACGGGAAACGTGCAGACGCTCTACGCCGCCGTGCAGAGCAACCAGCTGGATGTGGCCATCATCCGCGCGCCGCTGCCGTCGCTGCCGGACGATCTGCAAAGCCGCCCGTTCGCCTCGGAGAAAACGGTGCTGGCGCTGTATCGTCAGCATCCGCTGGCCGGGTCCGCCGCGCTGACGCTTTCGTCGGTGAAAGACGAAAAATGGATCTCCCTGCGCGACCCGGAGGGAATGGGGCTGGAGCAGTACTTCTATGACGCCTGCAGCGGGGCGGGCTTTCAGCCGGACGTGGTGCAAAACGCGACCGACGTGCCCACGGTCATCAGCCTGGTTTCGGCAGGGTTTGGGGTGGCGCTGCTTCCCGCCTCGGCAAAGGCGGTGAGCGTCGAGAATGTCGTCTACGTGGACATCCTCGACCGGCTGCGGGAGAGCGAACTCACCCTGGTTTGCCACCGGATTATACGCTCAGAAGTGCTTAAAAAGTTTCTGGTTACGCTCGATCACACCTGACGTCCTGCTGCCCGCAGCAGCTGCTCGCGTAGCCAGGCATTCGCCGGATCCTGGCTGTTTTTCGGGTGCCAGTACATGTTGATGGTAATGGGCTGGAGCGGCAGCGGTGGTGCAAAGAGATCCAGCGTGCTGGCAAACTGCTTCAGCATCCGTTCCGGCAGGGTGCACATCAGGTCGGTACCGGCAACCAGCGCAGGCGCCATAGCGTAGCTCTGGGTGGACATGGCAACGTGTCGCTGATAGCCCAGCCCGGCGAGGGTTTGGTCGACAAATCCGGTAAACGGATCGCCCGCCGACGACACCACCAGATGGGAAAGCGCGCAGTAGATCTCCAGATCTAACGCACCCGTTCCGCGCGGATGGCCTTTTCGCTGGGCGGTGGCAAACGCGTCGTCGAGGAGTTTGCGCCTTACCCACCCGTCATGGGCGCCCGCGCTCACGCCGATGTAGAGATCCACATCGCCGTTCTCCAGCTGCTGCGGCAGTTCGGCCATCTCGGGCAGGGCGAAGCGCAGGCGAATACCGGGAGCATCGGTACCCACCTGGTGAAGCAGCGCGGTGCCGAGCATCAGCGCCGGGTTTTCATGCAGCGCGATGACAAATGTCCGGCTGCTGGTTTGCGCGTCAAACGCGGTGGGCGCAAACATCGCGCTGATGCCGCGCAGCACGCCTGTCACATGCGGCCTGAGCGCTTCCGCGCGCGGCGTGGGTAACACCCCGCGTCCATGCGGGGAGGGAATGAACAGCGGTTCGCCAAACAGCGTGCGCAGACGCGCGAGACGGGCAGACAGCGCGGGCTGGCTGATGCCCAGCCGCGCGGCCGCATGGGTGATGTTCCTGTCCTGAAGCAGGGCGTCCAGCGTCAGGAGCAGGTCTATGTCCATGTCAGATATCCGCGTCATCTTATTTCGCGCTGCTGGCGTCCCGGTTTGTATAGGTCACAGGGACCCAGGCATAGCCGCCTTTCTCGCCTTTCGTCACATAGCCGATGCCCGGGAAAGGCAGATGGGGCGCGGCAATGAGGTCCTTGTTTTTCACAAAGTCAGCGAACGCATGCTCGCGTACGCTTGCCGCTTTGTTCTCGTCTTCATCGTAGGTGATGGTCACCGCAGGCTGCGGGAACTGGACCGCCGCGGCGTGAATGATGTCGCCGACAAAGGTGATCTTCTCGCCTTTGCTTGTCAGGGTGTAGAAGGCTGAACCCGGCGTGTGTCCGGGATGAACCGTGCCGGTAAGCCCCGGAAGAATCTCCGATGTGCCGCTAAACGGCACCACTTTCCCCGCGTCAAGGTAGGGTTTTAAGGTCTTCTGCGCGACGTCGAAGTAGTTCTTGCCGTAGCCGGTTTTCTTCTGATTGTCGTCGTTAAAGAAAAAGTCGATGTCCGGTTTGCCAACGAAAACGCGCGCGTTGCTGAACACCATCTTGCCGTCTTTCACCAGGCCACCCGCATGATCGGAGTGGGCGTGGGTCAGCAGGACTTCAGTGATGTCCTCGGGTTTTATTCCCTGCGTGGCGAGGCTCTCAACCAGACGTCCGCCGGTATCAGGACCAAAGAGCTGGCCCGAGCCGGTATCCACCAGGATTTTATGTCCGGGTATCGCAATCAGAAACGCGTTGATGGAGACCTCAGCCGGGTTGGTCTGGAAATTTTTTGCGAGCAGCGCATCAATGTTTTGCGGCGTTGTCCGGCGCAGCAGCTTGTGCAGATCCTGCGCGACGGTCCCGTCGGTAAACGAGGTGACAAGCACGTCGCCGACCTGCACGCTGTAACCGCCCGCCGGTTGTTTAACGACGTGCTGCGGCGTTTCTGCAGAGGCCTGGAGCGCAGGGTAGAAAAGCAGTGAGCTGGAAATCAGCGTGGAAAGAGCAAGTTTTTTCACGGTAAGCATACGAGTCTCCTTTGAAAGTGCTCATCTTACTGCTCCGTAAAATTATAAGAACCTGCCCAGAAATGATAGGACCTATAAACGGGATGGATAGGAAACCGAAGGGCCGGGAAGGCGCGCGATAGCTTTCCCGGCCCGTAAGACATTATTTTTTCAGCGGTGCGTTCCAGCTGTCCGGGGTGGCTTTGGACCATGAGCCATAAGCGGCATTAGGCAGCACAATCCAGTCGTTGCCGAAGTGTTCCGCGCTGGCCTCAACCAGTTCACGCTGCTGTTCGCTCGGCTTTTTGTTTTTAAACTGCACGGCGAAATCCGGCAGGCTGTCGCCGAAAAGCATCACGATCTGCTGCTTTTTGAGGATGCTCTGACGGCGCTCTTCCTTGCTGACCGTATCCAGCAGCACGCTTTCGTCAGATACCTGCGGCAGGCCGAGAGCGTTTAACGTCTTCAGCGTGTCGGCTTTGTTTTCCTGCATACGATCCGAGACATAGTAGATGCGGACCTTGCTTTGATTCACGTGGTCAAGAAACGCTTTCGCCCCCGGAATTAAGCCGGGTTTTCCCTGTTTCTCCCAGTCGCTCCAGGTGTCCCATTTCGTATAGTCGTGACACTGCTCCATGTCGCGCACCAGCAGAGGGGTGTTATCCAGTACCGTTTCATCCAGGTCCATTACCACGGCGTAATTTTCGGGCGTTTTCAGATCCTTTAACTTTTCGTTAAAACGCTCGGTGGCAAACCGATAGGTTTGCAGCTGAAGGGCCATAATCTCTGCCGATTTCTGCTGATAGCGCAGCGCCATTTCGTACGCTTTCGGTTCACACTGGTCGTGCTCCGCGGCCGTCGCCGCTGCCGTTGCACTCAAAACCGGTAATGCCAGCAGTAATGCCTTAGCCATTGAATTCACACTTCTTTCCTCAACACCGTGGTTAAAATCCCGAAAGCGTAATGAAATTCAGTGACAGAAATATGACCGTGATGTGGCAATGTGTTTCCGCTAGACCAGCATGTAATACCAGAACAGAGCGACCTCGTCTTTTTCCGGTAGGGCGTTGTAGAGATAACGATCGTATCCGCCCAGGGTAAATCCGTAGTGACGGTAAAACAGGCAGGCAGAGACGTTCACATTTTGTGTTTCAAGCCGTAATCCCGGCGCGTTTACGCTGCGGGCCCACACGTGCGCGGCGGCCATTAATTTATGCGCAGCGCCGGTTCTGCGTTTGGAGCGCTCAACGGCAATATAATCCACTGAAATAAATTTATTCCAGCCGACTGACGCGGTAATAAATCCGGCTATTTCACCGTCGTCCGTTTCCGCGACAAGAAATATGGCGTCCGGATTAACGCAGTGATTTTCAAGCGTTTGAATGTCGAGTTCGTAGGTTTTTATCCAAGGCTCTGCCACGGCTTCAATATGCAAATCACAGTGGATAAACGGCTCCCGGGCAATGTGACTAATGGTGAAAGAAAAGTCACAGCATTCAAGGCGTGCATAGTCGGTATTGAGTCCTTTTCGAATCTGCATAGTGTTCCCGTTAGTGAGTTATTTCATAAAGAATAGACGAAGCGGTTAAATTCGCTGAGCTCACGCACTTTTAATCCTGAACTAAGCTTGTACTTCGTTCCGCGTAAAATGTGGGTCATTCGAGGACAATGAATGGAATTCAGGACATTTCAAAAGCAGTGGGGTGCTGAGTTTATTTCCGATGACGTTGTACGTTTTCGCGTCTGGGCAGAAGGACAGAAAGAACTTACGCTACGTCTTGCCGCCACCGACGTGCCGATGACGGCAACCGGCGACGGATGGTTTCAGGCGGACGTCCCCGGCGTCAGGCACGGTGCAGAATATCAGTTTGTTCTTCAGGACGGCACGGCGGTGCCCGATCCCGCCTCGCGGGCGCAAAAGGGCGACGTTAACGGCCCCTCAGTCGTGATCGATCCCCGACGTTACCAGCCGGTCAACCGCGACTGGGCAGGGCGGCCGTGGGAAGAGACGATCATTTACGAACTGCACATCGGCACGTTTACCCCGGAGGGCACCTTCCGGGCGGCGATCGACAAGCTGCCGTATCTGGCGGAGCTGGGGATTACCCAGCTTGAAGTCATGCCCGTCTCCCAGTTTGGCGGTTCCCGCGGCTGGGGGTACGACGGCGTGCTGCTGTATGCCCCGCACTCTGAGTACGGCACGCCGGAGGATTTCCACGCGTTTATCGACGCCGCGCACGGGCTGGGGCTTTCCGTGGTGCTGGATATCGTGCTCAACCACTTCGGCCCGGAGGGGAACTATCTGCCTCTGCTGTCGCCCGCGTTTTTTGATGAGCATCGAATGACGCCGTGGGGCAACGGCATCGCCTACGAGCGCGAGCCGGTGAGTCAGTACATCTCCGACGCACCGCTCTACTGGCTGACGGAGTACCGTCTGGACGGCCTGCGCTTTGATGCCATCGACCAGATTAAAGACAGCTCCGGGACGCACATTCTCGAGGAGATTGCCGCGAAGATCCGCGAGGCGATCCCGCACCGGCACGTTCACCTGACCACGGAAGACAGCCGCAACGTGATTTTTCTGCATCCGCGCGATGAACAGGGCCACACGCCGCTGTTTACCGGCGAATGGAACGATGATTTTCACAACGCTGCCCACGTGTTTGCCACCGGTGAGACGCACGCCTACTACCAGGACTTTGCCTTTGAGCCGGAGAAAAAGTTCGCCCGGGCGCTGGCGGAAGGCTTTGTCTACCAGGGCGAGATTTCGCTGCAAACCGGCGAATCCCGCGGCGTGGAGTGCCGCACGCAGCCGCCGCAGTTCTTCGTCGATTTCATCCAAAACCACGATCAGACCGGCAATCGCGCCCAGGGCGAGCGGCTTATCTCCCTGGCGGGTGCCGACAAGACGCGGGTGCTGCTCGCCGCGCTGCTGCTTTCCCCCCATATCCCGCTGCTGTTTATGGGCGAGGAGTTTGGTGAAACGCATCCGTTCCTGTTCTTCACCGATTTTCACGGCGAACTGGCAAAGGCGGTGCGGGAAGGGCGCGCGAAAGAGTTTAGCGGCCATGCCGGGCACGATGAAACCGTCCCGGACCCGAACGACGTGAAGACGTTTATCCGCTCAAAGCTCGACTGGAACAAAATCGCCACCGACGAGGGCAAAACGTGGCTGCGCTATACGCGCCATCTGTTGACGCTGCGCCATCGCTATATCGTTCCGCTTCTGCATCCGGGCGGTGCCGTTGAGGGCCATGTGCTCAAGACCGCGCCCGGCATGGTGGCGGTGAGCTGGCGCTTCCCGTCAGGCACGCTTTCTCTGGCGCTAAATATTGGAACGAAGCCCGTCGACCTGCCCGCGCTCGCGGGGGAGACGCGCTTCGCCTGGCCGGAGCTCAACGACGTTTTACCCCCGAACGGTATTGTCGTTCGCTTTGCTGATGGAGAAGCATCGTTATGATCCCTTCCGCCACGTACCGTATTCAGTTCCGTAACGGCATGACCTTCGACCGCGTTGTGGCGCTGGTGCCGTATATGAAGGACCTCGGCATCAGCCACCTTTACGCGTCGCCCGTGTTCACTGCCACGACGGGGTCTACCCACGGCTATGACGTGACCAACCCGAATGAAATCGACCCCGCCATCGGCGGACGAGAAGGCTTTGACCGCATGGCCGCGGCGCTTAAGCAGGCCGGCATGGGGCTGATTCTGGACATTGTCCCGAACCATATGTCCACCTCGCTGGAAAACCTCTGGTGGCGTGACGTGATTGAATACGGCCAGCAAAGCCGCTATTTCCGCTATTTTGATATCGACGGGTCGAGGCCGCTGACGCTGCCGTTTCTTGGCGATACCTTTGATGCGGAGCTGGAGAAGGGAGCCATCACGCTAAAACGTGACCCTGTCACGAAAAAGGCCGCCCTGGTCTACTATGACGCCGAGTATCCGCTCAACCCGGGCACGTACAGCGAAGAAAAAAGCATTGCCGAGCTGCACGAGGCGCAAAGCTGGCGGCTGATGTCCTGGCGGGAGGCGCCGAAGCAGCTCTCATGGCGGCGCTTCTTTGAGATCACCGGGCTGGTCGGCGTTCGGGTTGAAGATGATGCGGTCTTCGACGACACGCACCGGCTGATCCTTGAGCTGGTCCACGCGGGCGTGGTGGATGGTCTGCGCATTGACCACGTCGACGGCCTGGCGGATCCGCTGGGCTATCTGCAGCGCCTGCGGCAGGCCGCCGGGCCCGACTGCTACATCACGGTCGAAAAGATTCTCGCCAAAGGGGAACAGCTCCCCGCTGACTGGCCGGTATCCGGTACCACCGGCTACGAGTTTATCGCCTCGCTGGCGGAAGTGCTGGTCGATGATGATAGCCTGTCGCGTCTGGAGAAAATTCACGACGAAACGCTCGGCGTGACGGTCGATCGCCACGCGGAGCTGCGCGATGCCAAAGGCCTGATGACCGATCGCAATTTCGAGGGTGAATTCACCACGCTGCTAAACCTTGCTGAGGATCTGGCCCGCCGCAATGAGGTTGCGCTGCCGCGCGAGAAAATACGCCACGCGCTGCGCGAGCTGCTTATTGCGTTTCCGGTCTACCGCACCTACGGCACTCGCGAGGGGTTAACCCCGCCGGACGTGGCGCTGCTCAACCGCGTGGTTGCCAGCGTGGAGACGTCTGAAGCCGCGCTCAGCCTGATCGTGCGCATTCTTACCGGCGACCTGCCGGAAGATTGCCGCGAGAGCGCCGCGCTGTTCAGGACCCGCTTCCAGCAGCTGACCGGGCCGTTGATGGCGAAGTCCGTTGAAGACACGCTGTTCTTTCGCCACAACCTTGAGCTTGCGCTCAATGAAGTGGGGGCCGACCCGACCCCGCGCGCGTTTTCCTTATCCCGCTTCCACCAGGAGATGCGCATTCGTCTGGCCCGTCAGCCCGACGCGCTGCTGGGCACCTCCACGCACGATACCAAGCGCGGGGAAGATGCCCGGGCGCGCCTTTACACCCTGACGGAAGCCCCGGAACGCTGGGGGGAAAATCTGGCCCGCTGGCGGCAGATGAACCAGACCCAGGTGCGTTTTCTCAATGACGGTACCGCGCCAAACGCCGCCGATACGTGGATGATCTACCAGGCGCTCGCGGGCGTCTGGCCCGCCACGCTGTCAGCGGATGACGCTGAAGGGCTTAAAGCACTCGAAACGCGGTTCCTCGGCTTCCTCGAAAAAGCGCTGCGCGAGGCGAAACAGCGCACCGACTGGATTGACAGCAACGAGAGCTATGAGAGCGTGGTGTTGAGCTACGCGCGGCACCTGCTTTCGCCGGACAACAGCCTGTTCCTGCACGATTTCAGCGAGGCGATGCAGCCCTTTATTCGCGCCGGGCTGATGAACAGCCTCAGCCAGACGGCGATCAAGCTGACGGCGCCCGGCGTGCCGGATATTTATCAGGGCAGCGAGGCGCTTAACTTCAGCCTTGTCGACCCGGATAACCGACGCGAGCCGGACTTTCCGGCCCTGGTGCAACACCTCAGCGCGGCGGATGCCGGGGTGTTTGACAACCCGGCCTGCTGGCGGGACGGACGGGTCAAACAGTTTGTTACCGCCACGCTGCTGCGGCTTCGACCGCACTACGACGCGCTTTTCCGCTACGGCGACTGGCTGCCGCTTAAGGTCACCGGCGAGCGGGAGGAGAACCTGATTGTTTATGCGCGCGTTAAGGACGAGGAGGTGCTGATTGTCGCCGTGCCGCGTCTGGTTTTTGGCATCACGGATAATCATCAGCTGTGGGTCAATACCACGGTGGCGATACCCGACGAACTGGCCGGGAAGCGCTATCGGGATCTGTTCAGCGGTGAGAGCCGCATTCTGCAAAAGACGCTGGATTTAACGTCAGAAAAGGGATGTGTACTGGTTCTGCTTACCTGCGAATAATCGTGGAGAACGAAAATGGCAAAGGATACAACGTTTGAAATTCGGGCCGGTCATGGCCAGCAGTTGGGGGCGAATTATGACGGGAAGGGCGTTAACTTCGCGCTGTTCTCCGCGCACGCTGAACGAGTGGAGCTCTGTCTGTTTGACCCGTCCGGGAAAACGGAAATCGCCCGGCTGGAGCTGCCGGAGTATACCCATGAGATCTGGCACGGCTATGTGCCTGACCTGAAGCCGGGCGCGCTGTATGGCTATCGCGTCTACGGCCCCTACGACCCGGAAAATGGTCATCGCTTTAACCCGCATAAGCTGCTCATCGACCCTTACGCTCGCGAACTGGTGGGTGACATCGACTGGAACGACGCCCATTTCGGCTATGAGCTGGGGCATGACGAGCTGGATTTGAGCTTTGATACCCGCGACAGCGCGCCGTTTACGCCGAAATGCAGGGTTATCGACCCGAACGCCTTTGACTGGCAGGACAACAACCGGCCGAACGTCCCCTGGTCGCATACCGTTGTCTATGAGAGCCACGTGAAGGGGTTTACCCAGATGAACCCGGCCATCCCGCCCGAGCTGCGCGGGACGTTTGAGGGGATGGGGCACAAAGCCTCGGTCGACTACATCAAAAGCCTGGGCATTACCTCGGTGGAGCTGCTGCCGGTTCACTGGTTCCCGGACGACCAGCACCTGCTCGACCGCGGCCTGAAGAACTTCTGGGGCTATAACACGCTGGGCTTTTTTGCTCCGGCGTCGCGCTACTACGGCCCGGCAGGGATCCAGGGCTTTCGCGATATGGTGCGCGCCTATCATGACGCGGGCATCGAGGTCATTCTGGACGTGGTATACAACCACACGGCGGAAGGGAACGAGCTTGGCCCGACGCTCTCGTTTAAGGGGATTGATAACTACAGCTATTACCGCACGCTGCCCGACCAGCACCGGTACTACATCAACGACACCGGGACGGGAAACACGGTCAACACCTCGCACCCGCGCGTGTTGCAGATGGTGATGGATTCCCTGCGCTACTGGGCGGAATCAATGCACATAGACGGTTTTCGTTTCGACCTCGGCACAATCCTGGGCCGCGAGCCCGAAGGATTTGACCCGCGCGGCGGTTTCTTCGACGCCATGACCCAGGATCCGGTCTTATCCCGACTGAAGCTGATTGGTGAACCCTGGGATATTGGCCCCGGCGGCTATCAGGTGGGCGGATTCCCGCCGGGCTGGGGGGAGTGGAACGACAAATACCGCGACACCGTTCGCGAGTACTGGAAGGGGGACAACGTCTCCACGGACTTTGCCGCGCGGCTGCTGGGCTCCGGCGATCTGTACGATCTGCGCGGACGTCGCCCGTGGGCCAGCGTCAACTTTATCACCGCCCACGACGGCTTTACGCTAAATGACCTGGTGTCGTACAACGAGAAGCACAACGCCGACAACGGCGAGGACAATAACGACGGGCATAACGATAACCGCTCGTACAACTACGGCGAGGAAGGGCCAACCGAGAACCCGGATATTATTGCTACCCGCGAACGGCAGAAACGTAATTTCCTCACCACGCTGCTGTTCTCCCACGGCACGCCGATGCTGCTGGCGGGGGACGAGTTTGGCCGCACGCAGAAGGGGAACAACAACGGCTACTGCCAGGACAGTGAGATCTCGTGGATAGACTGGAAGGGGCTCTCCGAAAACGACGCCGCGCTGCGCGAGTTTACCCGTCGTCTCATTGCCCTTCGCGCGCAACAGCCGCTGCTGCGCCGTGAAAGCTGGCGTGACGGGCTGGAGATCCGCTGGTTCAATGCCGGAGGCGGTCCGCAGCAGGCCGAGCAGTGGGATGAAGGCTCAACGCTCGGGGTCTCCATCAGCAGGCCGGATCTTCAGCAGGAGGACGGCATATGGCACGACGTGCTGATGCTGTTCAATCCGTTTGAAGGCACCGTGCCGTTCCAGATCCCGCAGTTTGGCGAAGGGGGATGGGTGCTGGAGCTGTCTACGGCGGATGATGCCGCCACCGGGACAGCGATCACCGAAACCGTTGAGTACGCGCTGGCCGGACGGAGCATTACGCTGTTCCGCCGTCCTTAGTTACAGTGACGCCGCCGCCCGGGCGGCGGTGTCATACAGGGAGGAGATCGTGCGTAACAGCTGCGCGGTCTCGCCAATCGACTTCCCGGCAATGCCGCTCTCCGCGTGGATCGCAATCAGACACGCCTCCCGCACGTCCCGGTATTTCATGCACAGCGCTTTCCCTTCCTCGGTGGTAGAGAAAAAGAGCTCTTTGCCCGCTTTCTCGCTCGTCACGTAGCCCGCTTTGACCAGCTTTTTCAGCGCATAGGTCACCACGTGGGTGTCTTCCACGTTGAGGACGAAGCAGATATCGGCCAGCTTTTTCTTGCGGTCGCGGTGGTTCACGTGATGCAGCAGCGAAACGTCAAAGGCGCCCATATCGGGCTCGCCGGCTGCCGTCATGCAGCGCACCATCCATTTGTTAAAGGCGTTGCCGGTCATGATCAGCGCATATTCCAGCTCTGATAACTCTGCGCAGCGCTCGGATACCAGATGGCGGGAAGAGACGATCCGGCCCTCGTTGATATCGTCGCGATCGGGTGAAGCACTCTTTTCTGAGGTCATAACGTTCCTTAGCCAGAAATGTAAACTCATCGATAAAATAAGAACATTTTATTGATAATTTGTTTACATGTTTTTGAGGTTCAGATATAGCTTTTTAGCGCAGGTTTTGCGAAGCCTGCCAACAAAACACAACATCGCTCGCCGCAAATTAAAAAAATAGCCGTCGGCGCGCAACGCTCACTTTCGATAGGGTAAACGTTATGGACGGTACTACGCTGCTGCCGCTGATCGGGATACCGATCGTGGTTATTGGTTTTGCACTGCGCTTCAACCCACTGCTGGTGGTCGTGGTGGCGGGGCTGGCGACGGGTCTGCTGGTCGGCATGGATTTCGGGATGCTGCTGGAGACCTTTGGCGAGAAGTTCGTCAATAGCCGATCGCTGGCCACCTTCATCCTGATCCTGCCGGTGATTGGTCTGCTGGAATATTACGGGCTAAAAGAGCGCGCCCAGGCCTGGGTGGCGAAGATCGCCAGCGCCACCTCGGCGCGTATTCTGATGCTCTATTTTGTCGCGCGTGAAGGCACCGCCGCGCTGGGCCTGATGTCGCTGGGCGGCCATGCCCAGACGGTGCGCCCGCTGCTGGCACCGATGGCCGAAGGGGCGGCGCTGAACGAATACGGCGAACTGCCGCAGCACATCCGCGACAAAATCAAAGCCCACGCCGCCGCGTGCGATAACATCGCGGTCTTCTTTGGGGAAGATATCTTTATTGCCTTCGGGGCGGTGCTGCTGATCGACGCGTTCCTGAAAGAGAACGGTATTCCGGGCATTGAACCGCTGCATATAGGCCTGTGGGCCATTCCCACCGCCATTGCGGCATTGATTATTCATATGACGCGCCTGCTGCGCCTCGATGCGAGCATCCGTCGCGACGTGATGGCCTGGCGGGCAGAGCAGGGTACGCAGGAGGCCGCGCAATGATGACGCTTATCACCATTAACCGCGTGTACTACCTGATTGGCTTTGTCGTAATGCTGCTGGTTGTCATGACCCTGCGCGATCGCGCCAACCCGAAGCGCTTTACCACCGCGCTGTTCTGGTTCTTGTTTGGCGGGATCTTCCTGTTTGGCGATCTGATGGTGCAGGAACTCGGCAAATCGCTGGCGTACCGAATTATCGGCGGCGGCGTTATCGTTATCGCGCTGCTGGCGGGGTTTGGCCTCGTCGGGAAAGGGCACTATAAAATGTCCACCGAGGAGGAGCGCGTCGCGTCGTCAAATCGGCTTAAAAACTGGCTGTTCCTGCCGGCGCTGATGATCCCGGTGGTGACGGTGCTGGGCACGTTATTCCTGAAGGGCGTTTCGGTCGGCGGCGTGTTTCTGCTCGATCAGAAGCAGCTCACCCTGGCGGCGCTGTGCGTGGCCTGCGTCGCGGCGATCCTCACCGGCTGGTGGCTGACCAAAGGCACGCCGCTCCATGCCGTTCGTCAGTCCCGTCGTCTTGTCGATACCATCGGCTGGGCGGTGATCCTGCCGCAGATGCTGGCCATGCTTGGCGGCGTGTTCGTGGTGGCCAACACGGGTGACTCGGTGCAGAAGGTGGTGAGCCTGTTTGTGAACCCGGATAACCGCTTCATGCTGGTGGTGATTTACTGCGTGGGGATGGCGCTGTTTACCATGATCATGGGTAACGCCTTTGCGGCCTTCCCGGTGCTGAGCGCGGGGATCGCCTTGCCGTTTCTGATCAACGTGCATCACGGCAACCCGGCGCCGCTGCTGGCGATTGGCATGTACGCAGGCTACTGCGGCACGCTGATGACGCCGATGGCCGCGAACTTCAATATCGTTCCCGCCGCGCTGCTGGAGCTGAAAGACAAATATCAGGTGATCAAGATCCAGATCCCGACCGCGTTAACCCTGCTGGTGGTGAACGTGTTCTTAATGTATTTCCTCGTGTTTCGCTAAGGAGCTGTCATGGAATTAACGCAACATCAAGCCGACGCGTTTGCCCGCATGCCTTTGACCTATTTGCGTCAGGAATACCCGAACCACATCATGCACCTGCTGAATGATGATGGTGACGTGCTGCCGCCGCGCGAGCTGCATCCCATTTTCTACGGCTGTTTTGACTGGCACTCGGCGGTGCACGGTTACTGGCTGCTGCTGCGCTGCGTGCGCCTCTATCCAGAATTACCGTGCCGGGACGCGATCGTCGCGCTTTTTGACGAACACCTGACCGAAGAGAACGTGGCGAAGGAGCTGGCCTATTTTACCGCGCCGTTCCGCGCCTCGTTTGAGCGGCCGTATGGCTACGGCTGGCTGCTGGCGCTGGCCCAGGAGCTGAAACAGTCGTCGCTGCCGCAGGCCGCAGGCTGGTACCAGACGCTGGAGCCGCTCACCCAGGACATTCGCAACCGGCTGGTGGATTACCTCGGCAAGCTCACCTATCCGATCCGCGTCGGGACGCACTACAACACCGCGTTTGCCCTCGCGCTGGCGCTGGATTATGGTCGCGCAGTGGGCGACAAGGCGCTTGAGCAGGCAATTCTGGCGGCGGCTGAGCGGTTTTATCTCGCCGACACGCGCTATCCGGCTCATTATGAGCCCGGCGGAGACGAGTATATTTCCGGCGCGCTGACGGAGGCACTGCTGATGAGCAAGGTGTCGGAGGGCTTCCCGGCCTGGTTTGACGCGTTTCTGCCGGAGGTGGGCGCCGTTACGACACTCATGAACCCGGCGGAAGTGAGCGATCGTACCGACCCGAAAATTGCCCATCTGGACGGGTTAAACCTTAGCCGCGCGTGGTGTATGAAGCACATAGCGAAAGCGCTTCCTGCCAGCCACCCGGCGCAACCGGCATTGCGCGAGGCGGTGACGAAACATCTGGCCGCCAGCGTCGGGCATGTGGTTGGCAGCCACTACAGCGGCGGGCACTGGCTGGCGAGCTTTGCGCTGCTGGCGCTGGAGTAAACAAACGCGCCGTCTTTCTTGCCGGGTGGCGCTGCGCTTACCCGGCCTACATTGTGCAACGCTTGCCTGTAGACCGCGCAGTGCGCAGCCTGCTCAGGCTAAATACCACCGAACCCGTCGAGGCGATGACGGCTAACCACAGTGCAACCTGGATAGCATGTTGATGGTCCCATCCTGCCGCCGCTCCCAGCAGAACGCCCACCACGGCGGCGCCGAGACACTGGCCGAATGTTCTGACGATCGACAACACGCCGGAGGCATAGCTGGCATGTTCCCGCGCGACGTTAGCGAGCATTTCCCGATTATTGGGACTCTGGAAGCAGCCAAAACCCATCCCGCATACCAGACTGCGCAGACAGATATTCCAGGCGGAAGGATTCTCCGGCAACGTGGCCAGCAGGACCAGCCCGCCGACAAAAACCATCAGCCCGAGGGTCGAGATGAGCGGCGCGGAGATCGTATCCGCCCAGCGACCCGCGTGCGGCGCGATCAGCACGATGCCAATCGGCCATGGGGTGAACAGCAGCGCGGACGCTACAGGGCTGTAGCCATATACGCTCTGAAACAGGAACGGCAGCGCGACAAACGTGATCCCCTGGCTCACAAACGAGGCCAGCGAGGTCAGCGCGGCGAGGGTGAAGCGCCCGTTTCTGAACATCACCGGCGGCAGTAACGGATGTTGCGCGCGCCGAATCCGCCAGGTAAAGGCGAGGGCGCTAACCAGCGCGAGAACGCTCCAGCAGACGGCCTGCAGACTAATGTGTTGCGCCACGTGCTGAAGGCTGTCGGCCAGCATGATCGCGGAACCTAACAGGACGGCTGAGAACACGGCGCCCGGCGCATCAAAGGGCGGTCTGTCAGCAACCGATTCCCGCGGCAAGGCTCGCCACGCCAGCAGCAGGGCGATGCTGCCCGGAATGAGGTTAATGGCGAACAGCCATTGCCAGCTCAGGGCGTCCAGTATTGTTCCACCGAGTACCGGGGCAATCGCCGTGCTGGAGGCGATAAGCAGGGCGTGCAGCCCCAGAATACGGCCCAGCAGTCGTCCAGGAAAAACGGAACGCAGGATCGCCGGCGCGATACTCAGGGTCGCCGCCCCGCCGATGCCCTGCAGAATTCGCATCCCGGTTAACATTTCCGGCGTTGTTGCCAGCGCGCAGCCGAGCGAGGTGAGCGTAAAGGTGGCAAGCCCGCTCAGAAAGACCGGGCGATAGCCCACGCGTGCCGCCAGCGCGGCGAAAATAGCCAGCGTCATCGCCGCTGACAGCAGATAACCGTTAGCGAACCAGACCGCAATGTTCGCGGGGACCTGCATCGCTCTAGCCATGGAGGGGAGCGCGATGTTGATCATGGTGCCGTCAAAGACGCCCATCAGCGTGGTGGTCATGACGGCGGCCAGGACCCGGGCGCGTTCATGCCCGGGTAAACCTTCATCGCCGGGCTGGTTGGTAAATAGCGTCATCGTCGTTACTCCGGATAAGAATAGTGATGACGAAACTATAATCATGCGCTATACAGGGCGGAAGACGCAGCATTTGCACTTAATCGTTGCATATAACGCTTTATCTGAGGAGCCATCGTGTCCGATCCTGACTTTAACCTTCTGGTTGCGCTCGACGTTTTGCTGGCCGAAGCCAGCGTGGCGGGCGCGGCGCGACGTTTAAACCTGAGCACCTCCGCCATGAGCCGCACCCTGAGCCGGCTGCGGGAGGTGACCGGCGATCCTATTCTGGTGCGGGCCGGGCGTCATATGGTGCTGACGCCCTGGGCCGAAGCCACCCGGGATCGCGCCAGAAGCGCCGTGCATGAGGCGAGGGCGGTGCTGCAGCCCTCCTCCGACACGCTGAAGGTGGAAAGCCTTGAACGGCTGTTCACTATTCGGGCCAATGACGGTTTTGTCGTGGCGTTTGGACCTATGCTCATAGCCGCGGTGGCGAGCGTTGCGCCCGGGGTCTGCATCCGCTTCGCTCCCAAACCTGAAAAAACGTCGCGCTATTTACGGGAGGGGCTTGTCGACCTGGAGATCGGCGTGCAGAGCAACATGGGGCCTGAAATACGGCTGCAAAGGCTCTTTCAGGATCGGTTTGTTGGCGCGGTGCGCAAGGGACATCCGCTCTCTTCACAGCCTGAGGTCAGCCTTGACGATTATGTTGCCTGGGGCCATGTAGTGGCGTCGCCTGATGGGGCGTTACACGGCTCTGTGGACGACGCGCTGGCGGAGCGGGGGATGAAACGAAAGATCGCCAGCGTGGTGCCTGGATTCCCGACGGCGTTATCCGTAGCGCTGGCCTCCGACCTGATTGCTATGGTACCGGCGTTGTACCTCCTTAATCAGGCGATGACCGAGCGCGTGCACGTCTTTGAACTGCCCTTTAAGACCCGCACTATTACGGTATCCCAGATGTGGCATCCGCGCATGGAGCGGGATCCGGCGCATCGCTGGCTCAGGGAAAAGGTCCTTGAAGTGTGCCGCGCGGTTTGCTGACGCTCAGAGTACTTTCCCCTGCACCGTGAGGATGAAGCGCGTCGACACCGCATCCGATTCCACGCGGACTTTTCCGTGGTGCGCGGTGACGATGGACTTCACGATGGCAAGCCCAATCCCGCTGCCTTCGCCCTTACGCTGCCTGGACGGATCGACGCGATAAAAACGGTCAAACAGCTTTGGCAGATGCGCCTGCGGGATCGGCGTGCCGGGGTTTTCTGTCACCAGCTCAACGTCGTTATCCCTTTTTCTGATGGAGACCGTTACCGCTTTCCCTTCCGGCGTATAGCGCAGGGCGTTGGAGAGCAGATTATTGATTGCTCTTCTGAACATCTGCGGATCGCCTTCTATCAGGCAGGGCATCCCGTTAAATTTCAGCGAGACGTGGCGTTCTTCCGCCCAGGCTTCGAAGAAATCGAAGACTTTCATCACCTCGGCGCTTAAATCAAACATCACCCGATCCGGGATGAGCTGATTATTATCCGCCTGCGCCAGGAACAGCATGTCGCTGACCATGCGGGTCATCCGGTTGTACTCTTCGAGGCTGGAGTAGAGGACATCTTCCAGCTCTTTCTGGGAGCGGTTCTGACTCAACGCAATTTCCGTTTGCGTCACCAGGTTGGTGATGGGCGTCCTGATTTCATGCGCGATGTCGGCGGAAAAATTCGCCTGCCGGGTAAAGACATCTTCAATTTTCCCAATCATATGGTTGAAGGAGATCACCAGCTGTTCCAGCTCAACGGGCACGCGGGACGGCTCCAGTCGCGCATCCAGATTTTCGGAGGTGATATTTTTAATGGCGGTGCTGACGTTACGCAGGGGCAAGTGTCCCTGGCGCACCGCGATACGAATCACCAGCACAATCAGCAGGCTGATCGCCGCGGCAATGGCAAAAAGATTCTTCTTCAGCGCCTCAAGGTAGTGGAGATGAAAATTAATCGAGAGCCCGATCAGCATGACGTAGTCCTGGATTTTGCCCTGCAGCGTTGCCCTGCCTGAGGAGGCGATAATCCGGTACGTTTCCATTTTCATGTCGGACCCGGCATGCATAGGGTTGACCGGGTCTTCTACCGTCCAGAGAAACACATCCTGTGCCTGACGGTGTTCGCTAAAGTTCGCTGTGTTCATCGCCGGGCGCAATGCCGCGCCTTGCGCCGAGCTGAACAGGGTATTGCCCTGCGGATCCAGAAGCAGGATGGCCACGTTGCGGTAGCTGGCGACCGACTCTTTGAGCTTGCTGATTTTCTTTTGGTCGGGATCGGCCGGAGACTGGAGGATGCGGTGCATTGCGCTGCTAATCTGCTGTAAGTCGCTGATATCCTGCTCGGCAAAGTGCTTCTCAACGGAGTGCAGCATAAACCAGGTAAAGGCGAAGAAGGCCAGTATGGTGGAGAGGCTGATAAAAAAGGTCAGCCGCAGCGCAAGCGAGAACGGGCGTCGGAGGGGCTTAACGGGCATCCGGCACCTCCAGCATATAGCCTACGCCGCGTACCGTCTGGATCAGCTTGGGTTCAAAATCGTTATCGATCTTTGCGCGCAGGCGCTTTACCGCCACATCTATTGCGTTCGTGTCGCTGTCAAAGTTCATATCCCACACCTGGGAGGCAATCAGGGAGCGGGGCAGCACCTCGCCCTGATGACGCATGAAAAATTCAAGCAGGCTGAACTCCTTGCTGGTTAACAGGATGCGATTGCCCGCCCGGCTGACCTTCCTCGACACAAGGTCAACCGTCAGGTCAGCCGCCTGAAGCTGGCTTTCCGCGATCACCGTATTTCCGCGTCTTAGCAGCGTCCTGACCCGGGCGAGCAGCTCCGCAAAGGCGAAAGGCTTAATCAGATAATCATCCGCGCCCAGCTCAAGCCCTTTAACCCGGTGCTCTATCGTCCCGAGGGCCGTGAGTAACAGGATGGGCATTCCTTTTCCGGCAGAGCGAAGCATGCGGACAATATCCCAGCCGTTCACGTCGGGCAGCATGATATCCAGAATCAGCAGGTCATATTCCGCGGTCATGGCGAGGTGGTACCCGGTCAGGCCATTATCCGCATGGTCCACGACAAATCCCGCTTCCGTCAGCCCTTTGCTGAGGTATTCCCCGGTTTTCATTTCGTCTTCAACGATCAGTATTTTCATCTTGCTCCCCAGACTGGCTGCTGATGACATTCTAGTGAGCCCGCGATCGTTAACAATGACTTACGCCATAAATGACAACATTGTCATTATCCTGTCACCGGTCAAACAGGATGCGTTCAGTAGAGTAGCCCTAAAAATCCTCTGGACTTGATTTGAACCGCTATGTTCCTGTTAAAACGACTCAGCATCACTACGGTATTTATCCTGGCAGGCTGCGTCTCGCTGGCGCCTGAATACCCGCGCCCGGCATCACCGATACCCCGGCAGTTTTCGCTCTCGCGCAACGACCTGACGCCCGCAGCGGCCGGGTATCAGGACACCGGCTGGCGCAACTTCTTCGTCGACCCTCAGATAGCTGGATTGATTACAGAAGCCCTGAAAAACAACCGCGATATAAAAATGGCCGCCCTGAAAATTGAAGAGGCCCGGGCGCAGTTCAACGTGACGGAGGCGGATCGTTATCCGCAGATGAATGGATCCGCGGGTATCACGTACAGCGGCGGGCTAAAAAGTGACAAACCGACCTCACGGCAGTACGACGCCGGTCTTGCGCTTAGCTACGAACTCGACTTTTTCGGCAAGATGAAGAACCTGAGCGAGGCCGACCGACAAAACTATTTCGCCAGCGAAGAGGCCCGTCGCGCGGTGCATATTCTGCTTGTCTCTAACGTGTCGCAGAGCTATTTCAACCAGCAGCTGGCGTATAAACAGCTGCGCATCGCGCGGGAAACGCTGAAAAATTACCGGCAGTCTTATGCGTTCGTTGAGCACCAGCTGGCGACGGGGAGCACCAACGTGCTGGCGCTGGAACAGGCCCGGGGACAGATCGAAAGCACGCAGGCAGAGATTGCCAAACGAGAGGGGGAGCTGGCGCAGGCCAACAATGCTCTGCAGCTGCTCCTCGGCACCTATCGCGGATTGCCGGGCGACAGCGGAATGAACGCCCGCGATATTGCGCCGGTAAAACTCCCGCCCCATCTTTCTTCAGCGATACTGCTGCAGCGCCCGGATATTATGGAGGCGGAGCATCAGCTTAAAGCGGCCGATGCCAATATCGGCGCCGCGCGTGCCGCCTTTTTCCCGTCAATTTCCCTGACCAGCGGGCTTTCAACAGGCAGTACGGAATTATCCAGCCTGTTTACCGCGGGCAGTGGGATGTGGAATTTCATCCCCAAAATTGAACTTCCGATTTTTAATGCGGGCAGGAATAAGGCCAACCTGAAGCTGGCTGAAATTCGTCAGCAGCAGTCGGTTGTGAATTACGAACAAAAAATACAGGCTGCCTTCAGGCAGGTTGCCGACGCGCTCGCGCTGCGGGACAGCCTCAACCAGCAGCTTGCTGCGCAAGAACGGTATCTTGATTCGCTAAATATTACCCTGCAGCGGGCCAGAGGATTATATACCAGCGGTGCGGTGAGCTATATCGAAGTATTAGACGCGGAACGGTCGCTGTTTTCCACGCAGCAAAATATTCTCGACCTTATTTATGCCCGGCAGGTTAATGAAATTAACCTCTTCACCGCGCTGGGCGGCGGTTGGGCCGAATAACCTCATTTAATTAAAAAGGATATTAAACATGCGCAATTCACTTAACGCCGTCGTATTTGGTGCAATCATTATGTTTTCTGCCGGTCTTCAGGCTGAGGTTCATCAGCACGCGGAGATGAGCGCTGCCAGCGAAGGTGCCTCAGAGCAGGTCATCACCGGGACCGGCATTGTGAAGGATATTGATATCACGAATAAAAAAGTGACGATTTCTCACGAAGCCATCCCGGAAATTGGCTGGCCCGCGATGACCATGCGTTTTACTTTTATGCAGGCCGACGCGAGTATTACTGCCTTAAAAGTCGGCAGTCACGTGAATTTCTCGTTTGTTCAGCAGGGCAATCTCTCTTTACTCAAGAGCATTAAATAGCGAGAAACGGCATGGCCTCATTAAAAATAAAATATGCTGCCGTGATAGTCGGCAGCCTTATTGCAGGAGGGCTGATATCGGTGACGGCCTGGCAGGCTCTTCATTCATCTGAAAAAACAGAAAATAGCGTCTCTGAAAGAACGGTGCTTTTCTGGTATGACCCGATGAAGCCTGACGTGAAATTCGACAAGCCCGGTAAATCACCGTTTATGGATATGGATCTGGTGCCGAAATATGCCGATGAGAATGATAAAAACAGTGACGGTATCCGTATCGATCCGACCCAGGTTCAGAACCTGGGATTAAAAACGCAAAAAGTGACGCGCGGAAAGCTGAATTATGCCCAGACGATCCCGGCCAACGTCAGCTATAACGACTATCAGTTTGTCATTGTGCAGGCGCGTGCGGAAGGGTTCGTTGAGAAAGTGTACCCGCTGACGATTGGCGATAAGGTGATAAAAGGCACGCCGCTGGTTGATATCACCATTCCGGACTGGGTCGAAGCGCAGAGCGAGTTCCTCCTGCTCTCCGGTACCGGCGGAACGCCCACGCAGATAAAAGGCGTTCTGGAGCGTCTGCGCCTGGCGGGTATGCCGGATGACGATATTCAGCGGCTGCGTGCGACCCGTACTATCCAGACCCGGTTTACCATCAAGGCGCCCATTGACGGGGTGATCACGGCCTTTGACCTGCGCACCGGGATGAATATTTCCAAAGAAAAGGTGGTGGCGCAGATTCAGGGGATGGATCCGGTCTGGATCGGCGCGGCGGTCCCTGAATCCATTGCTTATCTGCTCAAAGATACCTCGCAGTTTACTGTTTCGGTACCGGCTTATCCGGATAAATTCTTCCCGGTTGAAAAATGGCGTCTTCTGCCGAGCGTGGATCAAACCACCCGTACGCTGCAGGTGCGCCTGCAGGTCTCCAACAAGGATGAACTGCTGAAACCGGGCATGAATGCCTACCTGAAGCTGAATACCCAAAGTCAGGAAATGTTGCTCATTCCGTCTCAGGCCGTTATCGATACCGGGAAAGAACAGCGCGTTATTACCGTTGATGCGAACGGGAAGTTTGTACCGAAAAGGATCCACGTTCTGCATGAATCACAGCAGCAGTCCGGCATTGGTACCGGACTGGAGGAGGGGGAGTCGGTGGTGGTCAGCGGTCTGTTTCTGATTGACTCGGAGGCCAATATTACCGGCGCGCTGGAGCGCATGCGCCACGCTGAAGCCGCTGACGACGCGCATTCAGGCCATTAAGGAGACGATGATGATTGAATGGATTATCCGGCGTTCGGTTGCCAACCGTTTCCTGGTGATGATGGGCGCGCTGTTTCTCAGCGTCTGGGGGACATGGACCATCATCAACACCCCGGTCGATGCCTTGCCCGATCTGTCTGACGTTCAGGTGATTATCAAAACAAGCTATCCCGGCCAGGCCCCGCAGATTGTTGAAAACCAGGTGACCTATCCGCTCACCACCACCATGCTGTCGGTTCCTGGCGCGAAGACCGTGCGCGGTTTTTCACAGTTTGGTGATTCGTATGTGTACGTTATTTTTGAAGACGGGACCGATCTGTACTGGGCCCGCTCGCGCGTGTTGGAGTACCTGAATCAGGTTCAGGGCAAACTCCCCGCCGGGGTGAGTTCCGAAATCGGCCCGGACGCCACGGGCGTAGGCTGGATATTTGAGTATGCGCTGGTGGACCGCAGCGGAAAACACGATCTCGCCGAGCTGCGATCATTGCAGGACTGGTTCCTGAAATTTGAGCTGAAAACAATCCCGAACGTGGCCGAGGTGGCCTCCGTCGGCGGCGTGGTGAAGCAGTATCAGATTCAGGTTGACCCGTTAAAGCTGGCGCAGTTCGGCGTCAGCCTGCCGGAAGTTAAGCAGTCCCTTGAATCGTCTAATCAGGAAGCGGGGGGATCGTCCGTAGAAATCGCGGAAGCGGAATATATGGTGCGGGCCAGCGGCTATCTGCAGACCATCGATGATTTCAATCACATCGTCCTGAAAACCGGTGAGAACGGTGTGCCGATTTACCTGCGTGATGTTGCCCGCGTACAAACGGGGCCGGAAATGCGCCGCGGTATTGCCGAGCTGAACGGGCAGGGTGAAGTGGCGGGCGGCGTGGTGATCCTGCGTTCGGGTAAAAACGCGCGCGAGGTCATTACGGCGGTAAAAGACAAGCTGGAGACGCTGAAGGCCAGCCTGCCGGAAGGCGTTGAGATTGTGACCACCTACGATCGCAGCCAGCTCATCGACCGGGCCATTGATAACCTGAGCAGCAAACTTCTCGAAGAGTTTATCGTGGTGGCCATCGTCTGTGCGCTGTTCCTCTGGCACATTCGCTCGGCGCTGGTGGCGATTATCTCTCTGCCGCTTGGCCTGTGTATTGCCTTTATCGTCATGCATTTCCAGGGGCTGAACGCCAATATTATGTCGCTGGGAGGCATTGCCATCGCCGTCGGCGCGATGGTGGATGCCGCCATCGTGATGATTGAGAACGCGCATAAGCGGCTGGAAGAGTGGGATCACCAGCACCCCGGAGAGCAGATTGATAACGCCACCCGCTGGAAGGTGATTACCAACGCCTCTGTAGAGGTTGGACCGGCGCTGTTTATCAGCTTGCTGATCATCACTTTATCCTTCATTCCCATCTTTACCCTTGAGGGGCAGGAAGGGCGGCTGTTTGGTCCGCTGGCCTTCACCAAAACGTACGCCATGGCAGGGGCGGCCGCGCTGGCCATCATCGTGATCCCCATTCTGATGGGATTCTGGATCCGGGGTAAAATCCCATAAGCGCTAACTTAAGGGTTGTGGTATTACGCCTGATATGATTTAACGTGCCGATGAATTACTCTCACGATAACTGGTCAGCAATTCTGGCCCATATTGGTAAGCCCGAAGAACTGGATACTTCGGCACGTAATGCCGGGGCTCTAACCCGCCGCCGCGAAATTCGTGATGCTGCAACTCTGCTACGTCTGGGGCTGGCTTACGGCCCCGGGGGGATGTCATTACGTGAAGTCACTGCATGGGCTCAGCTCCATGACGTTGCAACATTATCTGACGTGGCTCTCCTGAAGCGGCTGCGGAATGCCGCCGACTGGTTTGGCATACTTGCCGCACAAACACTTGCTGTACGCGCCGCAGTTACGGGTTGTACAAGCGGAAAGAGATTGCGTCTTGTCGATGGAACAGCAATCAGTGCGCCCGGGGGCGGCAGCGCTGAATGGCGACTACATATGGGATATGATCCTCATACCTGTCAGTTCACTGATTTTGAGCTAACCGACAGCAGAGACGCTGAACGGCTGGACCGATTTGCGCAAACGGCAGACGAGATACGCATTGCTGACCGGGGATTCGGTTCGCGTCCCGAATGTATCCGCTCACTTGCTTTTGGAGAAGCTGATTATATCGTCCGGGTTCACTGGCGAGGATTGCGCTGGTTAACTGCAGAAGGAATGCGCTTTGACATGATGGGTTTTCTGCGCGGGCTGGATTGCGGTAAGAACGGTGAAACCACTGTAATGATAGGCAATTCAGGTAATAAAAAAGCCGGAGCTCCCTTTCCGGCACGTCTCATTGCCGTATCACTTCCTCCCGAAAAAGCATTAATCAGTAAAACCCGACTGCTCAGCGAGAATCGTCGAAAAGGACGAGTAGTTCAGGCGGAAACGCTGGAAGCAGCGGGCCATGTGCTATTGCTAACATCATTACCGGAAGATGAATATTCAGCAGAGCAAGTGGCTGATTGTTACCGTCTGCGATGGCAAATTGAACTGGCTTTTAAGCGGCTCAAAAGTTTGCTGCACCTGGATGCTTTGCGTGCAAAGGAACCTGAACTCGCGAAAGCGTGGATATTTGCTAATCTAC
Organism: Enterobacter sp. EC_50; assembly: GCF_019584525.1. NCBI lineage: Bacteria > Pseudomonadati > Pseudomonadota > Gammaproteobacteria > Enterobacterales > Enterobacteriaceae > Enterobacter > Enterobacter sp. EC_50. Next base: position 69,715 of record NZ_VDAF01000001.1, on the reverse strand, counting down.
TCGCCGCATTTTTAATTGACGACATAATCCAGCCATCGCTGGATTTCCCCCCCAGAAGTGCCGGATCCGAAAAGAAGAACTAACTCGTTGTGGAGAATAACAAAAATGGTCATCTGGGGCTTACAGGTGGCCATTCGTGGGACAGTATCCCTGACAGCCTACAAAACGCAATTGAAGAACGCGAGGCATCGTCTTAACGAGGCACCGAGGCGTCGCATTCTTCAGATGGTTCAACCCTTAAGTTAGCGCTTATGGGTAAAATCCCCGCCGAGACCCGTAACCCGCTGAACAGGCTGCTGATTAACGCCTATCATCCGCTGCTAATTCGGGTGCTCAACTGGCCCAAAACAACCCTGATGGTTGCGGCCTTATCCATCTTCACGGTGATCTGGCCCCTGAGCCAGGTAGGCGGCGAGTTCCTGCCGAAGATTAATGAGGGCGATCTGCTGTATATGCCCTCTACTTTGCCCGGCGTCTCTCCGGCAGAAGCGGCGGCATTGTTACAGACCACGGACAAGTTAATAAAAACCGTCCCTGAAGTGGCATCTGTCTTCGGCAAGACCGGCAAAGCCGAAACGGCAACGGATTCCGCGCCGCTCGAAATGGTGGAAACCACCATTCAGCTTAAGCCTGAGGATCGGTGGCGACCCGGGATGACGATTGACAAGATCGTTGAGGAGCTTGATAAGACCGTTCGTTTGCCTGGCCTTGCGAATCTCTGGGTTCCGCCCATTCGCAACCGCATTGATATGCTGTCGACCGGGATTAAAAGCCCGATTGGCATCAAGGTGTCTGGTACCGTTCTGGCTGATATCGACGCTACGGCGCAGAGCATTGAAGCGGTAGCCAAAACGGTGCCGGGCGTGGTGTCTGCCCTGGCAGAACGTCTGGAAGGCGGGCGCTACATTGATGTCGATATCAACCGGGAGAAAGCCTCCCGCTATGGAATGACGGTGGGCGACGTGCAGCTGTTCGTCTCCTCGGCCATCGGCGGTGCGACGGTGGGTGAAACGGTGGAAGGCGTGGCCCGCTATCCGATTAATATTCGTTATCCTCAGGACTACCGGAATAGCCCGAGCGCGTTGAAGCAGATGCCGATCCTGACGCCTATGAAACAGCAGATTACGCTGGGTGATGTGGCAGATATCAACGTTGTTTCAGGCCCCACGATGCTGAAAACGGAGAATGCCCGGCCTGCGAGCTGGATTTATATCGATGCCCGCGGCAGGGATATGGTGTCGGTGGTGAACGACATTAAGACGGCCATCAGCCAGAACGTGAAGCTCAGACCGGGTACCAGCGTGTCATTCTCCGGGCAGTTTGAACTGCTTGAGCACGCCAACAAGAAACTGAAGCTGATGGTGCCGATGACGCTGATGATCATTTTCGTTCTGCTCTATCTGGCGTTCCGTCGCGTGGATGAGGCCCTGTTGATCCTGATGAGCCTGCCGTTCGCGCTGGTCGGCGGGATATGGTTCCTGTACTGGCAGGGCTTCCATATGTCCGTGGCAACCGGCACCGGGTTTATCGCCCTGGCCGGGGTGGCAGCAGAGTTTGGAGTGGTCATGCTGATGTATTTGCGTCATGCCGTTGAAGCACATCCGGCGCTGTCCCGGCGCGAAACGTTCACTGAACAGGGGCTTGATGACGCCCTTTATCAGGGCGCCGTGCTGCGCGTGCGGCCAAAGGCGATGACCGTCGCGGTGATTATTGCCGGTCTGCTGCCCACTCTCTGGGGAACCGGGGCAGGCTCAGAAGTCATGAGCCGGATAGCGGCGCCCATGATCGGCGGGATGATCACGGCACCGCTGCTGTCACTGTTTATTATTCCTGCGGCGTATAAGTTAATTTGGTTGCGCAGGCATAAACCAGAGACAGCCGTTGGTGAAGATGACAGGGGAGTCAATACCTGATAAATTAGCTATTCAATAACCTATTCATAAAGCTATTCAAAACCATGATTAATCGATCCGAAACACTACGACAATTGCTGAGACAAGGCCCGGTATCGGTAAGGCAACTGACTGATATTATGGGTATTAGTCAGCCTACCGTTTCACGATCGATTAAAGCGCTTGGCGATGAGGTGGTTCGCATTGGCTCCGGTCCATCTATTCACTATGTGCTGCGGGATACACATCGAGGATTCAGTTCGGCTCCTGTCTACCGCATCACGGAAGAGGGTCAGGTTAAATCGCTGGGTAAACTCATTCCGGTTTATCCAGACGGTTTTGTAATGGCGCAAACGGACAATGTGTGCCTCCATAGCGATGGGTTGCCGTGGTGGTTGTTTGACATGCGGCCTCAGGGATACCTTGGCCGCGCGTACGCCTCGCGATTTTCATCCGAGCTGGGCCTGCCGCCAAATCCAGATAACTGGAGTGATACTGACGTTATCAGGGCTTTGCTCGCTCATGGGCACGATGCGGTGGGGAACCTGTTAATCGGAGAACAGGCGAGGAATCATTTTGTAGAGATGCCGTCGCCTGTTGCGGTGGACCGCGCAACCGCATACCCGTCGCTGGCGCAGGCCGTGAGCGCGGGCGAATTACCGGGCTCCTCTGCTGGGGGTGAACAGCCGAAGTTCTGTACTTATACAGAACGTGGCCACGTCATTGTGAAATTCACGGCACCGGACGATAACCCTGTAAGCGAACGCTGGCGAGACCTTTTGCTAGCAGAACATCTTGCGTTAAGCGTGCTTGGCGTCGAAACCGAGGTGTTTGATTTTGGCGGACAGCGCTTCCTTGAGATCCCGCGGTTCGACCGTACGGGACCCCTTGGTCGTAAGGGACTCTTTTCTTTACGTGCGCTCGAGGCGGAGTTTGTCGGCAGGGCAAGAGAATCGTGGCCGGTACTGGCGAATGAGCTGGCAAAGCAGGGCTGTGTTCACCAGGATGCGGTCGCCAGCACGTCAAGGCTTTGGGCGTTTGGTATGCTGATCGGCAATACCGACATGCACCACGGTAATCTGTCGTTTATCAGTTCCCATGGACGGCCTTACGATCTTGCTCCTGCCTATGACATGCTGCCCATGGGATTTGCCCCGAAATCAGGAGGCGCACTGGTGAATACGCTGCGTCCGGCTACGCTTATTGACGCGATCGCGGGAGAAACCTGGCATGAAGCACTGGCGCTGGCCGAGCGCTTTTATACGCTGGCCAGCAGTTGCGGCCGCTTTTCTGCCAATTTTGCACCATGTCTTGCCGCATTGCGCAGCCATCTGGACGAGGCGAGGTCAAGGATATCGCGTCTGGGATAATGGGGCGGGATGTTTACGAGGGGCAGGCTTAGCGTGGCATATGTGCATCGCGAGTCTGTCTGATCAGCTTGCGCCAGGCGCGATTATGCAGAGTAAATAGCAGCATCTTATAAAAGGCTGTGGAGAGGATAGCGCTACCACTAAGCAATAACATGACGATACTCACCAGTGCCGCAGTCAGACTGACGCCCGGAAAAGGGCTACCGATCAGCGCGGCCAGCAGATAGGCTGCCGTTAATACCAGGCTTATCACCGCCAGCGCAAGATGTATCCGTACGGCGCGCATGCTGCCTTTGCCAATCATGAACATCGTGACGCCGTTGATGCCAGCGAAAAGCAGGGCGACCAGCACAACCCACACGAATACGCGTTCAGCTGGCTGGCTGAGTGCGGCGAGTACGCCATAGCCCAACCACAGCTGCGGAATGGCGAAACTGACAATCACCCCGAGCGTACTGATCGCTGCCGGAATACCCATGGTATGTAGTCCCACAGGCTTACCCATCTGTTCGGACAATTGCGTCTTAAACTGCTGCAGCTGTGTCGGGGAGGCATTGCTCATGCTGTTGGCCAGCGCGTTACAGTGTTTCAGGCGAAGGGATAAAATTTTAATCATTTGATTATACGGCTTTTAAAAGAGTGAAGGCCCTGATTGATTTTATGATATCCGCTACGGGGCGATAAAGACGACATTGCATCGTCCCGCATGGAAGCGCTATTTCACAAACCCAGCGGCCTGGCCTCCTGTATGAACTCAATCAGAAGGCGAAGCCCGGTCGGCAGTTGCCGGCGGCTTGAATAATAGATATAAAAACCTTCCTCCAGCGGGGACCATTCCGTAAGCACCAGGCGGAGCCGTCCATCCTTCACATAGGGTGCAACAAGAGGCTCCGGAAAATACATCAGGCCGGCTCCGCCTAAGACGGCCACAAGGCCCGTTTCAGCCTGATTGACCGTCACAGAGCCTGGCACAGTGATTTGGTACGTTTCGCCGTCTCGCTCAAGTTCCCAGCGATAAATCCGATCGTCGCCGAGACGATTGCTTATACAGCGATGGTGTAATAAATCATCAGGATGTTCAGGCGTTCCGTAACGTTCCAGGTAGTCTGGGGATGCGGCGATAACCCAGCGAATATCGGCAGATAAACGCCGGGCAACCATGTCTTCCGGGACGGTGCCACCATAGCGGATACCGGCATCGAAGCCCGCATCAGTGACGTCAACCATACGGTTGCTGGCCACAATATCGATTTCAATATCGGGATAGCGATCCATAAACGCGGGCATAACTGGCGCAAGCAAAAGATTGGCCGCTTCAACGGCAGCATTGATGCGGATACGTCCGCCAGGGGTATTACGATACTTGTTAAGCGATTCAAGCGCGCCTTCTATTATGTCGAAAGGCTGAAGGACAGACTGAACCAGTTCTTCACCTGCTGCCGTAGGGGTGACGCTCTTGGTCGTGCGATTAAGCAGGCGAACCCCGAGCCGGGTTTCCAGCCCCTTCAGGGCATGACTAAGCGCTGATGCACTGACACCTAATTCAATGGCAGCACGGCTGAAACTGCGATGACGTGCAATAGCCATGAAATAAATGAGATCGGCAACATCAGCTCTGCTTATTTGCATACAGAATCCTTTTCCTTGTGCCTTAACGCCCGACTGCGTTGATACGGAAATGATATACACCATAGACCGATTAGCGCTAATCCGTTGCTGAATTTTTTTCACAAGTCCATCCACTCATCGCCTCTCACTGAAAACGGTGTGCTTCGTTATTCTTGAAAAGAATGAGACCCGGCAACGCCGGGCCAGGGAAGGGTGTTAACGGTTCTGTATTGCTGAAGGCGGCGTGAGTGAAGGGGGCGTATCAGGAAGCGGGGGAATGATCCCGTCGACGGGGTGCGGCAGATAGAGTGCCTCGAGTTCCGTGATTTCAGCATCGCTAAGTGAAAAGTCCAGTGCGCTGATAGCCGTGGAAAGATGTTCTGGTTTGGTCGCGCCAATGATCGGGGCTGCGATGACCGTTTTTGATAGCAACCAGGCAAGTGCAACATGGGCTCTTGGCACATGGTGCTTTTCAGCAATGCTGGCAACAACATCAATAACGGGCTTATCCAGAAGGGCTGCGTTCTCATACATTTTTAACGCAAAGGCATCGTTTTGCGTTCGTCGGGACGTGACACTCCAGTCGCGCGTGAGCCTGCCGCGTGCCATCGGACTCCAGGGGATCACTCCAACGCCCTGGTCTTCACACAGGGGCAACATCTCGCGCTCTTCTTCCCGGTAAAGCAGGTTGTATTGCGGTTGCATCGTGATAAATCGAGTCCAGCCGTTACGCTCTGCAGTATGCTGCATTTTTGCAAAGCGCCAGGCTTCCATAGATGATGCGCCGATGTAACGTACTTTTCCTGATTTAACGAGGTCATGCAGAGCCTCCATGGTCTCTTCAACAGGCGTGGAGTGGTCAAAGCGGTGAATCTGAAAGAGATCCACATAATCCATACCTAAGCGCATCAGGCTATCGTCAATAGACTGAAAAATGGCCTTGCGGGAAAGAAACCCGGTATTGGGTGAGTTGCGCCACGGAAAGAAGGTCTTTGTCGCCACAACGATCTCGTCGCGTCTGGCCATTTCTTTCAGCGCTTTTCCTGTGATCTCTTCAGAACTTCCGCCCGAGTAGATATTCGCGGTATCAAAAAAATTAATGCCCGCTTCAAGCGCCTGACGGATGAGCGGTCGTGACGCTTTTTCATCCAGGGACCAGGGTTGAGGCAGGCGTTCAGGTTCACCATAGCTCATACAACCGAGGCAAAGACGGGAGACTTGCAAACCGCTACGACCCAGATTCACATACTTCATTCTGTGTTCCTTCTTTTATTGCCAGCAATTCTGTATGTGACAGGGTATTGCACTGACATGAAGGGAACCAGCATGCGCCCTCGAATGGTGTTTTGAGTTTTTTTCACAAATCGTCGTTATCGACAGTGAAAGACGAGAAGCGAGAGGGTGGTCAGAATTAATAACAGATTGATGTATCGGCTCGTGATTGGCTATCAGATGTCATTTAACATAATATACATTATGCGCACTAACGTAAGTGGAGGCAAAATCTGCATTTCTGCGGTCATGATTGACCTGGTCCATTGAATCATGTGAAGCCACCTTTTCAAGCATGATTTGTGTCGAGGCCCCGCACGACCCAACGTCTACGTTTACACATGGTTGAAAGACGTTTGATATACTTCAGCCTTTGCCCACTGCTGCCGTAAACTTATGGAAATTGAATTAGATAAAAGCTTTAGAGAAAGGATTTTCCACGCGGTCATTTTTGAAGTCACGGCCAACATTATCATCGCGCTGTCGCTTGCCTGGCTGATGAACGTGTCGGTACTCCAGTCTGGCTCGCTGTCCGTGATATCCGCGCTTACCGCCACGGCCTGGAATTTTGTGTTTAACAAATTCTTTGACGCTCTTCAGAAAATTACCAGTTTGAAAGAACGTTCCTCGTCCGCGCGCTCCATGCGGCCTGTTTCGAAGCCGGACTTATCATCACGTTAATTCCTGTGGCCATGGTGATGCTGCATTTAACGATGACGGAGGCATTTTTTGTTGAGATTGGTTTGGTACTGTTTTTCCTGCCGTACACGATGCTGTTTAACTGGGTTTACGATTACCTGCGCTGGACATTTGTTGGACGGAAACGGTCTGCTATGTAACGAGATATCTGTCACATAGACGCACCTGTGCTCATATTCGACTCCTGCCACCTTCTATACTCTTCATTTCTCTATCGCTTTCAAGGAGTCGATAATGTTTGATCATGTGAAATTTGGCGTCAGCGATTATGAAAAAAGTAAAACCTTCTTCCTCGAGGCGCTTCGTCCGCTTGGTGTTGAACTCGTCGATGAAGGCGCGCCGGATTATGGTGTTGAGATGAGCTCTGGCGACGTTTCGCTTTGCCTTTTCCAGACAAATGACAAACCAGCGCCTCTGCATCTGGCGTTTGTGGCCAAGACCCGTCAGCAGGTAGATGATTTTTACCATGCCGCGCTGGGCGCTGGCGGACGTGATAACGGTGAGCCGGGGCTACGTTCCTATGGTGAAAATTACTATGCCGCTTTTGTCATCTCGCCTGATGGTCATAACATCGAAGCCGTATGCCATGCGCCGGAAAGTCATTTAGAAGCTAAATCCTGACAGCCAGTCGCTGGCTGTCAGAGGCTGTCACGATCTGAGGCCAGCACGACGGATACCCCCTTTTCCGATACCGCGCGGATCCACTCCTTATCTGTACCGTCTTCAACGATGATGGTATTCACTGATGATACATCGCCAATCACAAACGACGACGCGGTGTTGATCTTTTCCGGAGACGCCAGAACGACCGTTTCCGCGGCTCTGCCGGAAAATGCACGTTTGATGCATGCCTCTTCGAAATCGCCGGTTGTCAGCCCCGCATCCGGATGAATACCGGTCACGCCCATAAAGAACAGATCTGCATGAATATTCTCTATGCCTTCGATGGCCGCCGCGCCGACCGCAACAATCGAGTGTTTATACAACCGTCCGCCGATCAAAATCACCTCAATGGCAGGATGATCAACAAGCCCCAGAGCAATACTCGGGCTGTGCGTCACCACGGTGATGCGCAAGTCAGGCGGGAAAAAGGTAATCAGCTCCGAGGTTGTCGTGCCACCGTCGATAATCACCACCTGGCCTGATGAAATCAGCTGTGCCCCTTTCCGGGCCACCCTTTTTTTTGCATCCATCTTCATGGATTGCCGTTCGGCAAACGAAGCAATTGCGGAAGATGACGGTAGTGCGCCGCCGTGAACACGCTGCAAACGCCCTTCTGCCGCCAGCTCGCGGAGATCGCGCCGGATAGTGTCTTCAGAGACGTCGAAAAGAATGCTGAGCGCTTTTGACTGGACCTGACCTTCGGCACCCAGCTTTTCAAGGATCAATTGTTTTCGCTGACGAGTGAGCATCCTGTTTTCCTGATGTTGCATGTTTTGCCTTGAAAGTGCATGATATTGCTGTTTATGAGTATTACTCTACGTAAGGAGGAACAATCGTGCAATCAAAACGTGCAGATGTGCGCATCATTAACAGTGAAACCCTGTCAGATAACTGGTACATCCTTAAAAAATACACCTTCGACCTGCAGCGCCGTGATGGCGAATGGCAGCGGCAACAGCGGGAAGTCTATGACCGTGGCAACGGCGCGACGATTCTTCTCTACAACCGTGAGAAAAAGACGGTCATCCTGACGCGCCAGTTCCGCTTCCCTGTTTTTATTAACGGCCATGAGGACGATTTAATTGAAGCGGCGGCGGGATTGCTGGACAACATGGATCCTGAAAGCCGCATCAAAGCAGAAGCGGAAGAAGAGACCGGATTCCACGTTACGCGCGTAGAGAAAATCTTTGAAGCCTATATGAGCCCGGGCTCTGTCACGGAAAAACTCTATTTTTATCTTGCCGAGTATCAGCCGAAAGACAGAACCGGCGCCGGCGGCGGGATCAAGGCTGAGGGAGAAGATATCGACGTGCTGGAAGTGACGCTTGAAGAGGCATTACGCCGCATTGAAACCGGCAGGATTGTCGACGGTAAAACCATCATGCTGCTTTATCATATTGCCCTGAAAGGCATTCTGTAACCCACTGGTTTAAATCCTGATTTCAATTTGTATGAACCTGGGGGAAAAGCGTAAAACCTCCTAAATTTTGCAGCCTACTATATTTAGTGAACGATTTCGAAATTCGATAAAAACATCAACAATTCCCTAAGTCATCTGCATTTACCATTCAAAAATCCCAAACGTTCACGAGGCTGCCAGTTGAGGCAGCCTGTCTTATCTGTTGACTGGATTAAAATGCGACTCGCTACAGATAACGAAGCATATTATACTTGCTCCTCCACTCGTACAGGAGGCAGCAACTCACGTGAAGGATACATATTACAACGACTTAACGATCAATACGCAAATTCAGAGTGAGCTGGACGCGTTTTTTGAGGACTTCAAAGGGATCGTCTTCGCCTACGCCATTATGAACAAGAAAGATCCCTCACAGATGAGGATAATCAATAACAGTCCAGAGTGGTTTACTATCTACCTTGAAAAAAAATATCAGTTCATTGACCCTGTTATCATTCGGGCTTTGCGCTGTGTGGAAGATTTTTTCTGGGAAAGTGATGTTGTCCTGTCAGATGGTTATAACCTGACGCGTATTTTCGACGAAAGTGTCCAGTATGATATTTATCAGGGACAGACGTTTCCTCTGCATGACTATTTGAATAATCTTGTTGTCTTATCCGTCATCAGTCCTAAGCATTCTGGGATTGACATTGAAAAATATCGGCCGCATTTTCTACGTTTCCTTGTTCAGTTACACCAGAAGACACTCAATCTGTATAGTCAGCATCAGCAGAAAAAGAATGTTTTCCTGTCGCCACGTGAGCGCCAAATCCTTAAATGGGTCAGCGCCGGAAAAACGTACGCAGAAATTTCTGTTATATTGTCTATTGCTGAGCGCACCGTTAAATTCCATATGGGCAACATCATGAAAAAGCTCGGCGTGAATAATGCAAGGCACGCAATAAAACTTGGAACGGAACTCCGGTTACTGGAGGACTGAGCCTCAGCCACTGGTTATAAATGGCGTAAGTGCTCGAGCATTTCGCGAAGCCAGTGACTGGATTTGTCTTTGCTAATAATGTCTTCAATAATGCTGGTGCTGGCGGGCATATAAATATAGTAAATAACCTCGCCTTTTTCAGAAACACCGCGCTGAATAACTTCAACTTTCCAGTTCGCATGGCGAAATATGGCATACATTCCACGACTGGCTACAGCATACATTCCATGATATTTGTTCTTCATGCAATAAATATTCATTGCAAGAAACAATGCTTTACTGGCGGGCACGCCATGCAGACTTGCGGAATCTCGTATTTCTTTATCTAAAAATAAACGGCTCACTTCACAACAAGGAACATCTGCGGGAAAAATAATGGGGTTGTCGAAATAATTATGAAAAATTTCGCTTATCATTGTGGGCTGCGTTGCGTTAATAAATCGTGCGCCGCATAACAGTTGTCCATCATACATACCCAGTAAATATGTCGTGTTATGGGAATCAAATTGATCCTTCTCCATACCTTCGACGCATTCCACTTTCCAGTCGAGTCGGTCCCGAAACGTTTTTCTCCGGAGTCGGTAAAGTTCGCGCGCTAATGCTGGGGGTAAATCATCGTAGTCGTGTAAAAAAAATTCAATGACAGAATTCATGCTCTTGTTCCTGATAATAACACCTGAAACTATTATCACCTGTCTTTTAGGACAGCTTTCATTGTGCTGCATATTCCCTATACTTAAAAAGTACCTGACCACGAAGTTCTCGCAAAACTAAGCGGCCAAGAGGTCAAAGATCTACGAAACACCAGGGATATACCCATCGATGATTATCTAATATTTAAAGTTTCGGGTACAGAGCATAAGAAGCACTTTGCCGATAAAATATTAAAAAACAATAATCATAAAATAATTACAATAAATGTATTGCCCCTTAATCTTTTAAGGGGTAATATTTCCTTTTTATTATTTTTTTGCACCTCTCTTCATTTTCAGACTCTGCTGGCTTCATCTGGTCAAACACCCTCGCCAATACCGCTTTGCAGGCATCTGCCTGTGCTATTCTTGCAGAAACATGCAAAACGGAGAATTGATAATGGCCGACTGGAACCCTTCTCTTTACATGCAATTTGGCGCAGAAAGAACGCGTCCGGCCGCAGAACTGCTCGCCAGAGTTCCTCTGGATGAGGCCGCTACCATCGCGGATTTGGGCTGCGGACCGGGAAACAGCACCGCGCTGTTGAAGCATCGCTGGCCTTCTGCTCACATCACCGGGGTCGATAACTCCCCTGCCATGCTTGAGGAAGCACGCGCCGCCTTACCCGATTGCCATTTTGTTGAGGCCGATATTCGTCAGTACACGCCCGGCCAGCCGCTGAGCCTGATTTATGCCAACGCGTCGCTGCAATGGATTCCGGACCATTACGATCTCCTGCCGCATCTAGTCTCCCTGCTTAAGCTAAATGGCGTGCTGGCGATCCAGATGCCTGATAACTGGCTTGAACCCACCCATGTGGCGATGCGTGAAGTGGCGCTGGAGCAAGACTACCCAGATCGTGGCCGCGAACCGCTGCCGGGCGTACACGCTTATTACGATATTCTGTCTGAAGCTGGCTGTGACGTGGATATCTGGCGGACAACCTATTATCACAAAATGAGCTCTCATCAGGCGATTATTGACTGGGTAAGCGCCACCGGCCTTCGCCCCTGGCTTCAGGAACTGAACGAGAGCGAGCAGAAACGGTTCCTGAAACGCTACCATGAACTGTTGGAAGAGCAGTATCCGCTCCAGGAAAACGGGCAGATACTGCTGGCTTTTCCAAGGTTGTTTATCGTGGCTCAACGCCAGCCCTGATCCGATTATGAGCGGGCTTCTTTGAGCAGCTGCTGGATAACCTTTTCCTGTTGCTCATAGTCACCTTCGCCAAAGGCGGTATAGCGCAGCTGCCCTTTGGCATCAAAATAGTAATGTGCTGGCCAGTACTGATTGCCGAACGCATTCCAGATTTGATAGTTGTTATCCGTCACCACCCGATACGGCAGTTGCCATTTCTTCACCGCATTTTTAACCGACGACAGCGGTTTCTCCCAGGGATATTCCGGGGTGTGAACGCCAATCACCACCAGACCTTGCGGCTGGTACTTTGTGGCCCACTCCCGCACATGGGGGAGCGTATGCTGGCAATTAATGCAGTCCCACGTCCAGAAATCAATCAGTACAACCTTTCCACGTAACGATTCAGACGTGACAGTGTCACCGTTTATCCACCCTGTTCCACCGCTTAGCGAAGGCAGCTGGCTGCTGGGCTCTGTCATGACTACCGGCTGGAGCTTCACCGGCGCGGTGGCAGGTTTCGCCAGATTCAAGAGCGCCGTCTCAAGACGGTCCGCGACGCCGTTTGCCCCTTTCAGTAGCGAAGTCATCCCCGTCGCGTTCAGGACGACTGCGGCTAACATCGCCACCCCCGCACCCTGACGCAACTTCGCCATTAGCGCCGATTTTGCTCTCAGTGGTGCCATCAGCGAGCGTCCGCCGAACACGAGTAGACCCAGCATCAGCGCGCATCCGCTGCCATAGGCGGCAAGCAGTGCGCCTGTGGCGATGGCCGAATGCCCCGCAATATTAATGCTGAAAATCGCGCCCAGAATAGGCCCGGCGCAGGGAGACCAGAGCAGCCCAACCGCTAGCCCGGCCAGAAAAGCCGATGCCATTCCGCGCGTTTGCCCGCTACGGCTGTTGAGAACATTTCCCGCGATGACGGCCGGTCCCGCAATACGCTGGGCGAAAGACGGGAAAATCAAGGCCAGCGCGGCGGTGGCCAGAATGACGAGCGCGATCCAGCGCCCGACAATGGTTGCCTCTGTTATCCACTCGCTGGCGACGGTGACGACCATTGCCACCAGGGTGAACATCACGATCATCCCCGCAAGCAGGGCCAGAATATGCCGACGCTGCCCCTGGAAACCGGCGAACAGGAGTGGAATAACCGGGAGCGTACATGGGCTGAGCAGGCTTATCATCCCGCCCAGAAAAGCGATTACCAGAAACATAGTGACCTCACATGACATGTCCTGCGACACTGCAGTGAGGCTATTTCATCGTGCGGATGTGTTCAGGGTATGTGTAAACGCGTGGGTTTTGTCTGGCTCTGTATCGCCCAGGCCGGGAGATACAAAGCCGTACAATTCTACGAACGACGCGGTAGCGTAATGGCGACATCCAGTCCGCCCCCGGCGCGGTTCGCCAGCCTGAGTTTTCCTTCCAGCTGTGCGGTCAGCTGCGCGGCAATCGCCAGGCCGAGTCCTGTCCCGCCGGTATCGCGGTTACGCGAGGTTTCAACCCGATAAAACGGCTGCAGAACCGCCTCCAGCTCGGCTTCGGGGATTCCCGGTCCGTCGTCCATAATGTGAATAATGACCTCGCTGTCCGACGAAACGTCTATCGCAATCGCAGCACGCTCGCCGAATTTGAGGGCGTTATCCAGCAGGTTGGTCATCACCCGGCGAAGCGCCTGCGGCCGCGTGACGATGGGCAAGCGGGTTTCGCTTGCCGGAAAGTGCACGTTTTTACCGATGTCCTGATAATCGCAGGCGATGCTGTTGATCCAGGCGTTCAGCTCCAGCTTCAGTGACGTCTCCTCCAGTGATTCCGATGACCGGGCATACGCAATGCCCTCCCGCACCAGACGAGACATATTATCAAGGTCGTTCAGGAGCTTGTCGCGAAGTTCAGGCTCTCCGGTCATTTCGACGCGCAGCTTCATGCGGGTAATGGGCGTCTGGAGATCGTGAGAAATCGAGGCCAGGATCTGCGCGCGTTCCCGGAGATAAGACTGTATGCGCGCCTGCATGGCGTTGAAGGCATGCGCTGCCCGCTGCACCTCAAGCGGCCCTTTTTCCGTCATAGGCGTGCTGGCCGCCGGATCCAGCGCATCCACCGCGCGGGTAAAGTGTGAAAAAGGCCGTACCACCTGCCGCACGGCGATCCAGGCGCAGACGGCCAGTACGAGCAGCTGCAGGATGAGGACGACCGGTAGCCAGCTGGCGACGGGCGGCATGCGCGGGATCAGGTCAATGGTCAGCGGTGCGCCATCACGTAACGTAAGGTGGGCCTGAATATGTGAAATGGCGCCAGGAACGGCGGTAAAGCGAAGCGGGTAATGCGCGGCCAGCGTCGCTTTTAAGGTTCTGATGGCGTCCTGCGAACGCTTATCCGTCGGCGCTGCGCCGGGTTCCCCTGTGCCCAGGATATAACGATAGTTACCTCGTTCAAGCCGCGGCAGCCAGGCGGCGCGTTCGCTGGCCGGTAAGCGGTCTAAAATGGCGACGCTGGTTGCGACATCGTTTTCCAGATTACCGAGCATCACCGTGCGGGCGCTGTGCATGCGTTCAACCATGACCAGCGTCAGGCTCAGGGCGTTAGCCAGCAGCAGACCGGCCAGCACGACGAGCAGCAAACGGGCCAGCAGCGAGCGCGGCCAGATCGTCATTCGTTAACCTCTTTGATGGTCACCGGCATCGTAAAGACGTAGCCTTCGCTGCGCACGGTTTTGATATAGGCGGGCGTGCGGGCATCTTCATTGAGACGCTGGCGAACCCGGCTAACCAGCAGGTCGATTGAGCGTTCAAACAGCTCGGCGTCTCGCCCCTGCGTCAGGTTGAGCAATTGGTCTCGGGTCAGCACGCGCTGCGGATGGTCAAGGAAAACGCGCAGCAGACGATACTCCGCTCCGCTGAGCGCGACGATCACCCCTTCCGGGTCGATTAAGTGGCGAGCGACGGTATCGAGCTGCCATTCACCGAACATCACCAGACGCCCTGCTTCCGTCACCTGTAAATTGGGCGGCATCGCGCGAAAACGCCGTAAAATCGCTTTAATGCGCGCCAGCAGTTCACGCGCGACAAACGGCTTCACGACGTAATCATCCGCCCCCATTTCCAGACCCAGGATCCTGTCCGTCTCCTCGTTACGCGCGGTCAGCATCAGAATGGGCAAATCTTTATACTTCCCGACGCGCAGCTCTCGACACAGCGTAAGGCCGTCGTCACCGGGCATCATGATATCCAGCACTACCAGGTCGATATGCTGTTTATCCAGCACGGCACGCATCTCTTTGCCGTTCGCCGCGCCGGAGGCGCGATAACCGGACTTAATGAGATAATCGACAATCAGTTCACGAATATCCCTGTCGTCATCGACGACAAGGATATGGTCAATATGTTCCACCGAACTCTCCAGACCGAAGGGTAACGTACTGAAAATAGCACATTTCACAGCTTGTCCGCGTCGATAACCGCCTTAACGAAATCCTGCGGATCTTCCTGAGGCGGATTGTGCCCCACGGTTGCGCCGAAGGTGCGGTGCTCATATTTGCCGGTAAATTTAGCTGCATAGGCCTGCGGTGCCGGATGCGGCGCGCCGTTGTTGCCGCCTTCGATGGTGATCGTTGGTACGGTGATATTCGGTAGCGTGGCCAGTTTTTGCTCGTAGCGGTCGTATTTGCGCTCGCCTTTTTCCAGCCCTAAACGCCAGCGATAGTTACTGAGCGTCACCGCGACGTGGTCCGGGTTATCGAGGGATTTGGCGCTGGCGTTAAAGACCGCGTCGCTGAATTTCCAGTCAGGCGAGGCCTGCGACCAGATTAAGCGCGCAAAGTCATGCGTGTTTTTGGCATAGCCTTCCGCACCGCGCTCTGTCGCAAAATAGAATTGATACCACCACTGCTGCTCTGCTTTTGGCGGCAGCGGCTGTTTCCCAATCTGCTGGCTGCTGATGAGATACCCGCTCACCGACACCAGTGATTTTACGCGCTCTGGCCACAGCGCCGCGACGATATCCGCCGTCCGGGCGCCCCAGTCATAGCCTGCAAATACCGCCTGCCTGATATTCAGGGCATCCATCAGATTAACGATATCTTTCGCCATCGCCGAGGGCTGGCCATTGCGCGGTGTGTTTGCTGACAGGAAGCGCGTGGTACCGTAGCCGCGCAGAGACGGCACAATGACCCGGTACCCTTTTGCCGCCAGAGCCGGTGCAACCTCGGCGTAGCTGTGAATATCGTAGGGCCAGCCGTGCAATAAAATAACCGGCTGACCGTCCTTCGGACCAATGTCGACATAACCGACGTTCAGATCGCCAGCGTTAATTTGCTGGGGATGATCAAAGGCGGCCGCGAAATTCGTGCCGGTGGCTTCCGCCTGACAGGACATCACGGTGCCAAGCGAAACGGTCAGTGCGAGGGTTGAGTAAGCAAGTTTGCTGAACATGTTGGTATCTCCGGTTGAGTACAATTCACGGGGATATCACAACACCTCAATGTATAGCGGATATGTGCGAAAGCGGGTTTATTGCAAGCCTGTGTATGTATCCGGGACGCTGATACAGTGTGATACAAACACAGGCCTTGAAGTCTTAGAGGGAGAGACGGTAGCGGACGTAGTCGTCAGCTTCACCATATTTGTCATAAAGTTTACGCGCCGGGTTGTTCTCCCGGGTGACCCAGTACAGTTTCGACCACCCTTCGCGCTTGCCTTCCTCAATCAGAGCGTCAATGAGCGCCTTACCGGCCCCCGCCCCGCGTTCGGCAGCATCAACAAACAGATCTTCCAGGTAGCAGATGGGCGCGGTTGACCAGGTGCCTTCGTGCAGAACACACATTGCGAAACCGATGATCTTTTCGTCCTTCTCCACGACCCGGCAGAACATCGATGAATGCGCTGAGAGCGCCCTTTCCCACGTCGCTGCGGTGACGGATTCCTCGAGGTAGCAATCATAAAAATGGGTATAGCCGTCCCACAGCGGTCGCCATTGGGAATAGTCGTCTTTGCATAGAGGTCGTACCGTAACAGCCATGTTTTCCTCACATTACAGAGTAATCGCCATTTCAAAACAGCGTAAATCAGCCCCCGCCATACGCGAGTGATGATAGTTTTCGCGCAGCGTCACAAACCCCAGCTTCTGATAAAACGACTGGGCGTTAGGCGTTGCATCAAGCGTCAGGCGGGTTATCCCCCGGCTACGGGCCTCATGTTTGAGGGCCTCGATAATCCGGGTCGCCATGCCTTTGCCGGAGGCTGCGGGCAAGGTGAAAATCGCCTCCAGGCAATGGGTATCCAGATCGAGGTAGCCGGTTGCCGCAACATCGCCCTTTTCATCTTCAACCACGTAAAAAGGGTATTCAATGACCATTTGCCGATAGCGTTCGGGCATCAGATCGGGCGTCCAGCGCGCAATGACCTCAGCGTCGTAACTGGTTGTACAGCCGTGACGAATCGCCTGATTGCGTATATTCCAGAGTGTTTCGGCTTCCTGTGGCGTGGCTTTTCGTAATGTCATAACCTCCCCCTTTAACGGCTTTTTAGCCGCATTTCCCGTGCCAATCTGGCAAGACGCTGAGTACGACAATAGAGCGTAAACAGAACAAAGCCGCTGCCGTTCATCACCACCCGACAAAGTAACAGCGCGAAAGATGCAATGACGTGTGGCCAGAGGCTTCCATCATGAGAAAGCATGACATGTAGAACCTGAACGAGGGTCGTTATCAGCAGGATGATGAACAACGCCATAAAGCCCGACAATCCCGACGTCTTTCCACGAGCCAGTAGTAAGCTTGTCACAATGAGCGCGCCTGTCATCGTCAATGATGGTAAGAAAAAGCTCAATGCATGATGTAAAGGTGACAAACCCTGCAACGTGCTGAGAAAAGGCAAAAGGTTTAGCGCAAACGCCACTAAAAACAGAGGTAACAGCATAGCTACCGGGTAAGGATTTTGACGCGGAAGCTCGCAGAGGGGTCGCGAAAAATACCGTTCCAGCTCGGGAGTGGAATTATCCAGAAGGCGGGTATTACGACGAGCAATAGCCTCCTCTATATCTTTACCATGTTGCAGGAGATCCTGGAAAACCCGTCCGGTTAACAAACTCAAAAACTTCATCAGAATACCGCCAGTGACTGAATGGTACCGATAATGTATTTACCGGTCCGTGGTAAGTTACTGGGCGCTGCAATAACGCCGCTCACCGCACTTCCTGCCAATGCTGCGGCACTTGTTACCACTTGCCCAAGTTGTCGAGTGAGTTCTACCCCAGTGCTTTGAAATCGAAATCTGCAGCCCCTAAACCTGCCATTCGCGCATAATCATAACCGGGGAGATTGGTCTCAGGATTCATTCCAGGCAAAACCATACATTATTCCTTATGTGGGTAGGTAAGTTAGCCCAACTAATCTGATGGTAGTCGAACGCTCAGCAGAGCAAACTTTTGGTAGTAAATACGTTACAACGCAACTAAACAGAACGTCATATAGATGAAAATACCAGAACGCAAACAAAAGCATAACGCCTAAATAGGGAGATCCGCGCATGACGATACCGACGCTCATGACAGAACGCTTACTGCTAAAACCGCTGGTTGCCGAAGATGCCGTCCAGATACAAACGCTGTATCCGCGCTGGGAGATCGTCCGCTATATGGTCTCTTCCGTCCCCTGGCCCTACCCGGATAACGGCGCAGAAAACTATGTCAATAACGTGGCGCTGCCGGATGTGGCGAAAGGGATTGCCTGGTTCTGGAGCATCCGGCGACGTGAGGTGCCGGATGAATTGATGGGCATTATTTGCCTGTACGACGTCGAGGATAACAACCGCGGGTTCTGGCTCGCGCCGGAATTTCAGGGGCACGGATATATGCGCGAAGCCAGCATTGCGGCGACGGATTACTGGTTCAACACGCTAAACAAATCCGTTTTGCGGGCCCCGAAGGCCGCCGCCAACAGCCGCTCCCGTCGTATTTCGGACAGTAGCGGCATGCGGCTTATCAGAACGGAGAAGAAAGCCTACGTCAGCGGGATGCTGGACTCCGAGCTGTGGGAGATTACCCGCGACGAGTGGAACGCCCGTCAGGCCAGCTGATAGTGCTTATCCGGCATCAGCCTGTCCGGAATGTTCTCTTCATCGTTCATCTGCAGCAGATCGCGTTCCATCATGTTGCAGATGGCGTCCAGCGGCAGGTCGTTATCTTCTGTGCCAAACGGGTCTTCCAGCTCTTCCGCCAGGGTGTCCAGCGAAATAAAGGTATAAGAAATCAGCGCAGAGACAAAGGGCGTCATGTAGTGCAGGTCCACAACCAGCGCGAACGGCAGCATGATGCAGAACAGATATACCGTGCGGTGCAAAATCAGCGTGTAGGCAAACGGCACCGGCGTGGTCGCAATGCGCTCGCAGCCGGAAAGGACGATAGACATGTCGTTCAGACGGTTGTTCAGGCTATGGAACAGAATGTCTGAGAGTTGCCCGTTTCGCCGCCGCACGGCCAGCCATTCCCCCATGATCAGCAAAATACGGTTCGCCGGTGAGTTGGCGTCCATGACTTTACGTAAATCCTCCGCAGCAAGATAACGAGAGAGCTGCTCAGCGTTCAGTTCCCGGCGCAAGGTCATGCGCAGACAGTTGGCGAAAGCAATCTGCAGACGGACAAATTCGCCGAGGTGCTTATCGTCGGGTAAGGTGTTTTTTACCTCGCGAAACAGCGAGCGTGCCGCTATCATCAACTGCCCCCAGAGCAGCCTCGCCTCAACGTAGCGTGAATAACAGGCGTTGTTTCTGAAACCCAGAAAGATAGCGATCGCCACGCCGAGAATGCTGAATGGCGCCACGGTAAATTTGATACCGAGCGAGGTATACCACGGTAACATCAGGATAACGGCGATAGAGAGCAGGAAGTTGAGCAGCAATCGGGTATAGATCTTGGGAAGTACCGAACCGTGCCAGACAAAAATCAGTTGTAGCCAGTGCTGTTTAGGACGAACGATCATAGTGAGTTTCAGGCAAGAAAAGAGCGAGGCTATTAAACGTGATCCCCGTCACCGTTGCAAGCTTGTTAACGGGACATTGCATTTTCTCCCCTGATTAGCGAAATTCGCACGGTGCTGCATGTGCTTTTTAAAAACAAAGCACATAGTATGTTGTAACTAAATGGGCCTATTCAAACCCGGCCGAAGCCGGGTGAATGCATTAGCAAAGCGGTTTAACCGCGGCGCGCATGCCCTTAAGCAGAATGGCATCCAGATCCAGCGTGACCTGGTCGACAAGACCGCTTACCTGCGTCAAGTCCCGCTCCCAGTGGTCGCGTACGCTGAGCACCGACTGCACCAGTTCACGGGTGCTAAGCTGCCGATCGCGGTGCTGCGCCCACAGCTGCTGATAACGTTCCAGCCAGCGTGCATCATCCTGCACCGGATAGCTCTCCCCGTTACGCTCCGCGCGATAAAACGCGATCAATGCGGCCAGAGCAAACGTCAGGCGAGCCGGTAATTGCCCCGTCGCCTTCTGCCCTGCCAGCAGCTGCGGCAGGATGCGGGTACGGTATTTGGTCATACCGTTAAGCGCGATGGAGAGCAGCTGGTGTCTGATGTAGGGATTACGAAAACGTCCTGTCACCGCACTGGCGAACGATTCCAGCTCGTTACGCGGCAAATCGAGGACCGGGATGATCTCCTGATAAATCGCTTTTTCGACGAACGCGCAGATCTTCGCATCATTCATCGCCTCGCCTACCGTATCCAGCCCGGCCTGGAAGGCGACCGGCACCAGCGCCGTGTGCGCGCCGTTCAGAATGGCCACCTTGCGTTCTTTGTAAGGCCTGATGTCATCGACAATCAGCACGTTTAACGGGTACTTATCCAGACGAAGTTCGTGCGCAAGAGATGCCGGCCCCTGAATCACAAACAGATAAAAATGTTCGGCCGTGTCGAGGAACCCATCGTGATAACCCAGTTCAGCCTCCAGTGCGGCCGCTTCATCGCGGGGATAGCCTGTCACGATACGGTCAACCAGCGTCGAGCAGAAGCTGTTGGCGTCGTTGAGCCACTGAATAAAGGCAGCAGGCAGCGCCCACTCCTGCGCATAGCGCAAGACGAGTTCACGCAGTGCGTCACCGTTGTAGTCAATCAGCTCGCAGGGAATGATGATCCAGCCCTTGTCAGCCGCACCGTTGAAGTGGCTAAAGCGCTCAAACAGCAGACGCGTCAGCTTCGCCGGATAGCTCACCGCAGGGGCATCGTCGACGCTGTCACCCGCGTGGTAGCTGATACCCGCTTCGGTGGTGTTCGAGAATACAAACCGCATATCGGGATTGTGAGCCAGTTTCAGAAATGCGCCATAGTCGTCATAGACGCTGATTTCCCGGTTAACGGAGCGGATCAGCCGGGCCTCGCTCACCGCCTCGCCCTGCTCATTCAGGCCACGAACGATCGTGGTGTACAACCCATCCTGGGTACTTAACGACGGCGGGAAGTCGCTCTGAATCGGGCGAACGATTACCACGCCAGCGTCAAGATCGGTATGTTCGTTTAACAGGTCAATTTGCCAGTCGACAAACGCACGCAGGAAATTGCCTTCACCAAACTGAATGATGCGTTCTGGATAGTGCGCACCGGGAAAATCACGACGGTTGAGCGTGTTCACAAGGGGGTTCCTTTTATGATTAGTCATACAGCCTGATAAGATTGGTGCGATAACTTATCAAAACTTAACGACCAGAAACCCTGTTTTGATCAATCCGCGGTGCGGTTGTGCAAAATAATTATAAGAACTTATAAAACACAGAGGTGGCGGTCATGGCGCCGTCAGGCATCAGCGCGTAGCGCGGGATCTCACCAACCTTTTGCCAGCCGGCACGCAGGTAGAAGGTTTCGGCCCCGCTGCCGGTGGAGGTATCGAGCACCAGCACAGAAATGTCTCTGGCCCGGGCCTCAGCCTCCAGCGCTTCCATTAACGCCATTGCGGCCCCTTTTCGACGCGCTTTTTCATGCACCAGCAGCTTCGCCACATCCGCCCGGTGCGGCTGGTTTTCCGGCTGGTCTGCGATCAGCTGCACCGTTCCAATGACCCCGTCCTGCGCATCGACGCAGGCAAGCACCAGCCGCTCGCCTCGTGCGACGCTTTCGGCAATACCGCGCCAGAAAGTACGGGCCTTGTCGAGGCTAAAAGGGAGCATAAAGCTGACGGATGCCCCGCCGTTTACGCAGTTTTCGAGGATCCCGGCCAGCGCATCAAGATGGATGAGGATCTCTTCCCGGGTGAGGGTTTTGATTTGCAGTGAGGTATTCATTGTTTTTCCTTACGTTGAATACGCTCACTTTGGGTTTAACAACTTATTAACGCAAGCGGTTCGGACATAGGCTTTTATTATGTCACCGGGCCCGCTGGCGCTGCTGCTTCATGGCATACATCTTTTCATCGGCATCTTTTAACCACTGCTGCAGGTCGTTGCCGTTATGATCGAATTCACTGAGCCCCCATGAGAAGTGTAGCGACCACGGGTGAAGCTTGCGGGCGTTATAGCTTTCCACCTGCTCGGCGAGATACTGCATGGCTATCCAGGCGCCCTGCTCGTCGGTATCCGCGAACAGCACCGCGAACTCATCCCCGCCAAAACGCACCAGCATATCGGCCTCACGGAAAGCGCTGCGCATCAGCTGCGCCATAACTTTAAGCGCCTTATCGCCCTCTTCATGCCCGTAGCGATCGTTAATCTCCTTAAAGCGATCCAAATCCAGCCAGCCGAGCGTCAGCGGCTCCGCCCGGCGTCGGGCAACGGAAAGCGTGAATCTCACGAGCTGATTAAAGCCGCGACGGTTGAATAAGCCGGTTAACTCATCCGTGGTCGCCGCGCTGATGGCGGCAAACTCATCTTCTGCCAGCGCGCCCAGGTCTCCCAGCACGGCAAGATCGGCCGCCGAGAACTCACGGGGGGCGTAATCAATCAGACACAGCGAGCCCACGCTGGCGCCGTCACGCAGGCGCAGCGGGAAGCCCGCATAAAAACGCACGCGAGGTTCACCCGCCACCAGCGGATTATCCGCAAAACGATCGTCCTGCAGCATATCCCCTACCACCAGCGGTGCTTCGGTGAGGATCGTATGGCCACAAAACGAGATATTACGCGGAACGGTGTCAGGCGCCTTGCCATCGGCCGACTTCACGATTAGCGAGTGCTCATCAATGAGGTTGACCATTGCCAGCGGCACCTGGAAGAAGCGCTTCGCCAGACGCGTAAGCCGGTCAAACGCCGGGGAACTGTCGATCTCAAGCAGACCTGATTCGCGCAGCGAGTTCAGTCTGTCTGTTTCATTTTCAGGGGTTGCAGGTGCTTTCATAATGTCTCCTGACGTAAAGCGTTACTCAAAGCGTAGCTTAAACAGTGACATTGTCAGTGTTCTGACAGTCTGTTAAGCCACTTGCTATTCACGTCAATGCCTTATGACGATTAACGCAGCTCTGTTTCATGCCCGGTGGCGGCAGTAATATGCTCGTCCGCGACCCGGGCGCTGGTACGATTTCGACCCGCTTTTTTTGAACGATAGAGGTGATCGTCCGCTTCGGTCATGAGTTTGTTGAAGACCTCGGTCAACTGCCATGCCTCCGCCTTCCCGCTTCCAAGGCCAATACTGACCGTCAGAGAGAGCGTTTGCTGACGCCATGTAAAAGGATGGTTAGCGACGGTAGTTCTGATACGTTCCGCCAGTTCATAACCGTGTCGAGCGTCGCCAGAGTTGACCACCACCGCGAACTCTTCCCCGCCCATACGCGCGACCATCCCGTCTTCACCGACCACCTGCTGAACCTGCCGGGCGAATGACGCCAGCACGCGGTCGCCACACTCGTGGCCGTAGTTATCGTTGATGCTTTTGAAGTAATCGATATCCAGCAGCATAACGGTCAGGAAACGCGAATGGCGGTGCGTCTCTTCGTGTTTTAACGCCTCATAAAGTCCGGAACGCGAATAAACCTGCGTTAAAAAGTCATAATCCGCCCGCAGGGAAACCTGACGGATCAGAGAATTAATGGCTGCCATGCTGACGGAAACCAGCACCGGACAGATCGCCATCGTGGCAATACCCAGCCGGGCAGAAAACATCATTGGGGTGGTCAGCGGTGTCGCCACGGCAATATTAATCACCGAGTTGGCGACCAGAATAATTTCAATGGCGCCCGTGACAAACGTCAGCAAGCAGGTCACAGGCAATGGGTAGCGTACCGCACACCAGATAAGCGCAGGCAGTGGAAAAGAGAGGCTCCCCGCGCCGCCAATCACGACTGACGCGACCACCGAGACGATCAGCGCAATAACCGGTAATAGCTGCTCCAGACGTAACCTGAATTCGCGCACGGGCATGCCTATCGTGAGCATACACGGCACAACAAGCACGCCGGTTGAGAACTGCTCGCTAAACCAGTCGGCAAAGAGCGGCCAGAAGGTGTGGCTGTCAATCCCGACCGACCCTACCGCGCCGAGCAGTGCGCACAGCAGCGCAGCAATCAGGCAGTAGTTGAACAGGCGTAATGCGTTAAGCGGATCCGGGGTTTTCTTCATCAGCCGCCTGTCACGCTGAATCAGCACGGCGACCACGACGATAAAGACCATGTTAGACAGGTTGATCACCACGGAGGCTATCCCCCAGTTGGTCGTCACCGCGTCGTACATCAGCATGGCGACATAGGATACCGCGTAGTAATGCAGGCGATTCAGAAAAACATAGCGGGCAAAGATCCCTGCCATCACGCCGTTGAGGGGCCAGAACAGCGACAAAGCCTCCACGAGACGTAATTCCGCACCCACAAAATAGAACAAAGTGGTGAGGATAAAGATCGTCGATGCATTTCGCAGCGGCGTGTCAGGCTGGAACGGCCTGAAAGCGGTAAGAGCAGAACGCATTAAATTTCATTCCATATGAAAGCTTATGGCAGTTATTGCGGTCGTCAGCACGATCGGCGCTCACTTAGGATGAATCTATAACACAAATATAACGGGATCATAACTCGTCAAATTTAGGCGTTCATCTGGAGCACCAGCCAGTGGTGAATCACGCTGACGATATACTGCTGCTGCTGCGCGGTGAGCTGAACACCGTGAGGAATATTATGCCATTTCGCCAGACAGCCCCGACAACAGGTGGCGGTGGCATGCTGGGCGATAAATACCGGGTGACCGCGCATGGGCGTCTGTTTGCCGTCATTCGCGGGTTGTGCAGGGGCAAGGCGCTTTTCGACAAAATCAGCGGCATGCTGATCAATGGTATCGGGGCCTTTGTCCCAGCAATACTGCCGTTCCTTATCGCCTAAGCGGAAGCGCGAGCGAAACGTCGATCGCGCCAGACGGGAAAAAAGGGGATCCAGGTCAGACATCAGTAAACGGAACGTCCCATACGCTGGGTCAGTTTCTCCAGAACCGCGACACCGGCAAGGGAATTTCCCGTTTCATCCAGCTCGGGGCTCCAGACCGCAATCGCCATTTCATGCGGTACAATCGCCACCACTCCGCCGCCCACCCCCGACTTGGCCGGGAGGCCAACGCGCCAGGCAAACTCGCCGGCGTTTTGATACATCCCGCTGGTTGCCATCAGCGCGTTGACCTGGCGCGCCTGCAGAGGAGAAACCACCTCCTGATCGAGGTGCGGCGCGTGCCCCTGATGCGCAAGGAACAGGAACGTCTGAGCCAGCTCAACACAGCTCATTTTCAGGGCGCAGTAGTGGAAATAGTTTTGCAGGACGGTCGCCACGTCGTTATGGAAGTTGCCGAAGGATTTCATCAGCCACGCGATGGCCGCGTTACGGGCAGAGTGTTCGAACTCCGAGCGGGCCACCACCGGATCGTAGGCAATGTCGTCAACCCCCGAGAGCTGGCGTACTATCTCCAGCATTCGCTGACGCGGCGCGCTGAGGCGGCTCTGCAGCATATCGCAGACCACCAGCGCCCCGGCGTTGATAAAGGGATTTCGCGGTTTACCCTGCTCGATTTCAAGCTGAAGCAGCGAGTTAAAAGGCTGGCCGGACGGATCTTTACCCACGCGCTGCCAGATTTCGTCTTCTTCATACTGGCGCATCGCCGCAACCAGACTGAGCACTTTCGAAATGGACTGAATGGAAAAACGTTCTGTTGCATCCCCTGCCTGGAATCGCTGTCCGTCGATGGTGCAGATAGCAATACCCAGCTTATTCCCGCTGACCGAGGCAAGGGCCGGAATATAGTCGGCAACCTTCCCCTTTCCAATTAACGGACGAACCTGCGCCAGAATCTCGTCCAACATCTCATTATGGATGACCGCAGCCACACTTTGCTCCTTGCCCTCAGGCTAAAACGGGCTGCGAGTATAACAGAGGCTTATGTATTGCGTCAGGCGCTAAGACGAAAACGCGAAACGGCCTGCAATAAAAGATCGGATTGCTTTTGCAGCCGCTCAGAGGCCTCCGAGGCGTCAGAGACCAGCAGGTCCGTCTGACGGGAGACCTGGTTCAGCGCCTGAAGCTGACGCGTCATCAGGTGAATACGCTCTCCCTGACTGAGTGTGGCGGTGGAGATCTCATTCAGCAAACTGCTCAAATTGCCCACCAGACCGGTGACCTGCTGCAAATTCTCTTCCATCAGGGTGACGGCACGGGAACCGTCTTCGATACCCTGCAGTGAACGGTTGATCAGCTCCTGAATGGTCTGCGTCGAGTGGCTGCTCTTTCTGGCCAGGAGTCCAACCTCGCGGGCGACGACGGCAAACCCGCGCCCCTGATTTCCGGCATGGGCGGCCTCAATGGCGGCATTCAGCGCCAGGATGTTCGTCTGAAACGCCACGCTGTCGATCATCGCCACGATCCCGCGCATCTCAGACGATCGGTCGACGATCGCCTGCATAGACGCGTTTACGGTCGACATCATCTGGTCGCCGCCCACGGCTGCCTGGCGTGCTTCATCGGCCCGGGAGCTGGCGAGTCTGGCATAGCCGGTATTCCCTTCCACGTGGCTTTCCAGCGCCGCAATATGCGCCGTCACATCCTCAAGCTCTTTCGCCTGACGTGCCGACTGCTGATACAGCTTCTGGTTACCCTGCGCCAGAGAGTCAATGTTCTCCACCATGGTAGCCGTGGCGTGGCTGACCTGCGTCACCAGCTGCTGCAGGCCGTGCTGCATCGTGGCAATGCTGTCGCTAAGCTGCCCTATCTCCCGGTTGAAGCGCATGACGTTCGGCGGCGTGCCGGAGAGATCCCCTGCTGCCAGCCGGTTGATATGCGCGATGAGCCGACGCAGCGGCGTAATCACCCATCGGGACATACCGAACCAGACGACAGCGGCAATGGCGACTAACAGCAACGGGGCAAACAGGAATAACGTTTGCAGGTCAGAAAGCTGCGCCATGAGGCTCTGACGCCCCTGCATGGCCTGCTTCTCGCTTGCCTGCTGGTAGCGCGCATAGTTGTCGTTAAAATCGGTCTGAAAAGCCTGCGCCGGGACGGCAAAAAAAGCGTCGATGGTATTGGTTTTGACCAGACCTTCCGCCTGCTCTTTGATCGCGCCGTAGAAGAGCTGATAGCTGTTTACCAGGGCGTCGTCTTTCGGTGGATTCAGCGCCAGCCAGGCCTTCCACGCCTGCTGAGACACCGTCAGCGCCTTTTGCGCGTCATCCATCAGGCTGTGCCAGCTTCCGTCGGATCCGGTCTCTTTATCCTGCATAAACCATACCCCGGAGCGGTTAAGGAGATCGCTTGCCGCCAGCAGAGAGACGCGGGCCAGATCCAGCTTGCTCTGCTGCTGCCACGCCAGCAGGTTTTGCTGCTCGTTGCGCTGGGCTTCGTTCAGGGAGGCGTTAAGCAGGAATGACGAGGAGAGCTGCAGCGCGGAGAAAAGGCCAATAATGCAAAAGATCCCTGTCAGCAGGCCAAAGTGACGGGGAGTGAGACGCTGCGCAATACGGCGAAAAATTTGCGTTAGGTTCATAATTAGCTTCATTTACAAGGCGTTAGACGCGAGCGAGTCTACGAAATGAAAATGACAGAACCATTGCAGATTAATGACAACGGCCCTCGAGATGAGGGCCGACATCGCGGGATTACACGCGATCCTTCCACACCGTCTGCACGTTGCAGAACTCGTGCAACCCAAAGTGGGAAAGTTCGCGGCCAAAGCCACTTTTCTTCACGCCGCCAAAGGCCACGCGCGCATCGCTGGCGCTAAAGCCGTTGATAAACACCCCGCCGCACTCCAGCTCGCGGGAGAAGGTTTCTGCCAGCGCATCACTGGCGGTAAAGACCGTGGCAGACAGGCCAAAATCGCTGTCGTTGGCCAGCATCAGGGCATGCTCCGCGTCTTTCGCGATAGTAATGGCCGCGACCGGACCAAACAGCTCCTGCCGGAAGGCCGTCATCGCCGGGGTGACGTTCGCCAGCACGGTTGGGGCGTAATAATTCCCCTCACCGCTGATTTTCTCACCGCCCAGCAGCAGCGTTGCACCTTCCGCCAGCGTCGCCTGCACCTGCTGATGGAGTTCATCGCGCAGGTCAAAACGCGCCATCGGGCCAATATAGTTTTCTTCCTGGTCCGGCGCGCCCAGCTTCAGCGCAGCAACCGCGTCGACAAAGCGCTGGGTAAAGGTCTTCGCAATACCCTCTTCCACAATGAAGCGTTTGGCCGCCGCGCACACCTGCCCGGTATTCTGGTAGCGGCCTGCTACCGCCGCCTTCACGGCAAGATCCAGGTCGGCATCGTTGAGGACGATGAACGGGTCAGAGCCGCCCAGCTCGAGAACACATTTTTTCAGCGCGGCCCCCGCCTGAGCACCAATGGCAGCCCCGGCACGCACGCTGCCGGTGACGGTCACCGCCGCAATACGACGATCGTTAATCGCCTGGCTGACGCCGTCATTGGTGGCGTTTACCCAGCCGAACACGCCTTCAGGAAAACCGGCATCCGCAAAGATCTGCGCGATAAGCTCCGCCGAGCCGAGGACGTTGGGCGCGTGTTTAAGCAGATAGCTGTTACCTGCCAGCAGAATCGGCACCGCGCCGCGCAGCACCTGCCAGAGCGGGAAGTTCCACGGCATGACCGCGAGGATCGGCCCCAGCGGACGGTATTCAATGACCGCATTCTGGTTTTCGACCAGCGTCGGTTCCGCGTGCAGCATCGCCGGGCCGTGCTCGGCGTACCAGTCGCACAGGCCGGCGGATTTTGCCACTTCTGCCCGCGCCTGCTGAATGGGTTTGCCCATTTCACGGGAGATCGTCTGCGCCATCTCTTCAGCGCGATGACGCAGCGCGGCGCCAAGATCGCGCAGCTTTTGCGCCCGGTGGGAGACGCTTTCGCGACGCCACAGGCGATAGCCCGCATCGGACTGAGAAATCGCGCGGTCAACCTGTTCCGACGTCGCCCACGGATACGCGGCGAGGGTTTCACCCGTTGCCGGGTTGACAGAGAAGGCATGTGTTGCAGAGGAATAAGTCATGGTGCTCTCCACGTTTTTCGGTTGATTCATTGTGGCTCACTCTGCTATTTCTTAAAAATGAATAATACTAACCACCTTATTCACGAAACGAGAACGCTATGGATTTAACCCAGCTTGAAATGTTTAACGCCGTCGCGCTGACGGGCAGTATCACCCAGGCGGCGCAGAAGGTGCATCGCGTGCCGTCAAACCTGACGACCCGCATCCGCCAGCTGGAAGCCGATCTTGGCGTTGAGCTGTTTATTCGTGAGAACCAGCGTTTGCGTTTATCCCCGGCTGGCCATAACTTTTTGCGCTACAGCAAGCAGATCCTCGCCCTGGTGGATGAAGCGCGCATGGTCGTCGCGGGGGATGAGCCGCAGGGGTTATTTGCCCTTGGCGCGCTGGAAAGTACCGCCGCCGTGCGCATTCCTGAAACGCTGGCACAGTTTAACCAGCGCTATCCGCGCATTCAGTTTGCCCTTTCTACCGGGCCGTCCGGGACGATGATTGATGGCGTACTGGAGGGAACCCTGAGCGCCGCCTTTGTCGACGGGCCACTGTCGCACCCGGAGCTGGAAGGAATGCCGGTCTACCGGGAAGAAATGATGCTGGTCACCCCTGCCGGGCAGGCGGAAATCTCACGCGCCGCGCAGGTGAGCGGCAGCGACGTTTATGCCTTTCGCGCCAACTGCTCTTATCGCCGGCACCTGGAGAGCTGGTTTCACGCTGACCGCGCCGCGCCCGGCCGCATTCACGAGATGGAGTCCTATCACGGCATGCTCGCCTGTGTTATTGCGGGCGCAGGCATCGCGCTGATGCCGCGCTCGATGCTGGAGAGTATGCCCGGGCATCATCAGGTTGAAGCCTGGCCGCTGGCAGAAAACTGGCGCTGGCTCACCACCTGGCTGGTGTGGCGACGCGGGGCAATGACCCGCCAGCTGGAGGCCTTTATAGCGCTGCTAAACGAACGTCTTCAACCAGCGCCTTCTCCATAAACAGGCTGAGCGGATCGTCAACGTACGGAGGAAACGCCGGACGCAAATCGTATCCGCACTGTTCATAAAGACGCACCGCGGCGCGCTGCTTGATGCCCGTCTCCAGCCGTACCGTATGGCAATGACGGCTCAGGGCCTCATCTTCCAGGGCGGCCAATAGCGTCTCCCCAAGGTGCTGCCCACGATGGGCCGGATCGATATAGACCCGCTTCATCTCCCCCGTACCGTCGCCGTTGAGCACGATGGCGCCACAGCCAACGGCCTGAAGCTGCTGGTCGCGAATGACCATCAGGATCAGCGACGTTTCCGGCAGCGCAGCCAGATCGATCAGATGATTGCTTTCGGCGGGATAGAGTTCGCTCTGATAGCGGTCCAGCGCCGCGATCAGGCTGAGAATGTCCGGGTGACGTGCAGATTCAGAGGTAATAGAATACATGGCAGGCTCCTTGCTTTTTTTGTGAGGCTAAATGTCAACATAGCGCAGGCCTGCCAGGGTGCTTCATACAATTAACTTATCGTACCGCTCCGTTAGCGCAAAAAGATTTTCCCTTTCAGGTACAGGGTGGCCTGACCGCCAATCAGCACGCGGTCGCCCTTCATTTCGCAGCGCAGATCCCCGCCACGGTGCGCCCCCTGGTGGGCATAAAGTGACGTTTTACCCAGCTTTTCGCTCCAGTATGGGATCAGCATGCTGTGGGCGGATCCGGTAACCGGATCTTCCGGCACCCCTTCCCCCGGGCAGAAGAAGCGGCTGACGAAGTCATATTTTTCGCCCGGTGCCGTCACGCAGACCATTTTATCCAGCGGGATCATCGCCCCAATATCCGGCGTTAACGCTTCCACCTGCTGCTGGCTCTCCAGCACCACCAGGTAATCACGTCCGACGCGCACCTCTTTTGCGTCTGGGATGCCCAGCGCGCTAAACAGCAGCGCAGGTGGGTTCTCGACCACCTCCGTTGACCACGCGGGGAAGTTCAGCGTCAGCCAGTCGCCGCTGCGTTTGACCGTCAGTTCGCCCACGAAGCGCGTGGTGAAGGTAATTTCAGTGTGCGGATAGTCAAGGTATTCGAAAATAACGTGCGATGCGGCAAGCGTAGCATGGCCGCACAGGTTAATTTCATCGAGCGTGGTAAACCAGCGCAGTTCAAACCCACCGTCGGTGCGTACAAAAAAGGCGGTCTCAGACTGGTTATGCTGCTGCGCCATTTTGAGCAGCGTCTCGTCCGGCAGCCACGCTTCCAGAGGACATACCGCTGCCGCGTTGCCGCCAAAGGTTTTGTCGCTGAAGGCATCCACCAGATAAAAATCAATTTCCTGCATTGTCTCTTCCTCTCTTGTTATGGGTTATTTAGCGCAGAAAAACTGTGCCTTTCAGATAAAGTGAAGCCTGCCCGCTCATCAGCACGCGCGAGCCTTTCAGCTCACAGCGCACGTCGCCGCCGCGCGCGGAAACCTGACGGGCAAGCATGGCTGTTTTCCCCAACCGTTCACCCCAGTATGGGATCAGCATGGTGTGCGCGGAGCCGGTGACCGGGTCTTCCGGAACGGATACCCCGGGGGAGAAAAAGCGGCTGACAAAATCGTATTCCCCCTCACCCCGTGCCGTCACGCTCACCTTATGCTCGCCCGGCGTCATCGCCGAAAAGCGTGGCGCGAGCGCTTCAACCTGCTGGCGATTGTCCAGCACGATCAGCCAGGCGCGCCCTTTGCGGGCTGCAACGTAATGACGGATACCGAGCGCCGAGAGCATCTCCGGCGGCGGCGTATCTTCATGGGTTGGACATGCCGGGAAGTCCAGCGTCATCCACTCCCCCTCCCGGCTGACCGTCAGGCGGCCAGAGGCGGTATCAAAGTGGATCCGCGAGTCGGGGTATTCCAGTTCATTAAACAGAACGTACGCGGCGGCAAGGGTGGCGTGGCCGCAGAGATTGACTTCGGTAAGCGTGGTAAACCAGCGTAGCTCAATGCCTCCTTTAGTGCAGACGAAAAAGGCCGTTTCCGACTGATTATGCTGCTGTGCCATTTTCAGCAAGGTCTCATCGGGTAACCATTCCTTGAGCGGACAAACGGCGGCCGGGTTGCCGCCAAACGTGGTATTGCTGAACGCATCGACCAGATAAAAATCAATCTCCTGCATTGTCTTACCGCCTGTTTTTATTGTGTTGTTCTTTTATATTCAATGAAAACAGCGCTCCCGGCTACCGCTTTCATAAGGTAAATATTGAGATCTGCGTCACATAGTGGTTGAGTTTTCGCCATTCAACGTTTTAAGATCGTCTCCTCTTCTTTTCAGCAACGAATCTCCGACATCCCTATGACAACGAACACAGTTTCCCGCAGGGTTGCGTGGCTACGCGTGGTCACGCTGGCCATTGCCGCGTTTATTTTTAACACCACAGAATTTGTGCCGGTTGGGCTGTTGTCTGACATCGCTAACAGTTTCCAGATGGAAACGGCGCAGGTGGGCATTATGTTGACCATTTACGCCTGGGTGGTGGCGCTGATGTCCCTGCCGTTCATGCTGCTGACCAGCCAGATAGAGCGGCGCAGGCTGCTGATCGGTCTGTTTGTCTTGTTCATCGCGAGCCACGTGCTGTCGTTTATGGCGTGGAATTTTACGGTGCTGGTCATCAGCCGCGTCGGTATCGCCTTTGCCCATGCGGTGTTCTGGTCGATCACCGCGTCGCTGGCGATTCGCCTGGCACCGGCGGGTAAACGCGCGCAGGCGCTAAGCCTGATTGCTACCGGTACCGCACTGGCGATGGTGCTGGGCCTGCCGATTGGCCGCATCGTGGGGCAATACTTCGGCTGGCGTACCACCTTCTTCGCCATCGGCATGGGCGCGCTGGTGACGCTGGTGTGTCTGATTAAGCTACTGCCCGCGCTGCCGAGCGAGCATTCCGGCTCGCTGAAAAGCCTGCCGCTGCTGATGCGTCGCCCTGCGCTGCTGAGCATCTACCTGCTGACCGCCATCGTGGTAACGGCCCATTACACGGCGTATAGCTACATTGAACCGTTTGTGCAGGTGGTAGCAGGCTTTAGCGCCAACTTTGCCACCGTCTTACTGCTGATCCTCGGCGGCGCGGGGATTATTGGCAGCGTGCTGTTCGGCAAGCTGGGTAACCGGCATGCCTCCTCGCTGGTAAGCAGCGCTATCGGCCTGCTGCTGGCCTGTCTGCTGTTGCTGATGCCCGCCGCGGGCAGTGAAAGCCATCTGGCGATCCTCAGCCTGTTCTGGGGCGTGGCGATCATGATTATTGGCCTGGGCATGCAGGTGAAGGTGCTGGCCCTGGCGCCGGATGCGACGGACGTCGCCATGTCGCTGTTCTCGGGAATTTTCAATCTGGGGATTGGCGCGGGTGCGCTGGTGGGAAACCAGGTCATCCTGCACGTATCGATGTCGGCGATTGGCTATCTGGGTGCCATTCCGGCGCTGATGGCGCTGATCTGGTCCGTGCTTATCTTCCGTAAGTGGCCGGTGGCGCTGGAGGAACAGGGGCAGCACGGGTGAGGTTTGTTTGTGCCGGGTGGCGCTGCGCTTACCCGGCCTACAAAAAGACGGATTTCGTAGGCCGGGTAAGGCGAAGCCGCCACCCGGCAATGAACTTAATGGTAAGTCTTAATAATCTCCAGCACGCCGTTAATAATAAACTGCACGCCCATACAGACCAGTAAGAAGCCCATCAGACGGGAAATCGCCTCGATACCGCCCTTGCCTACCCAGCGCATGATGGCGCCGGAGCTGCGCAGCGATGCCCACACGATAATCCCGATAATCGCAAAAATCAGCGGCGGTGCCACCGTCAGCACCCAGTCCGGGAAGGTTGCGCTGTCACGCACCGTCGACGCGGAGCTGATGATCATCGCGATGGTCCCTGGCCCCGCCGTGCTCGGCATGGCAATCGGCACGAAGGCGATATTCGCGCTCGGTTCGGTTTCCAGTTCTTCCGATTTGCTGGTCGCTTCCGGCGACTCATGCGCTTTTTGCGCCGGGAACAACATGCGGAAACCGATAAAGGCCACGATCAGCCCCCCGGCGATACGCAGGCCGGGGATGGAAATCCCGAAGGTATTCATCACCAGTTGCCCGGCGTAGTAAGCCACCATCATGATGGCAAACACATACACCGAGGCCATCATCGACTGATGATTGCGCTCGGCGCTGTTCATATTCCCTGCCAGCCCGAGGAAAAGCGCCACCGTCGTTAACGGGTTAGCCAACGGCAGCAAGACCACCAGCCCAAGGCTGATTGCTTTAATCAAATCCAACATAGTGCGTTGTCGTCCTTATCCATATTTAACACAGCAATTATAGGGGGAAAGTGTGACATTCAGCCATGGGCGCAACGTAACGATTATTTTCCTTCTGAAAAGATAACAGGAAGTTATCCCTATGATTTGAAACACCTTAAAAAAAGTTCATGAAACGTTTTAGCAATTCGTGGCATCGGCTGATTCATTCAGTTGACTTATACTTGCCTGAGCAATAATATCTGCCGTGACTAATTACTTGCCAGGGCAACCATTGTGAAAAGCACCAGTGATATCTTTAACGACGTTGTTCCGCTGGGTCGTCTTATTCATATGGTCAATCAGAAAAAAGATCGCCTGCTCAATGACTATCTGTCACCGCTGGATATCACCGCAACACAGTTCAAAGTGCTGTGTTCCATTCGCTGCGAAGTGTGTATCACGCCGGTTGAGCTGAAAAAGGTGCTCTCTGTCGATCTGGGTGCGTTAACCCGCATGCTCGATCGTCTCGTCTGCAAAGGATGGATAGAACGAAGCCCTAACCCGAATGACAAACGCGGCGTACTGGTGAAGCTGACCAGCGATGGCGCGGCCATGTGCGAGCAATGTCATCAATTAGTAGGACAAACACTGCATCAGGAACTAACAAAAAACTTAACGGCAGATGAAGTGGCAACCCTTGAGCTTTTGCTGAAGAAAATCCTGCCGTAAACAGAAAAAAGAGGTATGACGATGTCCAGACGCAATACTGACGCTATCACCATTCATAGCATTTTGGACTGGATCGAGGATAACCTGGAATCGCCGCTCTCCCTTGAAAAAGTGTCAGAGCGTTCGGGTTACTCCAAATGGCACCTGCAACGGATGTTCAAAAAAGAGACCGGCCATTCATTAGGTCAATATATTCGCAACCGCAAGCTGACGGAGATTGCCCAGAAACTGAAAGAAAGCAATGAGCCGATCCTTTATCTGGCGGAGCGTTACGGATTTGAATCGCAGCAAACCCTGACGCGTACGTTCAAGAACTATTTTGACGTGCCGCCTCATAAGTACCGAATCACCAGCGTGCCGGGCGAATCCCGATACCTGTATCCGTTAAAACACTGTAGTTAATCATCGCCTGTCACAGACGTAACCGAGGAAATCATGAAAGTTATCGCCTCCGCCGCCCTCGCCTTGCTGGTGCTGTTCTCCAGCCAGACCTTCGCGGAGCAAACCCCTCGTGCAACGCAGCAAAATAATCCTGATACGATGATTTTGCCGTCCGCACATGACCAGTCGCCCTATGATTTCAACCATATGGGTGCTGGTAGCGACAAATCCGACGAATTAGGCGTGCCTTATTATAATCAGCACGGCTTCTGATTCGTTTTTGCCCCGCAGACGCGGGGCTTTTTTATGCCTTTTCGCTTACCCGCGTCGTCCGACGAACCCGCAGACCAAACACGTTAATGTACAGCCCGGCCATGATCAGCACGGCACCGAACAGCTGCAGCGCGCTTAGCGTTTCATCCAGCAATATCGCCGCACTGGCAAGCCCTACCACCGGCACCAGCAGAGATAACGGCGCAACGCGCCAGGTCTCATAACGCCCCAGCAGCGATCCCCAGATCCCGTAGCCCACAATGGTGGCGACAAAGGCCAGATAGACGAGAGACAGGATCGTGGTCATATCGATGTCGACCAGACTGTTCAGCATCACCGCCGGACCGTCCAGAATACTCGACGCCAGCAGAAACGGGATAACCGGGATCAGTGCGCTCCACACCACCAGCGACATCACCGCCGGGCGCGCCTCGTGCTGCATGATCAGCTTGTTGAAGATATTCCCGCAGGCCCAGCTCAGCCCCGCCGCCAGCGTCAGCATAAACCCGAGCAGCGCCACGTGCTGACCATTCAGGCTGGCCTCGATCAGCACCAGCACGCCAAACACCGCCAGCGTGATCCCCGCCAGCTGTTTGCCCTGCAGGCGCTCGCCAAACACAAACGCCCCGAGAATAATGGTAAAGAACGCCTGCGCCTGTAACACCAGCGAGGCCAGACCGGCCGGCATACCGAACTTGATGGCGCAAAAGAGAAACGCGAACTGGCCAAAGCTGATGGTCAGACCGTAGCCCAGCAGCAGTTTAAAGGGGATCTTTGGACGCGCCACAAAGAAGATGGCCGGGAAAGCGACCAGCATAAAACGTAAGCCGGCCAGCATCAGCGGCGGCATGTTGTGCAGCCCCAGCTTAATGACCACAAAATTGAGCCCCCATACTACGACCACCAGCAGTGCCAGCAGCCCGTCTTTCCGCGTCATATCCCGCCCCTGAATTATTAATAATTTGTTAACACTTCAAGGTAACAGAAAAAAGTGCGTCACGAGAAGATCATTATTTCTGGCAGGCAGCTGAAGCACTTAGGGATAAATCGGGTGCTATACAAGCCCCTTATGTCATGGTAATCCTGTTAACACACATCGAATAAAAGCATAAGCAACTGTCGGGCAGGAATATGAAACCATCTCTCAGGCGCTCAACCGCAGCGCTGCTGGCATCGTCATTGTTATTAACCATCGGTAGAGGGGCAACGCTGCCGTTTATGACCATCTATCTCACGCGCGTCTACAGCATGAGCGTCGAGAATATTGGTTATGCCCTGACCGTGGCGCTGACCATTGGCGTGGTATTCAGCCTGGGATTTGGCATTCTGGCCGATAAGTTTGATAAAAAACGCTACATGCTGATCGCGATTGTGGCGTTTATCGCCGGATTTGTGGCGATCCCGCTGGTCAATAACGTCACGCTGGTGGTGCTGTTTTTTGCGCTGATCAACTGCGCCTACTCCGTCTTTTCGACGGTGCTGAAAGCCTGGTTCTCCGACGTACTGACCTCCAGCCAGAAGGCGCGGGTCTTCTCGCTGAACTACAGCTTCCTGAACATTGGCTGGACGGTCGGCCCGCCGATTGGCACCTTGCTGGTGATGTACAGCCTGCAGCTGCCGTTCTGGCTGGCAGCCTTCTGTGCCGCCCTGCCGCTGGGCTTTATCCACTTCTTTGTGCAGAAAAGCGTGGCGTTAGATACCGCCGAGGAGAAGACGCCGTGGCAGCCGTCGGTCTTGCTGAAAGATCGCGCGCTGTTCTGGTACACGCTCTCTGGCCTGCTGGCGTCGTACGTGGGCGGGTCGTTCGCGAGCTGTATTTCGCAATACGTTCTCGCTGCACATGCGGACAGCGATTTCGCCGAAAAGGTGGTCGCCGTGGTGCTGCCCGTTAACGCTGCCGTGGTGGTAACGCTGCAATATGCGCTGGGCCGTAAGATCTCAGCCAGCAATATCCGCCCGCTGATGTCCCTCGCCACCCTGTTTTTTATCGTGGGGCTGGGCGGCTTTATGCTCTCCGGGGAAAACCTGGTTTACTGGGGCATCGCTGCCGCCATCTTTACGCTGGGTGAGATTATCTATGCCCCGGGTGAATACATGCTGATTGACAACATTGCGCCACCGGGAATGAAGGCGAGCTATTTCTCCGCGCAGGCGCTGGGCTGGCTCGGCGCGGCGGCAAACCCGATGATCACCGGTATCATCCTGACCAACCTGCCGCACTGGTCGCTGTTTGTGATTATGATGGCCGCGATTATTGTGGCGTGGCTGATGATTTTGCGCGGGATGAGCGTGAAGGCATGGTGCGAGTCACCCAAAGCGGCGTAGCAAATGTAGGCCGGGCAAGGCGAAGCCGCCACCCGGCAATAAAGCATCAGTGGTGCAACATCTCCTCCACCACCTGCTCTTTATACATCTCGTTCGGATAATAGGTCGGCCAGTTATCCATCTCTTTCAGCAGCGCCTCGTGGGAGGTATTGCCCATGAAAATATGGAAGTGCGAAGAGGCCTTCGGTCCGATGGTATGGTCGCTGAACTGCACGAACTTCGGCGCCTTGCTGCCGGCATCCTTGCACTCAAAGAGATAGCGCACGCCTTTCTTGCCCGATGCGTAGGTCAGAATTTTGTAGCCGCTGTAGTCATACTGACAGCTGCTGACCGCCTTGCCTCTGTGGAATTCCATCACGTTATTTTCAATGCCGATGGCATCCACGTCCGTGGCATATCCCGTGCGGTAGTAGGCTTTCACCTCGTCAAAGGTTTTGCTTTTATCCTTCTGCGCTTTCTGCTTAAAGACCGGATCCAGCGAACCATCGAGCAGGAACGGATAGACCGACTGCCAGGTCCCGTCCCAGTCAGACAGCGCTCTGTCCTTAACGTCTTTATCCTCAAACACGCCGTTCGCCGCCTTCTGTTCCGCTTCGGTCATCTGATGGCCGTGCGAGTGAGCAAACAGCTGGCCGCTGACCAGCAGCGCCCCCAGAGTCATGGCAAATTTTCCAATATGTGCAGCCAAAGTAACGCCCTCATTCCGTTTTATAAGAATGGGGATGTTATATTATAACATTTCAGATCGCAACCAGGCCGCGCACCCCCTCCTGCTCCATATTTTCACCCCGCCCGCGCTGAATAATGGTGCCGCGGGACATCAGCAAATAGCTGTCGGCCAGCTCGGCGGCAAAGTCGTAAAACTGCTCAACAAGCAGGATCGCCATGTCGCCTCTGTTTGCCAGGGTGCGGATCACGTGGCCGATCTCTTTAATAACGGAAGGCTGTATGCCTTCGGTCGGTTCATCCAGGATAAGCAGCCGCGGACGACTCGCCAGCGCGCGACCAATCGCCAGCTGCTGCTGCTGACCACCCGAGAGATCGCCCCCGCGACGGTGCTTCATCTCTTTGAGCACCGGGAACAGCTGCCAGATCTCCTCCGGCACCTGCTTCGCCTCGCGGGCGGAAAACCGCGATAGCCCCAGCAGGAGATTCTCCTCCACGGTCAGGCGCGGAAAAATCTCGCGTCCCTGCGGGACATACGCCACGCCAGACTGCACCCGCTGGTGCGGTTTGCTGTGGGTAATCGTTTTCCCCTGCCAGATGACCTCCCCGGTTTTCGCCGGGATCAGCCCCATCAGACACTTCAGCAGCGTGGTTTTCCCCACGCCGTTGCGCCCCAGCAGACAGGTGACTTCGCCGGTGATGGCCTCAAAGCTCACGCCGCGCAGGATATGGCTGCCGCCGTAATACTGATTCAGTTCGTTGACCTGTAGCATTCCCTCTCCTTAACGTCCCAGATAGACCTCAATCACCTGCTCGTTGGCCTGAACTTCGCGAAGCGACCCTTCCGCGAGCACCCGCCCCTGATGCAGCACCGTCACGTGGTCGGCAATCGTTTCAACAAAGCCCATATCGTGCTCCACCACCATCAGGGAGTGTTTGCCCGCCAGCGTTTTGAACAGCTCTGCGGTGTATTCCGTTTCCGCGTCGGTCATTCCGGCGGCGGGTTCATCCAGCAGCAGCAGATGCGGGTCCTGCACCAGCAGCATGCCGATCTCCAGGAACTGTTTCTGCCCGTGGGAAAGCAGCCCGGCCCGTCGGTCGCGCTCCGCGCTAAGGCGCAGCAAAACCAGCATCTCGTCGATCCGGTCACGCTGCTCCCCATTGAGTTTTGCCCGCAGGCTCGCCCAGACGGATTTATCCGTTTTCATGGCGATCTCCAGGTTTTCCCACACCGTCAGCGCTTCAAAAACCGTGGGCTTCTGGAATTTACGCCCGATGCCCTGGCGGGCGATGGCCGCAGGCTCCAGCGCGGTCAGGTCGATGGACTGATCGTAAATCGCCCTGCCGCTCTTTGGCCGCGTTTTGCCGGTGATGACGTCCATCAGCGTGGTTTTACCCGCACCGTTGGGGCCAATCACGCAGCGCAGCTCGCCCACGCCGATATTCAGCGAGAGATCGGTCAGGGCCTGAAAACCATCAAAATTGACGTTAATGGATTCAAGCTGAAGCACCGGGTCAGTCTGGTCCCGGTAGCGATCGCCG
The DNA here is from genome assembly GCF_019584525.1 of Enterobacter sp. EC_50. NCBI lineage: Bacteria > Pseudomonadati > Pseudomonadota > Gammaproteobacteria > Enterobacterales > Enterobacteriaceae > Enterobacter > Enterobacter sp. EC_50. The sequence continues at coordinate 29,425 of NZ_VDAF01000001.1, read as the reverse complement.
GGCAGCTGGCGGGTAAATAATCCTTCCGTTGGCTGCATTATTTCTCTCCCTTACGCAACAGACCGTAGACGCCGCGCGGCAAGAACAGCGTGACGGCGATAAAAATCAGCCCCAGAAACAGCTGCCAGTACTCCGGCATCGCGACGGTGAAGAAACTTTTCGCCCCGTTCACCAGCGCCGCGCCAATCACCGGCCCCACCAGCGTGCCGCGCCCGCCCAGCGCCACCCAGATGGCCGCTTCTATCGAGTTCGTCGGCGACATTTCACCGGGGTTAATAATGCCGACCTGCGGCACGTACAGCGCCCCCGCCAGACCGCACAGCACGGCAGAAAGCGTCCACACCAGCAGCTTGAACCCGCGCGGATCGTAGCCGCAAAAGGTCAGGCGGTTTTCGGCGTCGCGCACGGCGGTCAGGATGCGGCCAAACTTGCTTTTCGCCAGCGCAAACCCGGTGCCCAGGGCCAGAAGCAGCAACAGCACGGTCGCCAGGAACAGCGCGATGCGGGTGGTCGTTTCCGTTACCGAAAACCCGAGCAGCGTGGTAAAACCGGTAAAGCCGTTATTGCCGCCAAACCCGGTTTCGTTGCGAAAGAACAGCAGCATCCCGGCATAGGTCAGCGCCTGGGTCATAATCGAGAAATAGACCCCTTTGATCTTCGAGCGGAAGGCAAACCAGCCAAACACCAGCGCCAGCAGGCCCGGCACCAGCACAATCAGCACCAGCGCCCAGGCAAAGTGCTGGGTGCCCCACCAGAACCAGGGCAGCTCGCTCCAGGAGAGAAACGACATGAACGCGGGCAGACCGTCACCTGACGCCTGGCGCATCAGGTACATGCCCATCGCATAGCCGCCCAGGGCGAAGAAGAGGCCGTGCCCAAGGGACAGCATGCCGGCATAGCCCCACACCAGATCCAGCGCCACCGCCACGATGGCATAGCAGAGGATTTTGCCAATCAGCGTCAGCATCCAGGTCGACAACGCCAGCGGATGCGTCGCAGGCAGTAAGGCGAAAAACGGCAGTATCAGCAAACACACCACCAGCAGGCTGCCCGTTATCTGCGTGGTGCGTGGCGCTTTGCGCGCCAGCGTTAAGGTCAGCGGCTGGCTCATCAGTCAATCACCCTCCCTTTCAGCGCAAACAACCCCTGCGGGCGTTTCTGAATAAACAGCACGATCGCCACCAGAATCACGATCTTGCCCAGCACCGCCCCCATCTGTGGTTCAAGGATTTTATTAAAGATCCCCAGACCAAACGCCGCGGCCACGCTGCCTGCCAGCTGGCCTACGCCTCCGAGCACCACCACAAGGAAGGAGTCGATGATATAGCCCTGGCCCAGCTCCGGCCCGACGTTACCGAGCTGCGATAGCGCCACGCCGCCTAACCCCGCAATCCCGGAGCCAAGCCCGAACGCCAGCATATCGACGCGCCCTGTTGGTACCCCGCAGCAGGCGGCCATGCTGCGGTTTTGCGTCACCGCCCGCACGTTAAGCCCCAGACGGGTTTTATTCAGAATGAGCCAGGTAAAGAACAGCACCAGCAGCACGAAGCCCAGCACCACGATGCGGTTCCACGGCAGCGTCAGGTTGGCAAAAACCTGCACCCCGCCGGAGAGCCATGCCGGGTTCGCCACCTCCAGGTTCTGGGCACCAAAGGTCATGCGCACCAGCTGGATAAGCATCAGGCTGATGCCCCACGTCGCCAGCAGCGTTTCCAGCGGACGACCGTACAGATGACGGATCACCGTGCGCTCCAGCACCATTCCAATGCCCGCCGTCAGGCAGAACGCGACCGGCAAGGCGATAACGGGATAGAGCGCCAGCCACTGGGGCGCAAGCCCGGCCATCGCCTGCTGCACCATCCAGGTCGCATATGCCCCCAGCATCAGCATCTCGCCGTGGGCCATGTTAATCACGCCCAGCAGGCCGTAGGTGATAGCCAGCCCCAGCGCGGCCAGCAGCAGCACCGACCCAAGGGACAGCCCCATAAACGCCTGGCCCAGCAGGTCGCCCCACATCAGGCGGTGTTGGATCTGGCTAAGACTCTCTTCTGCGGCCGCGCGCACCGCGCTATCCGGCTCCGTCTGTGGCAGGGTAAACGGGGTAAGCCTGGACTGCACGTCCGGATCGTCTGACTGGCCTAACAATTCGACGGCCTTGCGGCGCACTTCCGGCTGCGGGCTGGCCAGCTGGAGATTCGCGACCGCCAGCAGCAGCGCCTGACGCGCCACGGCGTCCGTCTCATCGTTCACACGCTTTTCCAGAAAAGCGAGCATCCCGGGCTGGGCATCGCGCTGCAGCTGACGCGCCGCCGCCCGCCTTTCGGTGACACTGTCACTCACCAGCTGATGCGTGGCGATAGCGGTTGCTGCCAGCACGCGCAGCCGGTTCGTCAGGCGCACGGCTTTGGTTGGGCCCTCTGCCGTCTGACTGTCCCCTAGCGGGATGACGTTGCCATCGCGTTGTGCAAAGGCGTGCTTTTGCGTATCGACGTAGAGATTTTCCTTTTGTAGCGCCTCAAGGAGCGGCAGTCTTGACGCATCCGGTGCAGCGGCCCACTGCGTCAACAAATCCGCCTGCTGGCTGCGGCTGGCGGCAACAAAACGATCGGCATCCGATGCCTGCACCATCCCTGGCAGCAGTCCGGAAAGCCATACAAGAGCGATGAACAGGCGCATGGCGTTCATGACGTTTCTCCCTGCGGTGATGGCTTAGTTGCTGGCGGTTTTCATCGGCTGGTCGGGTTTTTTATCATTCCCGGCGATGAACGGGCTCCACGGCTGGGCGCGTACCGGCTGTTCGGTCTGCCACACCACGTTGAACTGACCGTTGCCTTCGATTTCACCGATCATGACCGGCTTGTGCAGATGGTGGTTGGTGGCATCCATGGTGAGCGTAAAGCCTGACGGCGCCTTAAAGGACTGACCGGCCATCGCCGCACGCACTTTGTCCACATCGGTAGTGCCCGCTTTTTCCACCGCCTGCGCCCACATGTGAATACCTACGTAGGTGGCTTCCATCGGATCGTTAGTTACGACGGTATCGGCGTTCGGCAGCTTGTGCGCCTTCGCATAGGCTTTGTAATCCGCTACAAACGCCTGGTTAGTCGGGTTATCCACGGACTCAAAGTAGTTCCAGGCTGCCAGGTTACCCACCAGCGGTTTGGTGTCGATCCCGCGCAGCTCTTCTTCCCCCACGGAGAACGCCACCACCGGCACGTCCGTCGCCTTCAGCCCCTGGTTAGCTAGCTCTTTGTAGAACGGCACGTTGGAGTCGCCGTTGATGGTCGACACCACGGCGGTTTTGCCGCCCGCGGAGAATTTCTTGATGTTGGCGACGATGGTCTGGTAGTCGCTATGGCCAAACGGGGTATACACCTCTTCAATATCCTTATCCTCCACCCCTTTCGAATGCAGGAACGCGCGCAGGATCTTGTTGGTGGTGCGCGGATAGACGTAGTCAGTGCCCAGCAGGAAGAAGCGCTTCGCCGCGCCGCCGTCTTCACTCATCAGGTATTCCACCGCCGGGATGGCCTGCTGGTTCGGCGCCGCGCCGGTATAGAAGACGTTTGGCGACATTTCCTCGCCCTCATACTGCACCGGATAGAACAGCAGGCCGTTCAGCTCCTCGAAAACCGGCAGTACGGATTTGCGCGACACCGACGTCCAGCAGCCGAATACCACCGCCACTTTATCCTGGCTCAGCAGCTGACGGGCCTTCTCGGCAAACAGCGGCCAGTTTGAGGCCGGATCCACCACCACCGGCTCCAGTTTCTTGCCCAGCACGCCGCCTTTGGCGTTGATCTCATCGATGGTCATCAGCGCGACGTCTTTCAGCGGGGTTTCAGAGATGGCCATGGTGCCGGACAGCGAATGCATGATCCCCACCTTGATGGTATCGGCCGCCTGCGCGCCAAAACTCATCCCCATCGCCACGACGGACGCGGATAACGCAAAAGCTTTTAATAAGGTACGACGCTGCATATTTTCACTCCTGAAAAAGAACGCTGTGCGAAAACGTCCGGTACGGCGTGGACGCGGAAAAAAAGTGTCAGCGAAGCAGGAGCAAAAAGAGTGCCAGAATGGAGAAAGCGCTATTTCTGGGAGGGGAACGCCGGATGTAAAGAGAACGACTCAGAATGGTACAGCGCTGCACTTTTATAATGCAGCGCCGTATAACGGGGTTACCAGACTTCGCTGGCAATCTGCGTGACCAGCCGGACTTTGTCCCACTGCTGGGCTTCGCTCAGGCTGTTGCCCTCTTCGGTCGAGGCAAAACCACACTGCGGGCTAAGGCAAATCTGCTCTTTCGCCACGTATTTCGCCGCCTCCTCAAGACGGGCTTTAATTCCCTCCGGATTCTCCAGCTCGCCGTTTTTTGTAGTGATAAGACCCAACACCACCTGCTGTTTGCCCGGGCGAACAAAGCGCAGGGGCGCGAAATCCCCGCTGCGGTCGTTATCATATTCGAGGAAGAAGGCGTCAACGTTGACCGTTCCGAACAGCACTTCCGCTACCGGCTCGTAGCCGCCTTCGGAAATCCAGGTGGAACGGAAATTGCCGCGACAGACGTGCAGTCCGATGGTCAGATCGTCCGGCTTGCCCTCCAGCGCCTTGTTCAGCACGCGGGCATAGATGCGCGCCAGCTCATCGGCGTCGTCGCCGCGCTCGCGGATCTGACGGCGCTGGTCGTCCGAACAGAGATAGGCCCAGACGGTATCATCCAGCTGCAGATAACGGCAGCCCGCGTCGTAGAAGGCCCGGATGGCATCGCGCCACGTGGTCGCCAGGTCATCGAAATAGACGTCAAGGTCCGGATAAACGGTCGCATCAATGTCTTTGCGACCGCCGCGGAAGTGCAGCACGCTTGGGCTCGGAATGGTCATTTTTGGCTGGGCGTTACCGCTGATGCTTTTCAGATAGCGGAAATCGTCCAGCATCGGGTGCTCGCCAAAGCCCAGCTTGCCGGTGACGCGCACGCCGTGGGCTTTGGTTTGCACGCCGTTAAACTGGATGCCCTGCTGGGAATCGTAACGCTCAACGCCCTGAAGACCGTCGAAGAAGTCGAAGTGCCACCAGGCACGGCGAAACTCACCGTCGGTCACCACATGCAGGCCGCACGCACACTGCTGCTCGACGACGTGGCGAATGGCCTCGTCCTCCACCGCGCGAAGCTGCCCGGCATCAATCTCACCGCTGGCAAATTTCAGGCGAGCCTGCTTGATGGCATCCGGGCGTAAAAAACTGCCGACTACGTCGGCGCGGTACGGGGCGTGGTGTCGTTGCATGGAAATCTCCTCAGTCTGCCGGCGATAATTGCCCGCAGTGATAATTCATTATTTGAAGCTTTGGACTTCTGGATGTCTAAATGTCCAAAAACAATGTCATACCTCACCGGTGCCGGCAAACGAGAAAATTTCACGGGTGTTGAAAAAAATTCATCATCACAGCGCGGCGACGGACGCCTCGCTGGCAAACGCGTAGCGTTCATCTTCCCAGCCGGTGATGCCGCCGAGCATGATTTTGACCGGCAGCCCGAGACGCGCCAGCTTCAGCGCGGCTCTGTCCGCGCCGTTACAGTGCGGCCCTGCGCAGTAGACGACAAACAGCGTCCCTTCAGGCCATTGGGCCATGCGCTCAGCGGTCATCTGGCTCCACGGCATATGCAGAGCGCCCGGCACATGGCGACGGGCAAACTGCTCCGGGCTCCCCACCACGTGCAGCAAAACAAAGTCCTGCTCATTATGCGTGATGGCATGATGCACATCGGCGCAGTCGGTTTCGACGCTCAGGCGACGCAGAAAATGGGTAACGGCTTCCTGCGGTTCGGCAGCCGGAAATTCAGTAACATAGCTCATGATCCTTCCTCATCTTTGGCGTTTGTGTTAACACTACTCTATCCACAAATTCAGCTCATGAATGCGCTCGCTTATGCCAGAAAACAGCAAAAAGATGACAACGTTAAGACAGATTGCCCGCCCGAAGGTGGTGGTGCTGGCGTATGACGGTCTGTGTACCTTTGAGTTTGGGGTGGCGGTGGAAATCTTCGGCCTGCCGCGGCCCGAGCTGGGTGACGACTGGTATCGTTTTGCCGTGGCAAGCGTTGATGACGGTGAGCTTCGGGCGACAGGCGGGATCCGCATCATTACCGATGGCGATCTCTCCCTGCTTGCGTCTGCCGATCTGATCGTGGTACCGGGCTGGCGGGGGATGGACTCGCCGGTCCCGGACGCGCTCTGCAACGCATTACGTCAGGCCAGCGCGCGGGGCTGTCAGCTACTCTCCATCTGCTCGGGCGTGTTTGTGCTGGCCGCCTCCGGTCTGCTCAACGGACGCAAAGCCACGACGCACTGGCGCTACATTGAGACGCTTAAAGCCCGCTACCCTGACATCGACGTGGTCGAGGATGTGCTCTACCAGGACGAAGGCGAGATCCTGACTTCCGCAGGCAGTGCGGCGGGGATCGATCTCTGTCTGCACGTCGTGCGTCGGGATTTCGGGATGGAAACCGCCAACAGCGTGGCGAGGCGGCTTGTCATTCCCCCTCACCGGGATGGATCTCAGCCGCAACAGCTGAGCCGCCCGGTAGCGCAGCTGCGGGAAAGCCAGCGCCTCGGTCAGCTGTTTGATTTTCTGCACACGCATCTTACCGAGCCGCACAGCGTCGACTCGCTGGCGCGTCGTGTCGGTATGAGTCAGCGCACGTTTCTGCGTCGCTTCGAAGCGGCAACGGGAACGACGCCTGCCCGCTGGTTACTCAATGAGCGCCTGCTGTGGGCGAAAGATTATCTGGAAAGCAGTCGTTTAAGCATCGACAGCATCGCGGAACAGACCGGGTTTGGTCAGGCATCAACGCTGCGTCATCATTTTCGCCAGCAGTTCGCGATTTCCCCGGCCCAGTACCGTAAACAATTTTCTCATGCCGGTACTGCCCGCTGAGGCGTCAGTCTTTTGGTTTCGCTGGAATACGGAGAACCTGATGGTCACCACACACGTTTTTATCGCAACCAGTCTTGATGGCTACATCGCCCGACACAATGATGATATCGACTGGCTGCTGCAGCGCGATGACCCGAATGAGGATCATGGCTACACGGCGTTCATCGCGGACAAAGACTGGATCGTGATGGGCCGGGGGAGCTATGAGAAGGTGCGGACCTTTGAGACATGGCCTTATGACCGGCCCGTGCTGGTGCTCTCCCGACAGCTGGCCGACACGCCCGTACCCGACGCGCTGAGGGGGAAAGTACAGTTTTCCGGCCGCACGCCAAAGGAGGTGCTCGACGATCTGGCGAGGCAGAACGCCCGTCGCGTCTATCTCGATGGTGGGCAAGTCATACAGTCGTTCCTGCGAGAAGGACTGGTGGCCGATATGGTGATCACAACCGTTCCTGTCCTGCTCGGTTCGGGAAAATCGCTGTTTGGCGCCCTTCCCGGGGATATCGATTTGACGCTGGTCTCCAGCCGCTGCTTCCCTTCGGGTCTGGTGCAGTCGCACTATCGGGTGACGCCATAACCCCACGGCCAACACCGCTACGTTATGCGCAAAAAAAACCGCCAAAAAATGGCGGTAAATGCTTGCATGGATAGATTTGTATTTTGGTCTCTACGTCCCGACACTCCATGGCCGGGCTGCGGATCCCATACAACCTAACATTCGTTGTCTTAACGAAGGTTAAACAGCCTTTTTAACCCGCACTGGTAATGATCTCTGATGAGATGCAGCGCGCCTGAAATCATACTCTTTGACATTCCCTTTGCGCTAATTTGAACTTTTGAATAATAACCATAATAAATAATCGGCATCATTAAGCCGCAATGTTATTCGGCGGTGACCTCATGGTTAAAAAAGGTTTATCTCTCGTGATGCTTATCTGTGCCCTCTTTTCGGGCCAGCTTATGGCCGAGCACAAAGGACATGAATATCTGTGGGTAAAGAATGTGGATCATCAGCTGCGTCATGAAGCCGATAGCGATGAATTGCGAAGCGCGGCGGAGGAGTCGGCGGAGGGTTTGCGCGAACACCACCTGTGGCAGAAATCGCGCAAACCGGACACGCACGTTCGGTAGTTAGCTGCCCTTGCGTTTTGGCAGGGTTTTCATCAGATCGTCCGGGCTGACGGACGCCACAATACTGCCGGGCTGCGGCATTTTGAAGATGTGGTTTTTCATCTTGCCAATCACATGCATTTCGCAGGGACGGCAGTCAAATTTGAGGGTCAGCACTTCGTCACCGTTTACGAGCTGCATAGGCGTGGCCTTCCAGCTCTTGATGTTGCCTTTCGCCTGCTTAGGACACAGGTTAAACGCGAAACGAAGGCAGTGTTTGGTGATCATCACCGGCACATCGCCCTTCTCCTCATGCGCTTCATAGGCCGCGTCGATCAGCTGCACGCCGTGGCGATGATAGAATTCACGCGCTTTATGGTTGTAGACGTTGGCGAGGAAGGATAAATGCGTATCCGGGTAGACGGGCGCAGGAACGGTTTCCGCTTTACGGCTAGCGCGCGGGTAGTTCGCCAGGCGCGCGTCATCCAGCATCTCGGCGGTTTCACGGCGGAACTGGTTGAGCAAACTGTTCGGCACAAACAGGGCATCCGGCAGGTTGACCTCAACGTTGCGGGCGTAGTAAATCGTCTGCCCCAGCTTCGCGACGCCATCCTTCAGGCTGTTGAGCGCTTTCTCCGCGTTGTTTGCCACCTCGAACAGGCCATCAAGCGTATGCGTTACGCTGATGCCGTCTTCACAGGTCATGGTCAGAATCAGCTGCTCTTCCCAGCCGCCCAGTTCAATATCCACCGCAATACGACGTTCGCTGGAGGTTTTCAGCAGCGCCTGCTGCCAGTTATGATCGAGGTTACGGTTAAGCGCCGCGTTCGGTCGCGCCTTGTAGAGATCGGCCGGCATTTCATTCGGCCATACGCGGTAGCGGTTCTCACCGGTTTTCTCCACCGTGTTGGCGCGGAAGCCCACGACCTCACGCTTAATCATCACGTTAAGGCCATCGCCGTTCGCCAGCGGCTCCGTCACCGCAACATCAAGGTGATCTTTCGCCACTTTCAGCACTTCACCCACCGGCAAACCGATAAACTTCGGTGAGTCAAACGCGCCGATATCCCCTTTACGGGCATTCACGAAATAGTCCGTGCTGCCGCGGTGGAACGTTTTGTCCGTCGACGGAATAAAGAAATGCTCGGTACGACCGGCCGACGCGCGCGCCAGGTCACCGCGATCTTCGATGATGGCGTCCAGCATCTGGCGATAGTGCGCGGTGATGTTCTTCACGTAGCTCATATCTTTATAGCGCCCTTCGATCTTGAAGGAACGCACGCCCGCGTCGATCAGCGCGCCCAGGTTGGCGGTCTGGTCGTTATCCTTCATCGAGAGCAGGTGTTTTTCAAATGCCACCACGCGGCCCTGATCGTCTTTCAGGGTATACGGCAGACGGCAGGCCTGAGAGCAGTCGCCGCGGTTGGCGCTGCGGCCCGTCTGCGCGTGGGAAATGTTGCACTGGCCGGAATAGGCCACGCACAGCGCGCCGTGGATGAAGAATTCAATCGTCGCGTCTGTCGCCTGGTGAATATCGCGGATTTGATTCAGGTTCAGCTCGCGCGCCAGAACGATCTGCGAAAAGCCGACGTCGGAGAGGAACTTCGCCTTCTCTACCGTGCGGATATCACACTGGGTACTGGCGTGCAGTTCAATGGGCGGAATATCCAGCTCCAGCACGCCCATATCCTGAACGATCAGGGCATCCACCCCGGCCTGATAGAGATCGGTAATCAGACGTTGCGCAGGCTCCAGCTCATCATCATGAAGAATGGTGTTCAGGGTGACGAACACCTTCGCCCCGAAACGGTGGGCGAACGGCACCAGCTCAGCAATATCGCTCAGGCTGTTGCTGGCGTTATGGCGGGCACCGAAGCCCGGGCCGCCAATGTAGACGGCGTCTGCGCCATGAAGGATCGCTTCACGGGCAATGGCGGCGTCACGGGCCGGGCTTAAAAGTTCAAGATGATGGGATTGCAGGCGCATACTTCGTCGTTATCCGTTATGGTCAAAATGGCGGCTATTGTAGTCAGAAGTCTGCGTCAGCGAAACAGTTTTGCGTAGCCTCAGCGGGGATAATGAATGAGGGAGTGAAAATGCACCGTCCGGTCGCTGCTGTTGCGGTAGGCGTGCGGTTTATCGCCGGCAAAACGGACGCCGGAATCGGCTGAAATCGTCTGCCACTTGCCCTCGAGCTTCATCTCCAGCTCGCCGCTGACCACCACCACATGTTCAATCACCCCCGCCTCATGCGGCGTGGATTCACTCAGGGCGCCGGGGGCCAGGGTAATGGAGAAATAATCAAACCGGAGCGCCTCGTCCCACGGAAAGAGCGGCTTGACGACCATCGCCTGCTGCTGCGGGTCAAACACCGCCTGCCGGTCCGCCTCCGGTGTAATGAAGGCGGAAAACGGCACGTTCAGTCCCGTGGCAATTTTCCACAGCGTCGACACCGTGGGGCTGGATTCATTTCGCTCGATTTGCCCGAGCATGGCCTTTGATACGCCGGTTTCGTCCGCCAGCTTCGACAGGCTCCAGCCCCGTGCCTGGCGTAATGTTTTCAGTGTTGCTGCAAGGTGTTGTGTGATGTCCATATTTCCTCCTGACGACGAGCATACCACTTGTACGCTATAACGCACAGTGTTACCTTACCCCGGACGTTATAACGCACAACGGAGTTTTCATGCGCCCTTCCTCTCATTTTGTTCCGGTCATACTGGCTGGATTTGTCGCCGTTCTGGTGGGTTACGCCAGCTCGGCCGCCATCATCTGGCAGGCCGCCGCCGCGGCTGGCGCCAGCGCGCAGCAGATCGCAGGCTGGATGACCGCGCTGGGGATTGGGATGGGCGTCAGCACGCTGGTGCTTTCCTGGTGGTACAAAGCGCCCGTGCTGACCGCCTGGTCAACGCCCGGCGCGGCGCTGCTCGCCACCAGCCTGCACGGCGTCACGCTGGCGGAAACCATCGGCGTGTTCATCTTTGCCAACGCGCTTATTTTGCTCTGCGGCATCACCGGGCTTTTCGCCCGTCTGATGACGCTGATCCCCTATTCGCTTGCTGCCGCCATGCTCGCCGGGGTACTGCTGCAGTTTGGCCTGCACGCGTTTGCGCATCTTGAGGGGCACTTTCTGCTGTGCGGCAGCATGATTGCGGCATGGCTGATCGCCAAAGCGCTGTCGCCGCGCTATGCCATCGTGGTCACGCTGCTGGTGGGCGGTATCGTGGCCTGGGCCGGTGGTGACGTTGTCACGGATAAGCTCACGCTTTCACTGGTGATGCCCGAATTTATTGCGCCCGCCTTCACCTTCACCAGCCTGGTGAGTATTGGCTTGCCCTTCTTCCTGGTCACCATGGCCTCACAAAACGCGCCGGGGTTCGCCACGATGAAAGCCTCCGGTTACCCGCTGGCGGTCTCACCGCTCATCATCGTGACGGGGGGACTGGCGCTGCTGTTTTCTCCGTTTGGCGTCTTTTCTATCTGCATTGCGGCCATTACAGCCGCCATTTGTCAAAGCCCGGATGCACACCCGGACGCGGATAAACGCTGGCTGGCGGCCATCGCAGCCGGCGGGTTTTATCTGCTGGCGGGAATTTTCGGTGGATCCATTACCGGGCTGATGGCCGCGCTGCCGCTCAGCTGGATCCAGACGCTGGCCGGTCTGGCGCTGCTGGGCACCATCAGCGGGAGTTTATATCAGGCGCTGAGTCACGAAGCGGAGCGCGACGCGGCTATCGTCACATTTCTGACGACCGCAAGCGGCGTCACGATCCTGGGCATCGGTTCGGCGTTCTGGGGGCTGGTGCTGGGCGGGGTATGTTACGCCCTGTTTTCACGCGCTCGCCGCGCGTAGCTGCGACGGCGTCATGCCCGTCGCGCTGCGAAAGCGGTTGCTGAAGTGGCTGGCGGAGTTAAACCCGCAGGCCAGCGCAATGTCCGTCAGTGGCATGGAGGTATGCTGCACCAGCTCTTTCGCCTTGACCATTCGCCTGTGCATCACGTACTGATGCGGTGCCAGCCCCGTCGACTGGCGGAACATGCGGGCAAAATGGTATTCGCTGAGGGCGGCCTGCACCGCCAGCTCGGCCAGCGTCAGGGGCTGCCCGAGGTTCTCTTCGATAAAGGCGAGGACGTTGCGCAGCACGAACGGCGATAACCCGCCCGTAACGACCGGCAGCTTCCACTGCACGTTTGAGTAGTTTTGCAGCAGATGGGTCAGCAGCAGCGTGGAGGCCGTGCTCAGGGTGAGCTGGTTGGCGTGCTGCTGCCAGTCACAGCCCAGTAAAAACTGGCGATACAGCGTGGTGATCTTCGGGTCGCTGCCAAAAATACGCTCGTCCAGGGTCAGCGAAAGCGGCCGCTTATCCCAGATTTTTTCTCCCACGTCGCGCAGGTGTTCATCGGTGCAGTAGAGATGTACAAACGACAGGTCATCGCGGATATCCCACGTCGATTCGCTCTCTTTGGGCATCAGGCAGAAACGGTCCGGCCCCCCGCCGTTCTTCCAGCCTCCTGGCGTTTTTTGATAGCTTTCGTAGCCGTCCGCCACGTACAGGCTGAGAGTATGATGATTGCTCTTTACGGTGATCGTGTCGTGCTTGTTGTACCACGCGGCCAGCTGGATACCCGAATTCAGCGAGACGGTTTCCCGCAGGACTGCATTCTGTTGGCAAAGCGTTTCAAAGGTATCGTAAGCGTGAGACATAACCGTTAGCGCGTGAAGAATCGGAATATCAGTCTAAGAAGAGTTGTCGCCCGTTGCCAGTCCCTCCAGAAGAAAAAAGCGCAAGATTTTGCAAGTCTGCCGCAAGCGGGTGAAAGCCCGTTACGCATCTCAGCGTCATACTGCGGGCTTCCGCGGTTTAAGAAGAGACAACTATGAACGCATTATTATACGGACTCGTGGTCATTATCTGGGGAACCACCTGGATTGCGATTTTCCTGCAGCAGGGCCCCGTCGCGGCGCCGGTGTCGATCTTCTGGCGCTTCGCCGTCGCCAGCCTCACCATGATGGTGGTGTTACTCGCCCTGCGTCGCCTGCGCACGCTAGCGCTTCGGGATCATCTTTTTTGCCTGCTTCAGGGATGCTGTGTTTTCTGCTTTAACTTCTGGTGTTTTTACACGGCAGCGGCACATATCAATACCGGACTGGAGTCGGTGATCTTCTCCATGGCGGTACTCTATAACGCCATTAACAGCTTTATTTTCTTCGGACAGCGCCCGCCCGCGCGTTTCTGGACGGCGGCGGCGCTGGGGCTGGTTGGGATTGTCACCCTCTTCTGGGACGATCTGCTGGCCAGCGGCTGGAGCGCGTCACTCCTGACGGGCATTGGCCTTTCCGCACTCGGCACGTATGGGTTCTCGCTGGGTAATATGATCAGCATGCGCCATCAGCGCAGAGGCCTGGAAACCATGACCACCAACGCCTGGGCGATGCTCTATGGCACGCTGGTGATGGGCTGTATTGCGCTGTTCAGAGGCGATAGCTTTGTGCCGGAATGGACGGTGAGCTATCTCGGCGCGCTGGTGTATCTGGCCGTGTTTGGCTCGGTGATTGCGTTTGGCGCCTACTTCACGCTGGTGGGACGTATTGGCCCGGGCAAAGCGGCCTACAGCACGCTGCTCTTTCCGCTGGTGGCGCTCTCCATCTCCACGGTGTATGAAGGCTACGTCTGGCATGTCAACGGTATCGTGGGATTAGTGCTGATTCTGGGAGGAAATATGGTGATGTTTACCAAACCGGAAACCTGGTTCAGACGCTTACGAATGGCATAAATAAAACGGCCTGCATTACGCAGGCCGTTTTATTTTATTTCGCGGTCTTTTTCACATCAAACATGGTGGCGTCCGTCGCCATGTCATCAACAACCTGCTTCAGCGTCGCAAAGGTCATTGGTGTGTTTTCGTTATTCAGCTCTTTACCTTCGCCTTTACGTACCACCTTCATGACCGGTTTATTAGTGGCCGCATCGATCAGCTCGCCTTCAAAGAAGAGATGCGTATCCATGGTGCGGTGTCCGGTTGCCATCTGCGTCCCGGCAACCACCAGCGCAACAGGCACCACTTCATAGAACTGCAGCCCCTCTTTCTGCGAACTCACCCCGGTAATCGCGCCACGGAAAATCAGGCTGTGTTTACCCGGCGTGGTGACAACTGGCTTACGCGTACCAATCGCCGTTTTCATTTTGTTATTGGTGTAATTCAACAACTCATCAAGCGTTTTTTGCCCAATTTGCGTGGTGGGTTTTGGCGTTGGATAATAGGTAATTGGCGTCCAGAGAATGCTGTCGTAATTGGCTTCGTTATACGAAGGATCGACCCAACGCAGCGTCGGTTTTCCCGTCGCCGAGGTCGTTTGCTGTAAGCCTGAATAATCTTTTAAAAAGCCGGAGTATTGTTCCGGAGCGGCGACTTTTGAAGAACAGCCCGCCAACGCCAACAGACCAGTAAGCACTGCAACTTTAAAAAAAGTTTGAGTACGCATGATAGTTTTCCATGTTATCTGCAAGTATGCATTTGAAGTTATAGCAAAAGTCTGGCGGGTTTGTTGTGACAAAAAATGATGCCGGGAGCACAAATTGCAAAAAGATTGCCCGGACGCATGCCGGGCAGTGAAAAATTACTGATTTATATCCACTTGCCAGAACAGATGTTTGCCAAACGGGTCGATTTCATAGCCCTTCACCTCCTTGCGCACCGGTTCGAAAATCGTTGAATGCGCAATCATCACCGCAGGCATCTGGTCATGCATCATCTGCTGAGCCTGTTTATACAGCGCCACGCGTTTATCATGATCGGTTATCGATTTGGCTTCAGCAACGATCTTATCAAACGGCTTATAGCACCATTTCGCCGAATTTGAGCCACCGTTCGCCGAGGTGCAGGTAAAGAGCGGGCCGAAGAAGTTATCCGGATCGCCGGTGGCCGTCGTCCAGCCCATCAGCGCGGCCTGATGTTCCCCGCCCTTCACACGCTTAAGGTATTCGCCCCACTCGTAGGTAACGATTTTGGTCTGTACGCCAATTTTCGCCCAGTCCGCCTGAATCATCTCCGCCATGCGTTTCGCATTCGGGTTATAGGGCCGCTGGACCGGCATCGCCCATAAATCGATGCTGACGCCGCTGGCAAAGCCGGCCTCTTTCAGCAGCGCTTTGGCTTTTTCAGGATCGTAGTCGTAATCCTTAAGCTCGCTGTCGGCGCTCCAGACGCCCGGCGGCAGCAGGTTCTTCGCCGCCGTTCCGGTACCGTGGAACACCGCGTCAATAATGGCTGGTTTGTTGATGGCCATCGCCAGCGCCTGACGGACCTTCACGTTATCCAGCGGCGGCTTCTGCGTGTTGAACGCCAGAAAACCGGTGTTCAGTCCGGCTTTGCTCATCAGGTTGATATCTTTATTGGCCTTCATGCGCGGCAGATCGGCCGGGTTCGGGAACGGCATCACCTGACATTCGTTCTTCTCAATTTTGGCAAAACGCACGGAGGCATCCGGGGTGATGCTAAACACCAGTCGGTCCAGCTTCGATTTCCCCTGCCAGTAGTCGGCAAACGCCGTGAACAGGATCCGGGAATCCTTCTGATACTGCGCCAGCTTAAACGGCCCGGTGCCGATGGGCTCCATATCCACCTTCTCCGGCGTGCCCGCTTTCAGCATCGCGTCGGCATACTCCGCCGAAAGGATTGAGGCAAAATACCAGGCCAGATCGGCGACAAACGGCGCTTCCGGGTGCGCCAGGGTAAAGCGCACGGTGTGGTCATCGACTTTATCAATGGCGGTTATCAGGCTGCCGAACTCCAGGCTTTCGAAGTTGGAGTAGCTGCCGTTAGAGACGTTGTGGTAGGGATGATTCACGTCTTTCTGGCGCATAAACGAGAAAATCACGTCGTCGGCGTTAAAGTCGCGGGTTGGCGTGAAGGATTTATTGCTCTGGAACTTCACGCCCTGACGCAGATGGAAGGTGTAAACCTTGCCGTCGTCGCTCACCTCCCAGCGCTCCGCCAGGCTCGGCACCAGCTCCGTGGTGCCGGGTTTGAAATCGACCAGACGGTTATAGACCGGCACGGCGCTGGCGTCGACGCTGGTTCCCGAGGTGTAAAGCTGAGGGTTAAAGTTTTCCGGCGATCCTTCGGAACAATACACCAGCGTTTTCGCGGCGACGGCGGAACTGACCGTGAGCGCCGCAAGCGCCAGCGCAATAGTTGTGAGTTTGCTTGTCATCATTTATTCCTGTCTTTTTAATTCGACGGCTAATTAATTCTTTTGCCATTTCATAAATAACATTAAAGTGAAGTGGCAAACACCCGAAAAATAAATAAGGAACAAATCACTATGGGCTCGCCGCTTTCCAGACAATTAACGCACCGTTTTTTCCGCTATCTCGCGATCACCAGTCAGAGCGATCCCAGAGTCAAAACTCTGCCCTCAACGCCGGGCCAGCACGACATGGCGCGCGAGCTGGCGCAGGAGCTGGCACAGCTGGGGTTAGACGATATTGTGATTGATGAATTTGCCACGGTAACGGCGGTAAAAAAAGGCAACGTGCCCGGTGCGCCGCGCATCGGCTTTATTACCCATATTGATACCGTCGACGTGGGACTTTCACCGGATATTCATCCACAAATATTAACGTTTACCGGTGAAGATCTCTGTCTGAATAAAGAGAAAGACATCTGGCTGCGGGTAGAGGAGCACCCAGAAATTCTGGCTTATCCGAACGAGGAGATTATTTTCAGCGACGGAACCAGCGTATTGGGTGCCGATAATAAATCGGCGGTCACGGTGGTCATGACGGTGCTGGAAAACCTGACGGCGGAGCATCGGCATGGGGATATCGTCGTGGCGTTTGTGCCTGACGAAGAGATCGGCCTGAACGGTGCAAAAGCGCTCGATCTTAAGCGCTTTGACGTCGACTTCGCCTGGACTATCGACTGCTGCGAGCTGGGGGAAATTGTCTACGAAAACTTTAATGCGGCAGCCGCGGAAATCCGCTTTACCGGCGTGACGGCGCACCCGATGTCCGCGAAAGGCGTGCTGGTAAATCCCCTGCTGATGGCGACTGACTACATCAGCCATTTTGACCGCCAGCAAACGCCCGAGTGCACCGAGGGACGTGAAGGCTATATCTGGTTTAACGGCATTCAGGCCGGACAGAACGAGGCCGTTCTTAAGGCCAATATCCGCGACTTTGACAAGGAGCGCTTTGCCGCGCGCAAGCAGCAGATTGCCGACGTGGCCGCGCTGATTGCCGCCCAATATCCGACGGCCAAAGTGGACTATCGCATTGAAGAGACCTACAGCAATATCAGCAATGCGATTGGCGAAGACCGACGCGCCATCGATCTGATGTTCGAGGCGATGGAATCGCTCGGCATCACGCCGAAACCGACGCCGATGCGCGGCGGCACCGACGGCGCGGCGCTCTCGGCTAAAGGGCTACTCACCCCGAACTTCTTCACCGGGGCGCATAACTTCCACTCGAAGTTTGAATTCCTGCCGCTGTCGTCGTTTGAGGCGTCTTATAAGACTGCCCTGCAGATCTGCCTGCTGGCCGCCCGTTAAGCGGGCTTGCGTGCCAGCATCGTGGCAAAGCGCAGCTTGATGCGGTTGCCGTTTTCATCGGTGCGGTGCAGTTCGCCAACGTCCTCGTTGTATTTGAGCAACTGCCAGCCTTCATAGTAGTTGCTCAGCTCACCGCTCCTGAACGCAAACGGGAAGCCGACCGTGCAGGGGTAGTCTGCCGTATCCATGGCGGCAACGATCAGATTGTAACCGCCCGGCGTCGTGCAGCGCTGCATATTGGCGATAAGGCCCGGGATGGTTTTTGCCTCCAGGAACATCAGCACCACGGTAGAGAGAATAAAATCGTACTGGCCGTCAAAGCTCAGGTTGTTCAGATCCTTAATCGCGGTATGCAGATTAGCGATCCCTTCTTCCGCCTTGATGCGCTCGATATTGTCGATGCTCATCGGGTTCTTGTCCCACGCGGTGACATCGTAGCCGTTGGCTGCAAGATAAAGGCTGTTACGGCCGTTGCCGCAGCCCAGATCCAGCGTTTTACCGGGTTTCACGATCTCCGCGCTGTACAGCACTTCTGAATGGGTACGCGTTAAGCCATATTTCTCAGTGAAGTAATTCTCATCGACGGTCATTATTGTTCCTCGGATTGCATAAGCTGCGCTTTATCAGCACGAACCAGAAGTTTGCCCTGAAGCAGCAGAATCAATGTACGCACCAACAGCCACCCAATAATCGCGTTGGTGAAGATAAACAGCGGCACGGCAATGGCGTGAAAAAAGCCCGTCGGACTGCTTTGTCCCAGATGCAGACCCGTGGTTGCCAGGGCCGATACGCCAAAGGAAAAACTCCAGAATGAGGCATTGAACGGCTGGGACAAATACCATGGCATCAGGCGGAGCATAAATAGCAGCTGCAGCAGACCATAGCCGAACAGCATTTTCGCAAACGTATCCGCCTGACCGCCATTTACGCTGAACCAGGCGCTACATGCCACCAGCGCGGGCGCCAGTTGAATACCCAATGAAGTACGCAGTGCGGAGGGCAGTTCTCCTGCACTACGAAGACGCTGAAGAATAACCGGTTCCAGGCTGAGCCAGGAAAAGACGCCTGCGCCAAGGAAGACTAACCCTACATCGTTGAAGCCCAGGGCACCGCATGCCATCGCGCTGATAAAATTATTCGCCACCGTAGGCAGATATAATCCAGGCGTGGTCGCCTCTTGCGGATGTTTCCCGCGCCATAACCCGGCGCTTTGCCAGGCGGAGTATGCAAGCTGCACCACCACGCCAATGCCAAACAATGCCAGTGACACCGCGCGAAACCAGGGGACAAAGCCGATGGCGACCAGCATCGTGGTGGCCGGGAAAAGGCTGACAAAACTGCTCATCACCGGGTGCCGCATCTCTGCCAGCACGCTGCGGGGGAAACGGATCGCACGCGTCACAAACGCGACCGTTAAAAGAAACCAGCATATCACCGCAAGGGCTACGAGGCCCTCACCCGGCCAACGCGTCACTGGCCAGAGGGTGCTGGCGTATCGCCAGGCGAAACCCATCCCGATGATGCCAAGCACCATGCCAAAATACCCTGCGGGCAAGTTAAGTACCTGTTGGGGTTTGTTAAATTTATTCATTTATTTTAATTTTTAAAATGTATTTTAAATGCCATTTTAAGCGGTTTCTGCAGCGGATGCCAGCGAAACGAAAAGCCGAAAATTTGCTACGTTTAGCTGAGATGCTAACCAGAGATCAAACGATGAAAAAGTACCGGCTCAGCGATGAAACCCGCCTCTGGCAATGGAAAAACGGCGAAACCACTCATGCCACCACGCTGCGGCAGATCATCGCCACGGCGGACTTTAACGACGTGGCGGTCGGCACGAGAGGCGGCTGGATTGACGATGAGCGCGCCCTCGCACAGGACGGCGACTGCTGGATCTACGATGAAAACAGCGTGGTGTTCGCCGGGGCAACCGTATCCGGCAACGCGCGTCTTACCCTTCCATGCATCATTAGCCATGACGCGCATATCGGCGGCAGCTGCTGGCTGGACGGCGCGGAGGTTAGCCACGGGGCGCGAATAAGTGACAACGTCACTATTCAGCAATCCTGCGTACGGGGCGAGTGCCATATCTACGGCGACGCGCGCGTGCTGCATCACAGCGTGGTCATTGCCGCCAAAGGGCTGACGCCGGACCATGAACGGATTCTGCAAATCTACGATAAGGCGACGGTGAGCCAGTCGCGCATTGTGCACCAGGCGCAAATCTACGGCGAGGCGATGGTTAATTTTGCCTTCGTGGAACACCGGGCCGAAGTCTTCGACAACGCGATCCTCGAGGGTAACGAACTCAACAACGTCTGGGTGTGCGACTGCGCGAAAGTCTACGGCAACGCCCGCGTGATAGCCGGTTTCGACGACGATGCCATCCCGACGGTGCGCTACAGCTCGCAGATTGCGGAGAATGCCGTGGTTGAAGGCAACTGCGTCATCAAGCATCACGTCCTGATTGGCGGTCAGGCATGGCTGCGCGGCGGGCCGATCATGCTGGATGATAAAGTGGTGATCCAGGGGCGCGCGCGAATCAGCGGGGATGTGCTTATCGAGCATCGGGTTGAAATCACCGACGATGCGGTCATAGAAGCGTTTGCTGGCGAGAGCATTCATCTGCGCGGCGAAAAAGTGATAAACGGCGACCAGCGCATCACCCGCACGCCGCTGCTGGGTGCGTTATAGGGTATAAATCCTGCCGTAGATATTCACGTCGTCAAAGCGGCCATTCAGGTATTCCGCTTCCCGCAGGCACCCTTCCAGCGTAAAACCGTTGCGCACGGCAACGCTGTTGCTTTGCTGATTCGCCACCCGACACTTGATCACAAAACGGCGGATCTCACCGCGTTCAGCGTAGTAGCGCATAAACGCCTGCAGTGACTGAGAGAGAATGCCCTGACCCTGGTGGGCTTCATCCAGCCAGTAGCCGATGTAGCCGGCTTTGTTGGTCGGTTCAATCGTGTTGAACGACAGGACGCCAACCAGCGCATCATCCTTGAAGATCAGAAACATTTTGGCGTAGCCGCGCTGGTGAAGCATCTGGTTGCTCTGCACGTTGCGGCGGGTATCCTCTTCGCTGCCCACGTGCTGCGCCCAGTCAAAGGCTGTTTGCAGAAAGGCTCTGTTTTTAACAACGAGATTGTGCAGGTCGGCGGTGTAGCGCTCTTCGACGGCGCGAAGTTCGATATCCTGGGTGACGGGGATGATTTCTGAAGACATGGTGCCTCTCAATTGCCGGGTGGCGCTAGCGCTTACCCGGCCTACGTTTCGAAACTGTAGGCCGGGTAAGGCGAAGCCGCCACCCGGCACAATCCCACAAGGGTTAACGCATTACCCTGTCGTCAACGTACTGACGTTTATCCGGCGCCGGCGGGAAATACTGATACAGCCAGGTTTCACTGATGGCGTCGCCCTGACAGCGCAGGAACAGGCGCATATCCACCGGCTCCGTCGAATCCGACGTCGGGTACCAGTCAAACAGAATGCGATAGCCGTCAAACGGCTCAACGTAGAGGATCTCTACCTGCTTCGCTTCACCGCTGGAGAGCGTAATCACCGGCTCGATGCCTTTTGGCGCAGCGGCCTTCAGGTCGCCACCGACGAAGTCAATCGCAAAGCGACGGGCCCACACTTTCGGGTAGTTTTCCCCTGGAGCCCAGCCTTCCGGGAAGCCGCCCATGCCGGTGCGGGTCGCATAAACGTTCGCCAGCGGGGAGCGCACCGGCGGCATCGCGCTCCAGTAGAGGCGATATTTAAAGTCCAGCTCGTCGCCCGCTTTGACGGCTTTTTCCGGCTGCCAGAAGCAGACCACGTTATCCAGCGTTTCACCGGTGGTCGGGATCTCCATCAGGCCAACCGCGCCTTTACCCCAGTCGTTACGCGGTTCCACCCACAGGCTTGGGCGCTTGTTGTACCATCCCATCACGTCCTGATAGTGCGAGAAATCGCGATCGAGCTGCAGCAGCCCGAACCCTTTCGGGTTTTTATCCATATAGGCATTGAACTGCAGCTTCTGCGGGTTGTTCAGCGGACGACAAATCCACTCCCCGTTGCCGCGCCACATCGCCAGGCGGTCGGAGTCGTGAATTTGCGGGTGAATGGTGTCGCACATGCGGCGTTCGTTATTGCCGCAGCTGAACATGCTGGTCATCGGCGCAATGCCGAGCTGCTTGATGTCCTTACGCGCATAGAGGTGGTTTTCCACCTCCATGATCACCTGGCTCTTCTCGCAGTGGATCACGAACTTATAGGCGCCGGTGATGCTCGGGCTATCCAGCAGCGTATAGACGGTAAAGGTGGTGTCGCCGGGCTTGACGGTTTCAAACCAGAAGGCGGTAAAGTCCGGGAACTCTTCCGGCGTGTCGGTAAAGGTGTCTACCGCCAGACCGCGGGCGGAAAGGCCGTACTGGTAGGTGTCGTCCACCGCGCGGAAATAGCTGGCCCCCAGGAAAGAGACGATATCGCGACGCGCCAGCTCCGGCGCCTTAAACGCGCGGAAGCCCGCAAAGCCGAGATCGCTTTGCCCTTCCAGCTGTTTGGTATCCACGCCCGTTTCACCGTAGCTGAACAGCTCAGGACGGAAGTGGATCTCGCGCGCCATAGAGGTCGACTGGTCCAGCGAGAACATCCGCACGCGGCGGCGGAACCCCATTCCCATGTGGAAGAACTGCACGTCCAGCTGACGCCCTTCAATGTTGTTCCACAGAGACTGCTTTTCGTCGTAGCGAATGGCGTTGTACGCCTGCGGCGTCATGGTTGCCAGCGTCTCCGGCAGCGGACGCGGCGCGCCACCCCACGGGGTTTTCGCCAGGTCATGCGCCATGGATTGCAGTACGGAGAAGTCAAAACGACGGCTCTGGCCGTCAGCAATGTCAGAGTCGGCAGCGTATGCCGCTTTGGAAAACAGGGAAGCAAGGCCGGATGTGCCGCTCAGGGCTGCCACTGCCAGCGAGCCTTTTAGAAAACGTCTGCGATTCATGCCTGGAAAAACGTCCTTATGGTCGTGTGAATGTGTTCCGCGCTCGGCGAAATGACGGCAAGAAAGAACGCACAGCCTAAACAAAAATGGTTAAGAATCCAATTGTTGGCCGGTGATTATATGAACAAAGTGAGAAATATTTTCTGTCGACCAGAACGGCCCGAAAGTGGTGTAAAGAAAGCCTGGAAAATGTGTATAAAAATGCCCCGTCAGGACATCAGCTGACGGGGCCAATGAGGCGGTTATTTTACGCTGACATCGATACCCGGGAAGTACTTATCAGCGAGTTTGGCGATCGTGCCGTCGGCACGTACCTTATCAATTGCGGCATCAAGCTGCTTTTTGGTGGCCTCGTCACCTTTGCGCAACCCAAAACCGATCCCGCTGCCGAGGATGGTGTCGTCAGACACCGGTTTGCCGATGAAGCCAAACCCTTTTCCCTGCGGCTTGCTGAGGAAACCTGCCTGCCCGGCCGCGGACATGACCAGCGAGGCGTCGATACGGCCATTCAGCAGATCGCCCCAGGCCATATTCTGATCTTTATACGACACCACGGTGACACCCTGCTTTTCCCAGTGCTCTTTGGCATAGGTTTCCTGAATGGAGCCCTGCAGCACGCCGATGGTTTTCCCCTTCAGCCCTTCAGGCGTCGCCTCGACCGCCGTCCCGGCCTTGCCGACCAGCTGCGACGGAATACGGTAGATCGGCTGGGTAAAATCAATGCTCTTGCGGCGCTGCTCGGTGATATTCATCGCCGAGTTGATGGCGTCGAATTTCTTCGCCACCAGCCCCGGGATCAGCGCATCAAACGAGGTTTCCACCCAGCTGCACTTCAGCGCTGCCGCTTTACAGATGGCATTCCCCAGCTCAACGTCAAACCCTTCCAGTTCGCCTGCCGCATTGCGGCTTTCAAACGGCGGATATTCGGCTTCCAGACCGTAACGCAGCTCGGACGCTGCGAAGGAGGAAAAGGTACACAGCAATCCCATGCCGACAACTAGCGCGCGTAATTTCATTTCAAACTCCTCAGAGCCTATCCCAGTAGGCGTAATTGTTGAAGACAGTTTGGTACCGGACAGCGCACAGAAACCGGAACGTACATGTAGTACGTGAGGATTTCGAGCACTGCCCGGTGCCAAAATGGCGAATAAAATAGCCTAATGGGATAGGCTCAGCGTGGTTTAACCTGACACAGGGCTTGAGCACCTGCCCGTAACGTCGCCTCATCTTTCGCAAAAGAGAGACGAATCAATTTATTATCCGTACCGTCCGCATAAAACGCCGACAGCGGAATGGTGGCTACACCGTACTCAACGATCAGCCGTTTCACCAGCTCGCTGTCGCGCTCGTCGCTGAACTGGCTGTAGTCCGCCAGCATGAAGAACGAGCCGGCGCTTGGCAGCAGCGTAAACGGCGAATCGGCCAGCAGACTCTGCAGCAGATCGCGCTTGCGCTGGTAAAACGCCGACAGCGACAGCCAGGTTTGCGGGTCAACCATATGTTCAGCAAACGCGTGCTGCATTGGCGTATCGGCAGAGAACATTAAAAATTGATGGACTTTACAAATCTCGTCCATCAGTACCGCCGGTGCAACACAGTAACCCACGCGCCAGCCGGTGACGTGATACGTTTTTCCGAAAGAAGAAATAATCACGCTACGCTCCGCCAGCTGCGGGTGCGTAGCCATCCCGTGGTGCGGCTCACCGTCAAACACCACGTGTTCGTACACTTCGTCAGACAAAATAATGATGTCAGTATTGCGGGTCAGCGCCGCCAGCTGCTGCAGATCGTCGGCGGAGAAGACCTGACCGCTCGGGTTGTGTGGCGTATTGATGATAATCATGCGCGTGCGCGGGGTGATCGCGGCGCGAACCTCGTCCCAGTTCACGGCAAAATCCGGCACGGTGAGCCTGATGGCAACCGGCGTTGCCCCCTGCAGGCGGACAATCGGCGCGTAGCTGTCAAATGACGGCTCAAAGTAGATCACCTCATCGCCCGGATGCACCAGCCCGCTGATTGCCGAGTAGAGCCCTTCGCTGGCGCTGGCGGTCACCAGCACCTCGCGGCCCGGGTCATACTGCGTGCCGTAAAGCGTGGCAATTTTATCGGCAATGCGCTCTTTGAGCGTCTGCAGGCCGGTCATCGACGCGTACTGGTTATGCCCTGCCTCCATCGCGCGGGTGACGCCCGCAACAAGCTTCGGGTCGCAGGAAAAATTCGGTGCGCCCTGAGAAAGGTTTATCGCGTTATGCTGCGCCGAGAGCTGGCCGATAACGGTAAAGATCGTGGTGCCCACATCGGGCAGTTTGGAGCGCGTTTGCACAGGCGTTTGTAAAGTCATCCTCTTTCCCTTCTCATGGACATTGCATAACTATTCAAACAACATCTCTGTTGTCGGGACAATCGAATTGTTGTCATAATAGCCATGAGAAAAATGCATAGCTGAGGTGTTTTCATGTCGCGCCGTTCGCTCCCGCTCAATGCCATCGACGCATTTTTAGTCACCGCGCGTCACCTGAATCTCACCCATGCTGCCGCAGAGCTTTGTCTGACGCAGGGGGCCGTGAGCCGCAAGATAGCCTCCCTCGAGGCCTGGTTTGGCTTTCCGCTTTTTGAACGCCACGCGCGCGGCCTGCGCCTCTCTTCACAGGGCTGCGCCCTGCTCCCGGAACTGCAGTCTGCGTTCGAACACTTGCTGACCGTGGCCGACCAGGCCCGCAGCCAGCAAACCGTGATCAGGCTCAAGGCGCCCACCTGCGCCATGCGCTGGCTGGTGCCGCGCCTGCTGGAGGTGGAGCGTGAGCAGCCGGATCTGCAGATCGCCCTGACCACCACCACCGATCATAACGTCAATTTCAAAACCGAATCTTACGACGCGGCCATCGTGTTCGGCACGCACATGAGCGCAGGCGACCTGCTGTTCGAAGAGGCGCTCACCCCGGTGATAAGCCCGGTGCGGGCGGGTGCCGCACTGGGTTCGCTGACGTTCCTGCACCCGACAAGGGATAAGACAGACTGGTCGCTGTGGCTGACGAAACAGGAAGGTCCGGGCTTTGCCATGCACAAAAATCAACACTTCGACACGATGGATCTCGCCATCACGGCCGCTATTCAGGGGCTGGGCGTTGCCATTGCCGACGAAACGCTGGTGGCCGAAGATGTCCGCGCGGGAAGACTGATGCGGCCTTATGAAACCAGCATAAAAACCGGCGCGAGCTACCGGCTGGTGCTGCGCGAAACGCCAGGGGAGGAAAATGGGCTGGCGGCGTTTCGCGCCTGTTTGCTTAATCGAGGCTGACGTGGTGCTTCATCACCCGTTTGAAGAGGCTCATCCGGGCGCGCATAAAGCGGTTTTCAAGCCTGAAACCTGCATGTTTATTCACGCCAATGCGTAACAAAACGTCCCGCCCTTTTCGGCATGCGGGCCAGTGCGTCGGCCCGGGCAGGATCTCGTGAGGTCCTGCGTCTCGCGCAAAGCTCACCCAGTAATCGGCCACCTGAGCAGCAAACTGCACATCCCGTTCGTTGACATACTGGCGTGAAGGCTCCACCTGGCCGAGGGTATCAAAGACGTAAGGCACTTCATTGCCGTGCCACGCGCCGTTGATATAGGTGGCATGTTCCGCTTCCGCGACATAGTCAAACCAGTAACGCCAGCACAATCCGCCGACGCGCTGCTGCGCCTGCATCACGACGTAGCCCATCGTAGTGAACGCCATGTCGCGGCACACCTGCCTGCCCAGCTCCTCATCGCCTTTGACGCCCGGATAGAGCAGCTTAATCAGCCCCAGCCCGAAGCGTCGCTCCCGGCGAAGCTTCTGGATTTGCCCGGCGAGATCGATGCCAAACACCGCCATCACGCTGGCCTCATCGCTGTTCGAGCCGATCATTACCGGCACGGGGTGCTGGCGAGCGGCGAAAAAGACGTCCAGCATCGCTTCAGGCAGAACGCAATCCCCGACGATGGGGGCCGGAGCAATGTTCAGCGGCGCGGTGAGCGGCCAGAACGCCTCCGGCGGAATGTCGCGCAGCTGCTCGGCTGTCGCCTTTTCCAGGCCAAAATGGGCGGCCAGCGCCTCCCCTTTTTGCAACGCCTGCTCTCGCGGCGTGTCCGGCAAGGTGTACCCGCTTTGCACAATCGCCTTATGGAACAATCCTTCTGCAAGCGGAGAGGCCAGCAGAGAGAGCACGCTGCGCGCGCCCGCGGATTCGCCAAACAGGGTCACGTTAGCGGGGTCGCCACCAAATGCGGCGATATTGTCCCTTACCCATTCGAGGGCGGCGATCTGATCCAGCAGGGCAAAATTATGCACCACGCGATCTTCTTCGCCTTCCAGCGCGGGATGGGCAAAAAAACCAAGATGACCGAGACGGTAGTTGATCGTCACCACAACCACGCCGCGCGTGGCCAGCGCTTTGCCGTTATAGGGCGGTAAGCCACCCGCACCGATGGTAAAGCCGCCGCCGTGCAGCCAGACCATAACCGGAAGCGGCTCGGCGCGCTCTGTGGGAGACCAGACGTTCAGATAGAGGCAGTCTTCCGAGAACTGACCGGGATCGCCCCCGCCCAGCTCCTGGCAATATTCGCTGCTTTGCCAGCTTGAGGCCGAAAAGGCGGTAGCCTCGCGAACACCATCCCACGGCTCAGGATGCCGCGGGGAGCGCCAGCGCCACTCGCCAACGGGCGGTGCGGCATAAGGAATACCGCACCAGACATGGACATTTTCATCGGTTAAACCAGAGAGTGCGCCCTGGCGCGTTTCAACCACAGGGGCGGAAGGATTTTGCATAACGACCTTATTTTTTCCATCACACCCCAGCAGAGTAACGATTTCAGAGCAAACCGCAACGCTGTTTGCTGCGCGTTTCAGCCTCCTCATAGAGGGTAAATTCGTCATACACCGGGCAGCCAAGGGCCGCTTCAAACGCATCGCGGCTGGCGTTACCATGGCTGCGGGCCTGCGTTTCGTTCCCGAGATTGGACT
The DNA here is from genome assembly GCF_019584525.1 of Enterobacter sp. EC_50. Classification (NCBI taxonomy): domain Bacteria; kingdom Pseudomonadati; phylum Pseudomonadota; class Gammaproteobacteria; order Enterobacterales; family Enterobacteriaceae; genus Enterobacter; species Enterobacter sp. EC_50. The sequence goes on along the minus strand of NZ_VDAF01000001.1, from coordinate 1,854 downwards.
GGAAAATCCCCGCGGCGCTGACCGGGAGGAAATCTTCGTAGGTGATCGGCTGTGCGACGACCCATCCGCGCTCGATCAGCGGCTGCGGATCGTCGCCCGGCCGGAACGCATGGCGATGCGCTTCACCCGCTGGCGTCAGACGGTAGCGGAAATACGCCAGCTCCTGACGGCGCATTAACAGTTCGCTGTCAGGGAAGGCGCTAAAGATCTCCTGCAGATGCAGCTGGTGCGTCAGGTTATCTTTGCCGGTACCAGCCTGGGCAAGGAGGCTATCGTACAGTTCCCGGCCTTTCGGGGTCAGCGCCACGCCGCGCTGCTCAATCTCACCGAAGCGCGCGGTGTGGGTGCCTTTGTGTTCACCGGCAAACAGCACCGGCTCTTCCAGCGCCTTGAAACTGGTTTGACGCAGCAGGACGGGCACCTCGCGACGCGGCGGCCCTTCAATCAAAATTTTCGGCTCAATACCGTACTTCGGCATCAGCTCCTGCACCCGGTCAATATCCAGCGTGCGCGGCGTCAGGTGGTTAATATGGCAGCCCGGGAAGCAGACCACATCGGCGATCAGCCGGTGCTCGTTATGCAGCGCGTGATAGGTCTCCTGATCGACCGTCGCATGGCGGTGCCAGCGGAAGGTTTCCAGCGCTTCCTGCACAAACTCCTGCGCCTGCTCGACGGTAAACTGCCCTTCCGATTCATACAGATCGAGAAGCGCCAGACAGCGCGGGGTGAAGATGTTTCGGTGAGACAGAATTTCCGCCGCACGTTCGCGCAGCGCGACGTTTTCAATCAGCTCAAGGCGCAGCAGCGACGTAAAGATACGGAACGGATTACGGCACAGCGCCGCATCATCAATCGGCCGAAATGCCGTTGAATGGACCGGCACCCCCGCCTGGGAGAGATCGTAATAGCTGACCGGGTACATCCCCATAATGGCAAACATACGGCGCAGGGTTGAAAGTTCTTGCGCACTGCCGACGCGGATGGCCCCGTGACGCTCGACGTTCAGACGCGCAAGCTCATCGGCGTTTGCCAGTTGTTCATGTAATAGTGGATCATTTTCCAGCACCGCCAGGTTTACGTCCGCTACCAGTTCAAGCAAGGTGCCGTACTGCGGAACTTCCTGCTGGTACATCGCCGACATAGCCTGCGAAAAGTGTTCCCGAATGTCATCAGCCGTGATGGTGTTCGCCATGATGTCATGCCTCCAGTGAATATTACCTGGAGTGTAGAGAAACCCGTTCCTTCCGGGGGGAAAGATTTCTGATTTGTGATCTTAAGACGACAGTGGTCAAACCGTGTGCGACTGGCCTCTGAACAAGCTTTAACGAAACCGCCCTTTCGCGCCTGTCGCTTTTTATCCAGGATTTTCCTTATAATTATTTATGGTTTCGCTTTCTAAATAGATGCGCGGAATAGTAGATCACTGAAAGGGAACTCAGCCCGGATTGTGCGATCTGATCAATCGCCAAACCAACCAAAACCACCAACCGGACTGAGCGATGCCGATCATAGCACCAATACCCCGTGGCGAACGACGCCTGATGCAGAAAGCTATTCATAAAACGCGCGATAAAAATCATGCCCGCAGACTCACGGCCATGCTGATGCTTCATCGGGGTGAACGGGTCAGCGATGTTGCCAGAACTCTCTGTTGTGCCCGTTCATCCGTTGGTCGCTGGATTAACTGGTTTACGCACTCAGGTATTGAAGGCCTGAAATCCTTACCCGCAGGGCGCTCCCGACGCTGGCCTTTTGAACATATCTGCACCCTGTTACGTGAGCTGATAAAGCATTCTCCCGGCGATTTTGGTTATCAACGTTCACGCTGGAGCACCGAATTACTGGCATTAAAAA